>NZ_JBFUMR010000005.1:0-183219 GCF_054049275.1 Nocardioides sp. P5_E3
CTACAAGCCCTGGCAGCGCGGCAGCAACGAGAACATCAACGGGCTCTTGCGCGAGTACCTCCCCAAAGGCACCGACCTATCGGTCCACAGCGCCACCGACCTGCAGACCATCGCTGACGAGCTCAACGACCGTCCCCGCAAACGCCTGGGCTACTACACACCCCGCGAACGCCTGACTACGTTGATCCAAGAAGATCTCAACCGCGTTGCAACGACTCCCTGAATCTGCCGACCCGGATCCTCCGCGATCCCGACACCCACGACCGGACCAGGCGGCAGACTGCGTACGACTCAGGCGGGGGGCGTCGGTGTCGCCGCTGGGCGCAGCGTGCCCTGGAGGTCGATCATGAGGGTGTCCAGGTCGAGGGCCCACGTGTCGTGCTGGCCGGGAGCGACGAGCCGTTGCATGCGGGCGCGCGCGTCGCGCACGGCGTCTCGCAACGCTCGCGCGCGGGCCTCACCGGCGTCGTCCGGTGCCGTGGACTCGAGCACGGTGAGCCCGTCCTCGGCGGCGGCGACGCGTCCCTGGCTCACGGCCCAGCCGCCGGCCATCTCCTCGTGGGACCCCGCGAGGCGAAGCTCGCGCAGCAGGTCGCGTGCGAACCACTCGACCTCGGCCTCCTGGCGCTCCAGCTCGCGCTGCCACGAGGCCCGGCGCCGTCCGCGTACGACCAGTGGGACGGCGACGAGGCATCCCAGCACGACAGCGGCCGCGACCCACCACACCCAGGACGGCACTCCGTCGTCCTCGCCCGGCTGTCCCTCGGCTGCCTGGTCCTCGGGCGCTTCCGTGGGCGTCTGGGTGGGGGTCTCGGTGGGCGTTTCAGTGACCGTCTCGGTGGGCGTCTCGGTGGGCGTTTCCGTGACCGTCTCAGTAGGCGTCTCAGTAGGCGTCTCGGTGGGGGTCTCGGTAGGCGTTTCCGTGGGGGTCTGGGTGGGGCTCTCCGTGCCCGACGGCGTGCGGGTCGGGGTGGGCAACGTCCCTGTGGGTGTACGCGTGGGGCTGGGCAGCTCGGTGGCCGTGGGCGTCCGGGTCGGCGAGACGGTCGGGCCCCCTCCTTCTTCTCCGCCACTCCCACCGCAGGCCGTGAGCAGACCGAGCGCCACGAGCAGCAGGCCGCCGAGGCGGAGTCGTCGCGTCATGACACTCGGGCGCACCGATCCCCCTCGAGGTCGTTGGGTGTGACGCAGCCGGACAGGTGCGCCACACGCTGCCCGACCGGTAGCCGGCAGGCATCATCCGTGCCGGGTGAGGCGCCCGCCTCCCCCGCCGAGCGGGATGACAGCCCCGTGGGCGCCGTGGACACTGGGAGCCATGCCGAGCCTCGGACGGGGTGCGGCCTCCGCGCTCGAAGGGATGATGGCGTGACGACGAAGAGCGACTTCTCCGAGGAGGAATGGGCCCGGATCGTGCGGGCACCGTTCGTGGCCGGGCTGGCGATCTCCCTGGCCGACCCGGGCGGCCCCATCGAGGCAGCGAAGGAGACGATGGCCGCGATGAAGTCCGCCACCAGCCCGCCGAGCCGGGAGGAGCTCCTGGCCGACGTGGCGCTCGACGTGCAGGCGATGGTGCAGGAACGCCGGCATCCGCTCAAGGGCTACAAGCCCACCGGCCCTGCGGTCGGGGACGAGGTGGTGGCCGAGCTCCGCGGGGTGGTGGAGGTCGTGGCCGCCAAGGCGTCTGCCGAGGAGGCAGCGGCGTACGGCGCCTGGTTGCTGGCGAGTGCCCAGGCCTCGGCCGACGCCGCCAAGGAGGGCGGCTTCATGGGCTTCCGCGCGGAGCAGGTCAGTGCCGGCGAGCAGGCGATGCTCGACCGGGTCCGCGAGGCCGTCGCCACCTGAGGCTCAGCCGGCGGAGCCCGCACCCGGGCACTGCACCTCCAGCACCGGGTTGCGCGCTGCCGCACGGTAGGCGTCCAGGTCGCGCACGCCGCGCCTCCACATCGTCAGCCACATCTCGGTCGCCTTCTCGGGCGACAGCGTGCCCATCCGGAGCATGTCCATGTGGTGCACGTGGGTGTCCCAGGTGTCGATCGACGTCTTCGCTGTCCGGGCGACGCCGAGCTCTGCCTCGACGAGGCGGGAGCACGAGCGCACGGCTGCCGGTGCGGGACCCAGCAGGGCCGGTGCCGGACAGTCGACGCCCGTGCGCTCGAGGGCGGTCCATGCCTTGCGGAAGCGGTCGACGTTCCGCTGCGCGCCCAGCCTGGTCTGGTTCCAGAAGGCCGTCGCCTGCTGCAAGGTGATCTCGCCGACCACGAGCTTGTTCATGGCGTCGACGTGCACGTCCCACTGTCGGAGGGCGGGTCCCGCCGCCCCGAGCGGGGCCTTCAGCGCCGCAGCCGCTGCGGAGCAACGCGACTCCCGGGTGTCTGCCGGCTGCTGCGCCGGTGCGGACGAGGCATCGTCACGGGGCGCCGGTTCCGGCTCGTCAGCGACGCTGCGGCTGCTCGCCTGCAGACTGGCGTCACCGCCGTCGTCGCCCATGACGCTCACCCAGAGGACCACACCCAGCAGGCCCAGGATGGTGCCCACCAGGAAGGTCAGGGCGAGCAACCTGGCCGGGGCCGCCGATCCCACGTTGGTCTCCACGCCTGCGCCTCCACGACAGAGATCCAGCACTTCTCTGGACCGTAGGTCGCGACCAGCCGTCGGTCACCACCCTGAGGTGGGTAAAACGACGCCTGCCGGAAGTCGGTCCGCGGCTACGGAGCCCGGCCGTCCTCGTCCTCGGCCTCCTCCGGGGGGCGGCCCTGCGCCATCCGCGCGGTGTCCCGCCTGATCTGCTCGGCCCTGCGTCGCTCGAACAGCAGGATGGCCACGACGACCCCCACCATCACGACGACGGTGGCGACGAGCCGGAAGGCGTCCATCCCTCCACCGTGCCACGCAGTCGGCAGGGAGCACAGTGGCGGATGGCACGGGTCGGGGAGAGTGGCTACGCGCCGGGCACCACGCGAATGTCGCGGTCGGCGCCGCCGTCGAGCGCACCGAGCGCTTCCTGGTAGGCCTCGCTGTCGTGCGCAGCGACGGCCGCCTCGACCGACGGGAACTCGATCACGATCGTGCGGGTGGACTCGCCCTTCTCGAAGGTCACCTCGGGCACGCCGCGCACCAGGAACCGGCCACCCGCCGCGGTGAGCGCCGGTCCGGCGAGCGTGGCGTAGGCCGCCACCTTGTCGGGGTCGTGGACGGCCTTGTAGGTGGTGATCCAGTACGCGGTCATGGCCGCGACCCTACGGCGTACGACCGGGGCCGCGACCGGTCAGGTCGCCGAGCCGTGCCGTGCGAGGTAGCGCTCCGCGGCCCGGGCCGACGGTCCCATGGTGAGCGTCGAGACCGCCACGATGGCCGCGATCGTGATCCAGCCGAACGACCCGTGCTCCATCGCCAGCCAGGTGTAGAGCGCGGGCGCCCACACCGAGCCGAGGGTGCCGCCGATGTGGGCGGCGCCCTGGTACTCCGCGCGCTGGTCGGCGTCGGTCAGGTCCGACATGAAGCCCCAGTGGCCGGCCGACTGGAAGAGCTCGGCACCGGTCACCGTGACGTGACCGAGCCAGACCAGCGCGATCGTCACCCAGCCGATCGTGTCGTGGGTGACGAGCACGATGGCGCAGGACAGGACGAAGAAGCCGGACGAGATGTACGACGCCCGCAGCGACCGCGCGACGGAGTCGACGCCGCGAGCCGCGGCGACCTGCAGCAGCACCGCCATCACGGTGTTGGTGGCGAAGAGCCACGCGAGCAGCACGCGCGGGGCATCGGTCTCCTCCACGAGCCACAGCGGGATCACGATGTTGAGCAGCACCTGGTTGGTGCCGAGCACGCCGTCGCCGGTCATCAGGGCGAGGAAAGGCCGGTTCTTCAGCGCACGCGGCTTGACCACCTCGTCGTCGGTGGGTCTCGGGGCCTTCGCGGGCGGGTCGGGCAGCCGGGTGATCCAGTACGTGTTCGCGAGCAGGATGGCGCCGGTGAGGAGCGGCACGGCGCGCACGACGGCGTCGCTGTTGGTCGCCAGTGCGAGGCCGCCGATGAGGGCGCCGACGGTGAACCCGATGTTGAGCGCGGCCCGCATGAAGGCCTGCGACTGGACGCGCTCCTCGCGCGTGAAGATGTCGATCGTGTAGGCACCGCGGCCGCTCCAGCCGGCCTGGCTGACCACCTCGAGCACGACCATCATCGCGAGGTAGGCGGCGAACCCGTGGATCAGCGGCCACACGAGGTAGAGCAGGGCGGTGAGCCCGGCGCCGATCGCCCACATGCGTCTCGTGCCGACGCGGTCGGCGAGCTTGCCCGCCGGCACCGCGAAGAAGAACGACACGACGCCGGCGACGGTGAGGCCGATGCCGACCTGGGCGGCCGAGAGGCCCACGATCTGGGTGAAGAAGACCGCGGAGCCGGTGATGAAGGTGCCCTCGCCGACCGCGAAGAGGATCGACTGGACCGACAGCGACCGCGCGAGCGGCGACGGGGGGAGCTGCCGCTGCCACCAGGACTGTGCCCCTGGCTCGCGCCGCGTCTCGGTACCGTCCATCGTGCTCATGCTGGCAGAGCCACTAGCGTTCGTCGTGTGAGTTTCCTGCGGCCCTCGGACGAGCCCTCTGTCGCCATCCGGCAGCTGTCGGAATGGCTGGAGGCCGACGCCCCGCCACCGCTGCTGATCGAGACCTCGGGGTCGACAGGCAGGCCGAAGGGGGTCGTCCTCCCGCGCCGCGCCGTGCTCGCCAGCGTCGAGGGCTCCGCCCGGCGGCTGGGCGGGACGGGCCGGTGGCTGCTCGCGCTGCCGTCGTCGTACGTCGCGGGGGTGCAGGTCATCGTCCGCTCTCTGGTCGCCGGTCACGAGCCCGTCGTCGTGGAGGGCCTCGACATCGGGGGAGCGGTCGCGGCGGACCAGGCCGGGACCCCGACGTTCGCCTCGCTCGTGCCGACCCAGCTCCACCGCATCGTCGGCGACCCCGAGCAGGTCGCGGCCCTCGCCCGCTGCCACGCGGTCCTCGTCGGCGGCGGCGGCCTCGACCCGGCGGTGCGCAGGCGCGCGGAGGAGCAGGGCGTCCGTGTCGTCGCCACCTACGGCTCGTCCGAGACCGCCGGCGGGTGCGTCTACGACGGCATGCCGCTCGACGGGGTCGGCGTGACGATCGGCGCCGAGGGACGCGTGCGCATCGCCGGTCCGACGCTGTTCAGCCACTACGCCGACGACCCCGTGCTGACCGCCGAGTCCGTCGTCGACGGCTGGTTCCTCACCTCCGACGCCGGCCGCTTCGACGAGGACGGACGCCTGCAGGTCATCGGCCGCGTCGACGACGTGGTCGTCAGCGGCGGCGTGAAGGTCCCGGTCACCGCCGTCGCCCGGCGGCTCCGCGAGCACCTCCTCGTCACCGACGCCGAGGTCCTCGGTGTCCCCGACCCCGAGTGGGGCCAGCGGGTCGTCGCCGTCGTGGTCGGCAACGTCCGCGAGGCCGAGCTGCGCGACTGGGTCAGCCTCGAGCACCCCCGGTCGTGGGCGCCCCGCGAGTTCCGGTGGGTCGAGAGCCTGCCGCTGCTGCCCAACGGCAAGGTCGACCGGCAGGCCATCAGGGCCGCGCTCTGATGGCCCCGCCCGTCGACGAGGTGGACGACCTGCACGTCTTCTCCATCCCGCTGCGCACCCGGTTCCGCGGCATCACGGTCCGCGAGGGCGTGCTGCTGCGCGGTGACGCCGGTTGGGGGGAGTGGTCGCCGTTCCTGGAGTACGACGACCCCACCGCCCGCCCGTGGCTCGCCTGCGCGCGCGAAGCAGCCGACGTGGGGTGGCCCGACCCCTTGCGCACCGTCGTGCCCGTCAACGTCACCGTCCCGGCCACCGACCCCGACCGGGCGCACGCCATCGTCACCGCCGGCGGCTGCCGCACGGCCAAGGTCAAGGTCGCCGAGCGTGGCCAGACGCTGGCCGACGACCTCGCCCGCGTCGAGGCGGTGCGCGACGCGTTGGGGCCGGACGGCCTGGTGCGGGTCGACGCCAACGGCGCGTGGGACGTCGACGAGGCGGTCCGCGCGATCGCCGCGATCGACCGCGCGGCCGGCGGCCTGGAGTACGTCGAGCAGCCGGTGATGGCGGTCGAGGACCTCGCTGTCGTACGACGACGCGTGGACGTGCCGGTGGCCGCCGACGAGTCGATCCGCCGGGCCGAGGACCCCTACCGGGTGCGCGACCTCGAGGCCGCCGACGTCGCCGTGCTGAAGGTGCAGCCGCTCGGGGGGGTGCGAGCCTGCCTGCGCATCGCCGAGGACATCGGCCTGCCGGTCGTGGTCTCCAGTGCCGTCGAGTCGAGCATCGGCATCGCTGCCGGAGTGGCCCTCGCGGCGGCGCTTCCCGAGCTCCACCACGCGTGCGGGCTCGCGACCGTCCAGCTGCTGACCGACGACGTGGTCACCGAGCCGATGCTGCCGGTCGACGGCATGCTGAGGGTGGGCCGGCCCGAGGTGGACGCCGCGGCGCTGGCGCGGCTCGCGGCTCCCGCGGACCGGGTGGCCCACTGGCGCGGCCGGCTGGCGTCGGTAGGGCAGGATCAGCGAGCGTGACCAACCCCTCGACCGAGCTCGCCCGGACCGTGGTGACCGCGCTCCGCGGCGCCGGGGTGCGTGAGGCGGTCATCGCGCCCGGCTCCCGCAACGCGCCGCTCTCCTTCGCGCTCTACGACGCCGCCACCGCCGGGGCCCTGCGCCTGCACACGCGCATCGACGAACGGACCGCCGCCTTCCTCGCCCTCGGCCTCGCGAAGGTCGGCAACCGCCCCGCGGCAGTGACCTGCACGTCGGGCACGGCGGTGGCCAACCTCCTGCCCGCCGTGGTCGAGGCCGCGCACGCCGGTGTGCCGATGGTGGTCGTGACCGCCGACCGGCCCGCGCGCCTCCGGGGCTCCGGCGCCAACCAGACCACCGACCAGGTCGGGATCTTCGGCTCCTTCGCCCCGACGCTCGACGTCGCCGCCGCCGATCTCGACCCGATCCTCGCGTTCGTCCGCGGCCACGGGGGCAACCGGCCGGTGCACCTCAACGTGCAGCTCGACGAGCCGCTGCTGCCCGACGACGGGGGCTGGGAGGTCGCCGCCGATGACCCGCCGTCATGGCCGGTCACGCCAGCCGCTCCCGTGGAGCGACTCGTCCTCGAGCCCGGGCCCCGCACGGTCGTCGTCGCCGGGGACGACGCGGGCCCGCCCGCCCGCGTCCTCGCCGAGAAGGCGGGCTGGCCGCTCCTCGCCGAGCCGTCCAGCGGGTGCCGCACCGGCGACCACGTGGTCCGCACCTACCGGCTGCTGCTGTCCGGTGAGCTGGGGCAGCAGGTCGAGCGGGTCGTGGTCCACGGCCACCCCACGCTGTCGCGCCCGGTCGCGCGCCTGCTCGCCCGCGACGACGTCGAGGTCGTCTCGGCCCGCCACCGCGGCAGGTGGGCCGAGCGCCCGTTCGCCGTGGCCCACGAGGTGGACCAGGTCGACGTCACGGGGTCCGGAGACCCGGCGTGGCTCGAGGCCTGGCGTGAGGCGGACCGTGCCACGTCGCGCGGGCTCGACCGGTTCCTCGCCGCCGAGCCCGACCTCACGCCGTACGAGGTGGCCGAGGCGGTCAGTCGTGCCCTGCCGGCCGGCGGGCTGCTGTTCGTCGGCGCCTCCAACCCGGTCCGCGACCTCGACCTGATGGTCGCCCGCTACGAGGTGGGCGGGCGCCGCAAGGTCATCGCCAACCGCGGCCTGGCCGGCATCGACGGCACCATCAGCTCGGCCATCGGCGCCGCGCTGGGCCGGCCGCGCTCCACGCGCGCGCTGGCCCTGATGGGTGACGTGACGTTCCTGCACGACACGACCGGTCTCCTCCTCGGCCCGCGCGAGGAGCGCCCGGACCTCACGATCGTCGTGGTCAACGACGACGGCGGGTCGATCTTCGCGACGCTCGAGCAGGGCGCACCGGAGCACGCCGACCGCTTCGACACCCTCTTCGGCACGCCACACGGCGTCGACGTCGCCAGCCTGTGCGCGGCCGCGCGGGTGCCGCACCTGCGGGTCACCGGGCTGCCCGAGCTCGAGCAGGCCCTCGCCACGCCCAACGGCGGGATCGAGGTCGTCGAGGCGCGTGTACGACGCGACAACCGCGCCGAGCTGGACGCAAAGATCCGCGCCCTGGTCCTTCCCTGAGACAGGGAGAGTGGTCCAGGGCGCGGATCGCCGTGCTGGGTGAGTCAGTCGATCAGGGCTGCGGGGTCTCCCACACGCGGACCCAGTCGACGTACATGTGCTGCGGGAGCTTCTTGTCCGGCATCTCCAGCGCCTCGTAGTCGGAGGCGAGCAGGCTCAGGATGAGGTACTGGCGGGCCTTCGAGACGCGGGCCGACGTGCGCCAGGTCTCCTTGCCGTCGATGCGGAAGATGATCGTCTTGGGCGTCCACTGGACCGAGAAGACGTGGTAGTTCTTCGACCAGCCGTCCTTCTTGTTCTTCAGGAACGACTTCGAGTCCTTGATCCACGAGCCGGTCTTGATGAGCTTCTTGCCCTTGTACCAGTGGATGAAGCTGGTGAGGCCACCCTGCGGGTGCTTGTCACCGAAGTACTCGATGATGTCGATCTCGTGGCCGTCGCTGCCTGACCAGTTGCCACCGTTGGGCTGCGACCAGAAGCTGGCGTGCTGGCCCTGGGCCTTCTGCATCTTGATGCGCGCGGCGGCGACGCCGTAGCGGAAGTCGAACCCACCCTCGGTGCCGACGTGGCCGTTGAGGCGGTAGGAGATCTTCTCCTTCTTCTTGCGCGAGGTGGCCGTGCACTTGCCCTTGGCCGACTTGTCCTTGATGACGCTCAGGCGCAGGGCGCCGCTGCCGACCTTGACGGCCTTCGGGTCACCCTTGGAGCACTTGCGCTTGCTCTGCGGCTCGTACTTCTGGCCGCGCATGCCCCACACCGGGCTGAGGGTGCTGCCGGAGAACTCGTCGGTGAAGGTCGGGGTCAGCCACTGCGTCGTGTCGGCGGAGGTGCTGGAGACCTTCTTGAGGCCCTTGAACTTCTGCGCGGTGACGCGGTAGGTCAGGGCGGCGCCGCCCTTGGACACGACGGCGGAGAAGTAGGCGCGGCCGGACTTCTCCTGCTTGGCGGTGCCGACCTTCTTCCACGAGGAGCCGTTGAGCTGCTCGAGGACGACCTTGCGGCCGACCTTGACCGGCTTGATGGTCGCGGTGACGGCGCCCTTGGCCGAGTCGGCGCTGGCGGTGCGCTTGCCCTGCTGGACGATCTGCGGGAGCACCTCCAGGCTGATCTTCTGGCTGGCCTTCTTGGTCACCGACGTCGACGCGGGGCGTGCCGCGGAGTCGGTGGCCGAGCCGGTCTCGACCGTCAGGAGCAGGGACGCGGGCAGGAGCAGCGCGACGGCGCTGCCTGCGAGCACGCGGCGTGCAGACATGTAGGACTCTCTTCGTCTCGGGTGCGATTGGCGATTCCCCCAGGGCACTCCACCCGTCGGAGGCTGCCCCACCCTAACCTTCTGTCCCACCAGTACGACGATTCCCCACTCGTGGGGCGCGCCTAGTGTGGTGACCATGCGGATCACCAAGTTCGGCCACGCCTGCGTCCGGGTCCAGGGCGACGGCGGTGTCGTCGTCATCGACCCGGGAGTGTTCACCGACCCCGCTGCGCTCGAGGGCGCAGACGCCGTCCTGATCACCCACGAGCACCCCGACCACGTGCATCCCGACCACCTCCGCGGGAGCGGCGTGCCGATCTGGACCATCGCCGCGGTCGAGCGGCTGCTGCGCGAGCAGGCGCCCGAGGTCGCCGACCGCGTGACGGTCGTGCGTCCCGGCGACCGGCTCGAGGTCGCCGGCACGGCGGTCGAGGTCGTGGGCGAGAAGCACGCGGTGATCCACCCCGACTACGACCGCTTCGACAACTCCGGCTTCGTCCTGGAGTCCGGGGGATCGAGCGTCTACCACCCGGGTGACGCGCTGACGCCTCCCGGTCGCGAGGTCGACGTCCTCCTCGCGCCGGTGAGCGCGCCGTGGCTCAAGGTCAGCGAGGCGATCGACTTCGTGCGCGAGGTCGCGGCGCCCCGCTCGCTGGCGATCCACGACCGCGTCTACAGCGACATCGGCCTCGACATGGTCGCCACCCACATGGGCAACCTGCTGCCCGCGGGTCAGGTGTTCGAGCGGCGCGAGCCGGGCCGGGACCTGTAGGTCAGCCGGCGCCGAGCGCGTCGCGGACCGGCACGAACTTCGCCTGCGACTCGGCCAGCTCGGCCTCGGGGTCCGAGCTCGCCACGATGCCGCAGCCCGCGAAGAGCCGCACGCCCGACTCGGTCACCATCGCGGAGCGCAGCGCGATGCCCCACTCGCCGTCACCGGAGGCGTCCATCCAGCCCACGGGGCCGGCGTAGCGCTCGCGCGGCATCCCCTCGATCTCGGCGATGAGCCGGGTCGCGTCGGTGGTCGGGGTGCCCCCGACCGCCGCCGAGGGGTGGAGCGACTCGGCCAGCTGCAGCGACGTCGCGTTGTCGTGGACGACGCCGTTGACGTCGGTGGCCAGGTGCATGACGTTGGGCAGGTGGAGGACGAACGGCGCCTCTGGCACGTTCATCGACGAGCAGTGCGGCTCGAGGGCGTCGGCGACCGAGCGCACGGCGTACTCATGCTCCTCGAGGTCCTTCGACGAGCGGGCGAGGGTCGCGGCCAGCGCGAGGTCGCGCTCGTCGTCGCCCGTACGCCGGATCGTGCCGGCCAGCACGCGGGAGGTCACCAGGCCGCGCTCGCGGCGCACGAGCATCTCGGGGGTGGCACCGAACAGGCCGTCCACGTGGAAGGTCCAGCACATCTCGTACTGCTCGGCGAGCCGGTGCAGCGGCCAGCGGACGTCGAGCGGCTCGTCGGTGGTCGCGATGAGGTCGCGGGCGAGCACGACCTTCTCCAGGTCGCCGGCGGAGATCCGGCGGACCGCCTCGGCCACGACCGTCATCCACTCCTCGCCGTTGCGGGCGCCGTCGGAGAAGACGAGGCCGACGGGCGGCTCGGGGGCGGGAGCGTGGGCGAGCGTGGGTGCCTCGACCGAGACGGTGGTCAGCCAGGTCCGGTCGCCGCGGCGGCCCACGATGACCTGCGGGATGACGAGCAGCGACTCGCCGGGCTCGTCGGCGAACGCGAAGGCTCCGAACGAGACGAGGCCCGTGCCGGGCTCGGCGACCTGGTCCTCGACCTGGGCGCGGGCGACGGTCTCGGACCACCACTTCACCGCGTCGCTGAACCGGGTCGGTCCCGAGGTCTCCAGTCGTGCCGCGACGCCCCAGCCCACCAGGCCCTCGCCGCGGCGCAGCCAGCTGACCGGCTCGTGCCGGGGCAGCAGGTCGAGGAGGGGGAGGTCCGCCAGGTCCACGGGGACGGTGCGCACGACGAGCGGCGGGGTGGAGGCGGACGCGGGGATCGTCACGAGGGGGCAGCCTACGCCGAGGCGTGGAGGGGGAGGAGGGGAGATCGGCCAAACGGCGAACAGGAGAGGTGCACGTCACCTAGGTTGCCTCGGTAACCGCCACCCCCCAAGGAGCCCGCACGTGCCTGCCCACGAATCTCCTCTCGTCCGGCTGGAGCGCCACGCGCGCAATCGCGCGCTCGAGGTCGCCGTGACCGAGCTGCGGGACGGGACGTGGACCTCGCTCACGTGGAACGAGCTCTACCGGCGGGTGATCGACGGCGCTGCCGGCATGATCGAGGCCGGGGTCAACCCCGGTCAGGTCGTCGTCATCCGGGTCGCGACAGGTGCCCGCCAGCTCGAGCTCGAGCTTGCCACCCGGGTCGCCGGGGCGGTGCCGCTGCTGCTCCCCGAGCACCTCGACGCTGCGGAGGTGGGTCGGCTCCTCGACGAGGTCGAGGTGCGCCTCGTCGTCGTCGACCACGAGAGCCGGTTGTCGCTGCTGCGGCGTGCCGCCCTGGCCGACGCCCAGCTCTTCGAGTGCGACGACCGCTCGTGGGAACGCCTGCGGGGGATGGGGCTCGAGCGGCGCAAGCGCCAGCCCGACCTGCTGCCCTGGGTCGCCGACGCCCGCGCCGGCGCATCGTCCTCGCCGGTGCTGGGACTGCCGCGGGAGAAGAGCCAGGCGTGGCTCTTCCGGCCCGAGTGCTCCGGCGCGCTGTCCGACCTCACCGGCACCGACGTCGTCCTGCTGACCGGTGAGGCGACCGACCGCTTCACGACCGTCGCGCGCGACGCGCACCTCACGTCGGGGTGCACCCTCGCGTGGGTCGAGACGCCCGACCAGCTCGAGGGCGCCCTCACCCACGTCCGACCCACGCACGTGCTGCTCGACCGCGAGGCGGCCAGGGTGCTGGAGCACCTGCTGGAGTCCGCGACCGTCAACGGGTCCGCGTGGCACGAGACGCCCCGCGACGTGCTCGAGGCGATGTCGGCCCACGTGGCCGAGGCACGCCAGGGCTCGCGGGCGCGCAAGCTCGCCGCCGAGGTGTCCGCCCTCGCTCCCTGGTGGGGCGACCGGCTGCGGGTGCTGGTCATGGACGCCCGGGTCAACCGCACCATCAGCGGCCTGGCCACGACGTTGGGCTTCCGCATCGGTCGCGTCGCGCACCACCCGGCCATCCGCCTCGAGCTGTCGCGCGAGCACGCCGTGGTCGCCGTACCCGCAGCGCCGAAGGTCGAGGCGTCCTCGGCGTCGCTCCCGCGCCGTGGGCGGGCGGGCGAGGGTCTGGACTCCGCCTTCTCGCTCGCCGGCAGCACCGGCTCCTGAGCCGGCTCGCTCAGGAGCGGTAGACGATCACCTTGTCGCCGAGCCTGACCCGGTCGAACAGCCAGGCCACGACCGCGCGGTCGCGCACGTTGACGCAGCCGTGGGACGCCCCGTTGTAGCCGTTGGCTGCGAAGTCGGGGGAGTAGTGCACGGCCTGCCCGCCCGAGAAGAACATCGCGAACGGCATCGGGGTGTTGTAGAGGCTCGACACGTGGTCGCGCGACTTGCGGAAGACCGTGAACGCCCCCTCGCGGGTGGGCAGCTCGTCGGAGCCGAAGCGGACCTCGACGGTCTCGAGGACGGAGCCGTCGACGACCCAGCGCAGCGAGCGCGACGTCTTGTCGACGCACATCGCCCGGCCCGTGAGGCAGCGCGGGTCGAGGGCGGGGCCGGAGGGCACGATGTTGAAGAGCTCGGCCTTGGTCGGCTCGCGGGTCATCTCCTTGAGCCGCGTGAGGGTGCGCCGGTCGACCGCACCGGTCACCGGGATCCGGCGCTTGGCCTGGAACCCCTCCACCGCCTTCACGGTCGCCTGCGTGTAGCGACCGGTCACCCGGGCGTCGTACCAGCGGACCTGCGTGAGCCGGGCCTGGACCTGGCGCACCCACATGCCGGCGTCGCCACGTTGCAGCAGCGGCTTGCCGGGCGTGTAGACGTTGTGCAGCGCCTCGGTCGTCGGCTGGGTCGTGAGGCTGACGATCTTGAGCCACGTGCGCTCGTCCACGACGCCGTCGGCGGTCCAGCCGCGCCGACGCTGGACGGTCGCGACGCCGTCGCGCGTCTCGCGGTCGAACGTGTTGGTCACGACCTCGGAGTGGAGGCCGAGCTGGTGCAGCCGACTCTGGAGCACCCGCACCCGCCAGCCGCGGTCGCCGAGCTGCATCGGGGCGAAGGCGGCACGTGAGCCCGACGCGGAGGGCGCAGCGGCGGCGGACGCGGAGCCGGTCGCGGCGACGCCCGTGAGGGTGGTCAGGGCGCAGAGCAGCCCAAGGACGAGCGCGAGTGCGCGGTGGCGTGACATGTGGGTCCTCCCGGGAAGCCAGCGACGTGGTGATCATAGGGACGCACGACGACACCCCCTCGTTGCGCCTCCCGGGGTTCGGACGCCTACGCTCGCGGCGTGGCCCGCGCTGACCTGGACAAGCAACCGACCGACGTACGTCGCATGTTCGACACCGTGGCCAAGCGCTACGACCTCACCAACGACCTCATGACGGCCGGCATCCAGCGCACCTGGCGCCGGGCGATGGTCGACGCCGTCGCACCGCAGCGCGGCGACCTGGTCCTCGACCTCGCGGCCGGCACCGGGTGCTCGAGCGAGCCCTTCGGCGCCCACGGGGCGACCGCCGTGCCGTGCGACTTCTCCGTCGGCATGCTCCAGCAGGGCAAGAAGGACCGGCCCTCGCTGCCGTTCGTCGCCGGCGACGGCACCCGGCTGCCGTTCCTGGACGACACCTTCGACGCGGTGACGATCTCCTACGGGCTGCGCAACTTCGTCGACCCGGTCGCGGGGCTGAGGGAGATGCTCCGCGTCACGCGCCCGGGCGGTCGCCTCGTCGTGTGCGAGTTCAGCACGCCCACCAACGGCGCGCTGCGCACCATCTACCTCGACGGCTTCATGCAGGCCCTGCCCCGGATCGCCTCGCTCACCGCGAGCGCGGCCGACGCCTATGTCTACCTCGCGGAGTCGATCCGTGCCTGGCCCGACCAGGAAGGGCTCGCCGCGATGGTCGCCGAGGCCGGCTGGCAGCGTCCAGAGTGGCGAAACCTCACGGGCGGCATCGTCGCCCTGCACCGCGCCACCGCCTGATCGCCGCACGCGTATTTAGGTGACGTTCGCGTTGCCTAAATGCGCAGGTCAGGGCGGCATTGGCCGCTTCCGAATGGTCTGCACCCCGACGTGACGCACGCCGCACCGGAGTCCTAGACTGTGGCCCGCGCCACTCGTGAAGCCGTTCACAAAGTCACATGCCCGTCTGGGCGGGGCGCCGGTCCACCGGAAGGGAAGCGATGGAGCTCTACACGCCGATCCTGGCGCTGGCACTCATCGCGACGGGCTTCGCGGTCTTCTCCGTGATCATGAGCGCCGTCGTGGGTCCCAAGCGCTACAACCGGGCCAAGCTCGACTCCTACGAGTGCGGCATCGAGCCGACGCCGCAGCCCGTGGGCGGCGGCAGGATCCCGGTGAAGTACTTCATCACCGCGATGCTCTTCATCGTCTTCGACATCGAGATCATCTTCCTCTACCCGTGGGCCGTCCACTTCGACCAGATGGCCCTCTTCGGCCTCGTCGAGATGGTCCTCTTCATCGCAACTGTGTTCGTGGCCTACGCCTACGTGTGGCGCCGCGGCGGACTGGACTGGGACTGAGCCATGGGACTTGAAGAGAAGCTGCCGAGCGGCGTCCTGCTGACGACCGTCGAGGGCGTCGCGGGCTACATGCGCAAGGCGTCGTTCTGGCCCGCCACCTTCGGCCTGGCCTGCTGCGCCATCGAGATGATGACCACCGGCGGCCCCAAGTACGACCTCGCCCGCTTCGGCATGGAGGTCTTCCGCGCCAGCCCGCGGCAGGCCGACCTGATGATCGTCGCCGGCCGGGTGAGCCAGAAGATGGCCCCGGTCCTGCGCCAGATCTACGACCAGATGCCCGAGCCCAAGTGGGTCCTCGCGATGGGTGTGTGCGCCTCGTCGGGCGGCATGTTCAACAACTACGCGGTCGTCCAGGGCGTCGACCACGTCGTCCCCGTCGACATGTACCTCCCCGGCTGCCCGCCGCGCCCGGAGATGCTCATCGACGCGATCCTCAAGCTGCACGACCAGGTCCAGCACACCAAGCTGGGCGCCAACCGTCGTGACGAGGTCGCCGAGCTCGAGACCGCCGCCCTGCGCGCGCTGCCCACCTCGGAGATGAAGGGCCTTCTGCGGTGACCGACAAGCCAGACGAGAAGCACGCCGGCAAGGCCCAGGACGAGTCGGACGACAAGACGGACAAGAACGAGGCGGCGCGGCCCGCCGAGGAGCGCAACCTCGAGAAGGCCAAGTCCGAGACCGGCACCGGCAGCGGCGTCGGGCAGCCCGCGCCCGAGCAGTCGCCGGAGAACCTCCCCGCACCGACCGGAGAGGTGCACGCGGTCGGCGAGCGCCGCGGCATGTTCGGCGTCAGCGGCACCGGCGACACCTCCGGCTACGGCGGCCTCGTCAGCGCGAAGGTCTTCCCGGCCCCGTCGCAGAAGCCCTACGGCGGATGGTTCGACGAGGTGGCGGGCGCGCTGGAGGCGCGGCTCGAGGCCACCGACCTCACCTCGGCCATCGAGAGCGTCGTGGTGCACCGCGGCGAGATCACCTTCCACGTCCGCCGCGAGGACCTGCCCTTCGTGGCGCAGATGCTGCGTGACGACGAGGCGCTGCGGTTCGAGCTCTGCTCCGGTGTCAGCGGTGTCCACTACCCCGACGACCACGGTCGCGAGCTGCACGCCGTCTACCACCTGACGTCGATGACCCACAACCGCCTGATCCGCGTCGAGGTCACCGCGCCGGACAGCGACCCCCACCTGCCGAGCCTGGTGAGCATCTACCCGACGCTCGACTGGCACGAGCGCGAGACGTACGACATGTTCGGGCTGATCTTCGACGGTCACCCCGCTCTGACCCGGGTGCTCATGCCGGACGACTGGCCGGGCCACCCGCAGCGCAAGGACTACCCCCTCGGCGGCATCCCCGTGGAGTACAAGGGTGGGTCCATCCCTCCGCCGGACCAGCGAAGGTCGTACAACTGATGACTACCGAACAGGACTTCTACGCCGCGCCCGGCGACACCAGCCAGGGCAAGGTCTTCACCGTCACCGGCCAGGACTGGGACTCGATCACGCAGAGCATCGGCGAGTCCGCCGAGGAGCGGGTCGTGGTCAACATGGGCCCGCAGCACCCCTCGACCCACGGGGTGCTCCGCCTCATCCTGGAGCTCGAGGGCGAGACGGTCACCGAGGCCCGCTGCGGCATCGGCTACCTGCACACGGGCATCGAGAAGAACATGGAGTACCGCTCCTGGGTGCAGGGCACGACGTTCTGCACCCGCATGGACTACCTCTCCCCGTTCTACAACGAGGCGACCTACGCGCTCGGCGTCGAGCGGCTGCTCGACATCGAGGACGACGTCCCGGAGAAGGCGCAGGTCATGCGCGTGCTCCTCATGGAGCTCAACCGGATGTCCTCCCACCTGGTCGCCATCGCGACCGGCGGGATGGAGATCGGCGCCCTGACCGTCATGACGATCGGCTTCCGCGAGCGTGAGCTCGTGCTCGACCTGTTCGAGCTGATCACCGGCCTCCGGATGAACCACGCGTTCATCCGTCCCGGCGGCGTCGCGCAGGACCTGCCGCCCGGCGCGCTCGACGAGATCCGCGACTTCATCGCCCTGATGAGGAAGCGGCTTCCGGAGTACGCCGCCCTCTGCAACGCCAACCCGATCTTCAAGGGCCGCCTCGAGGGCGTCGGCCACCTCGACCTCGCCGGGTGCATCGCGCTCGGCCTCACCGGTCCGGTGCTCCGCTCCACGGGCTACGCCTGGGACCTGCGCAAGACCCAGCCCTACTGCGGCTACGAGGACTACGACTTCGAGGTCCAGACCTGGGACACCGCCGACTCCTACGGCCGGTTCCGCATCCGCCTCAACGAGATGTGGGAGTCGCTCAAGATCGTCGAGCAGGCCGCCGACCGCCTCGCCGGCCTCGAGGGCGCGCCCGTGATGGTGGGCGACAAGAAGATCGCGTGGCCCAGCCAGCTCGCCATCGGCAGCGACGGCATGGGCAACAGCCTCGACCACATCCGCCACATCATGGGCGAGTCGATGGAGGCACTGATCCACCACTTCAAGCTGGTCACCGAGGGCTTCCGCGTCCCGGCCGGCCAGGCCTACGTCCCGATCGAGTCGCCTCGCGGCGAGCTGGGCGCCCACGTCGTCTCCGACGGCGGCACCCGTCCCTTCCGTGCGCACTTCCGCGACCCTTCGTTCACCAACCTGCAGGCGACGAGCGTGATGAGCGAGGGCGGCATGGTCGCCGACGTCATCGTCGCCATCGCCTCGATCGACCCCGTCATGGGAGGAGTCGACCGATGAGTCACCCCATGAACCTCTCGTTCTCCCCCGCTCCGCTCCTCCGTCCGACAACTTCGAGGGGACCCCGACGATGACCGTTCAGTCCAACGGGGCCAACGGCCTCGAGCGCGCCGGCCTGGGTGAGAAGACCTGGGCGGAGATGCGCGAGATCGCGGACCGCTACCCCGAGAAGCGCTCCGGCCTGCTGCCGATGCTGCACCTGGTGCAGTCGGTCGAGGGCCGGATCACGCCCGAGGGCATCGAGGCGTGCGCGGAGATCCTCGGGATCAGCGCCGCCGAGGTCAACGGGGTCGCGACGTTCTACACGATGTACAAGCGCAAGCCGGTCGGCGACTACCACGTCGGCGTCTGCACCAACACGCTGTGCGCGGTCATGGGCGGCGACCTGATCTTCGAGCGGCTCAAGGACCACCTCGACGTCGGCAACGACGAGACCACCGAGGACGGCAAGATCACCCTCGAGCACGTCGAGTGCAACGCGGCCTGCGACTACGCCCCGGTGATGATGGTCAACTGGGAGTTCATGGACAACCAGACGCCCGAGTCGGCCGTCCAGGTCGTCGACGACCTGCGCGCCGGCCGGGAGGTCCACTCGACCCGCGGTCCGCGACTGTGCACCTGGCGCGAGGCCGAGCGCGTGCTCGCCGGCTTCCCCGACGACCGCGCCGACGAGGGGCCGGCCGCCGGCCCCGCCTCGCTGGCCGGCCTGGCCGTCGCCCGCGAGAAGGGCTGGACGGCGGGCGCCGACAGGTCAGCCACGGAATCCTCGGGAGCCAAGGGAGAGAACTCGTGACCGTGTCTCGATACGCCACTCGCAAGCTCGCGGCACTCGACAACCGAGAGGGGTCACTCCGTGGCTGACACATTGACCCCGGTCCTCACCGACAACTGGGACGCCGACCGCGCCTGGACGCTGGCGTCGTACGAGGAGCGCGGTGGCTACGCCGCCCTCGACAAGGCGTTCGCGATGACGCCCGACGCCGTGATCGACACCGTCAAGGACTCCGGCCTCCGCGGCCGCGGTGGCGCCGGCTTCCCGACGGGCATGAAGTGGGGCTTCATCCCGCAGGACAACCCGAGGCCGAAGTACCTCGTCGTCAACGCCGACGAGTCAGAGCCCGGGACCTGCAAGGACATCCCGCTGATGATGGCCAGCCCCCACACGCTGGTCGAGGGCGTCATCGTCAGCTCCTACGCCATCCGCGCCCACACCGCGTTCATCTACGTGCGCGGCGAGGTCCTCCACGTGATCCGCCGGCTGCAGCGCGCGGTGCAGGAGGCCTACCTGGCCGGCCACCTCGGCAAGAACATCCACGGCTCGGGCTACGACCTCGACCTCATCGTGCACGCCGGTGCCGGCGCCTACATCTGCGGCGAGGAGACGGCCCTGCTCGAGGGCCTCGAGGGTCGCCGCGGCCAGCCGCGCCTGCGGCCGCCGTTCCCCGCCGTCGCCGGTCTCTACGCCAGCCCGACGGTGATCAACAACGTCGAGTCGATCGCGTCGGTGCCGAGCATCATCACCAACGGCGCCGCCTGGTTCGCCGGCATGGGCACCGAGAAGTCCAACGGCTTCGGCATCTTCAGCCTGTCGGGTCACGTGACGAACCCGGGCCAGTACGAGGCGCCGCTGGGCATCACCCTGCGTGAGCTCATCGACCTCGCCGGCGGGATGCGCGAGGGCCACGAGCTGAAGTTCTGGACGCCCGGCGGGTCGAGCACCCCGCTCCTGACGCCGGAGCACCTCGACGTGCCGCTCGACTTCGAGTCAGTCGGCGCCGCCGGCTCCATGCTCGGCACGCGCGCCCTGCAGCTCTTCGACGAGACCACCTGCGTGGTCCGCGCGGTGCTGCGGTGGACCGAGTTCTACAAGCACGAGTCCTGCGGCAAGTGCACCCCGTGCCGCGAGGGCACGTGGTGGCTGACGCAGACGATGGCCCGCCTCGAGAAGGGCCAGGGCGACGAGGGCGACCTCGACCTGCTGCTCGACCAGTGCGACAACATCCTGGGCCGCTCGTTCTGCGCCCTCGGCGACGGTGCGACCAGCCCCATCTCGAGCTCGATCCAGCACTTCCGCGACGAGTACCTCGCACACCTGACCCACGGCGGCTGCCCGTTCGACCCGGCCGCCTCGACCGCCTTCGCACCCGTGGGAGCCCCTGCATGAGCACCCCACGAAGTTCTGCGATTCCCCCGCTTCGCTCCTCCATCACACAACTTCGCGAGGACCCCGCATGACCGCGACCGACAAGGCGCCGGAGAAGACCGACACCGGCCTGGTCACCCTGACCATCGACGGCGTCCAGGTCAGCGTCCCCAAGGACACCCTGGTCATCCGCGCCGCCGAGCAGGTCGGCGTGCAGATCCCGCGCTTCTGCGACCACCCGCTGCTCGACCCGGTCGGCGCGTGCCGCCAGTGCCTGGTCGACATCCCCGACGCCGGCAACGGACGCGGCTTCCCCAAACCGCAGGCCTCGTGCACCCTGCCGGTCGCGGAGGGCATGGTCGTCAACACTCAGGCGACCAGCGAGGTCGCCGACAAGGCGCAGCAGGGAATCATGGAGTTCCTGCTCATCAACCACCCACTCGACTGCCCCGTCTGCGACAAGGGCGGCGAGTGCCCCCTCCAGAACCAGGCCATGAGCAACGGCCGTGGCGAGAGCCGGTTCGCCGAGCGCGGCGGCATCAAGCGCACCTTCCCCAAGCCGATCAACATCTCCGCCCAGGTCCTGCTCGACCGTGAGCGCTGCGTGCTGTGCGCCCGCTGCACCCGCTTCTCCGAGCAGGTCGCCGGCGACCCCTTCATCGCCCTCGCCGAGCGTGGCGCGCTGCAGCAGGTCGCGATCTACGAGCGCGAGCCCTACGAGAGCTACTTCTCCGGCAACGCGATCCAGATCTGCCCGGTGGGTGCGCTCACCTCGGCCGACTACCGCTTCCGCTCGCGTCCCTTCGACCTCGTCTCCACGCCGGGTGTCGCCGAGCACGACGCCTGTGGTGCCGCGATCCGCGTCGACCACCGCCGCGGCAAGGTCATGCGGCGCCTCGCCGGCAACGACCCCGAGGTCAACGAGGAGTGGATCAGCGACAAGGACCGCTTCGCGTTCCGCTACGCCCAGGTCGCGGACCGGATCACCTACCCGCAGGTCCGCGAGACCCTGCCCAATGGTGAACGGGGCGAGCTGCGCCCCGCGTCGTGGACCGAGGCGTTCGCCGTCGCCGCCCGCGGCCTCCGCGACGCCGGCGCCGCGGCCGTGCTCACCGGCGGCCGGCTCACCGCCGAGGACGCCTACGCCTACGCCAAGTTCGCCCGGGTCTCCCTGGGCACCAACGACATCGACTTCCGTGCCCGCCCGCACACCGCGGAGGAGGCGAGCTTCCTCGCCTCCCACGTCGCGCTGTCCGGTGACGTCACCTACGCCGACCTCGAGGCCGCGCCCGTCGTGGTGCTGCTCGGCCTCGAGCCCGAGGACGAGGCGGCCACGCTCTTCCTGCGGCTGCGCAAGGCCGCCCAGCGCGGTCGTACGCAGGTCGTGTCCGTGGCGTCCCACGCCTCGCGCGGACTGACGAAGATGAACGGCCGGCTCGTGCCCGCCGCTCCCGGCACCGAGGTCGAGGTGATCGGCTCCCTCAAGGACGCCGAGCACGGCGTCACCAAGGACGCCGTCATCCTGGTCGGCGAGCGCCTGGCCCAGACGCACGGCGCGCTCAGCGCCGCCGCCGACCTCGCGGCCGGCACCGGTGCCCGCATCGCCTGGGTGCCGCGACGTGCCGGTGACCGCGGCGCGGTCGAGGCCGGCGCACTGCCCAACCTGCTGCCCGGCGGACGTCCGCTCACCGAGGCGTCCGCGCGCGTCGACCTGGGCGCCGCGTGGGGGGCGGACTCCCTGCCGGCCAAGGTCGGCCGTGACGGCAACGCGATCGTCGCGGCGCTGGCCAAGGGTGACCTCGGCGGCCTCGTCGTCGGTGGGGTCGACCCCGACGACACCGCCGACCCGGCCGCGTTCCGCGCCGCCCTCGACGCCGCCCGCTTCGTCGTCAGCCTCGAGCTGCGCGAGACCGACGTGACCCGCGTGGCCGACGTCGTCCTGCCGGTGGCCCCGGTCACCGACAAGGCCGGCACCTTCGTCACGTGGGACGGACGTGCGCGGTCCTTCGACGCGGTGTTCGCCAACCCGGCCTCGCTGCCCGACCTGCGCGTCCTGTCCGGCATCGCCGACGAGCTCGCCGCGATCGGTCACGGACGCCCGCTCGGCTTCCGTACCGTCGCGGAGGTGCGCGACGAGATGCAGTCCCTCGGCCCGTGGGACGGTGCCCGTCCGGCGCTCGACGCCGGCAAGCCGCCGAAGCCGGTCAAGGCGCCGAAGAAGAACGAGACCGCGTTCGCCCTCGCCACCTGGAAGCAGCTCGTCGACCTCGGCTCGATGCAGGACGGCGAGGAGCACCTGCGTGCCACCGCCCGCAGGCCGGTCGCCCGCGTCAGCCGTGCGTCGTACGAGTCCGTGCTCGGCATGCTCGAGGCACAGCCCGGCGGCGATCAGCTCGTCACGGTCACCGGTGACCGCGGCAGCGTGACGCTGCCCGTCGTCGTCGCCGACATGCCCGACGGCGTCGTCTGGGTCCCGGCCCGGTCCTTCGGCCGCGGCGTCCTCGCCGAGCTGGCCTCGCCCGGCAGCACGGTCACCCTGAAGGGAGCCACCTCATGATGCAGCTCGCTCCGCTGGCAGCGGACCTGCCCGACCCGGGCCTGGCCGCCTTCGGCCACGACCCGTGGTGGGTGATCCTGCTCAAGGCCGTGTTCATCTTCCTGATCCTGGTGCTGCTGACGCTGTTCAACATCTGGTTCGAGCGCCGCGTCGTCGCCCGGATGCAGCACCGCGTCGGCCCCAACGTGCACGGCCCCTTCGGCCTCCTGCAGTCGCTCGCCGACGGCGTGAAGCTGGCGCTCAAGGAGGACATCGTCCCCAAGGCGGCCGACAAGGTCGTCTTCCTCATCGCGCCGGTCATCGCGGTCGTGCCCGCCTTCGTCACGTGGTCGGTCATCCCGCTCGGCCCCGTGGTCAACTTCTTCGGGCACGAGACCCCGCTGCAGCTCACCGACATGCCGGTGGCGGTGCTCTTCATGCTCGCCATCGCCTCGATCGGCATCTACGGCATCGTCCTCGGCGGCTGGTCCTCCGGCTCGACGTACTCCCTGCTGGGTGGCCTGCGCTCGAGCGCGCAGATGATCTCCTACGAGGTCGCGATGGGCCTCGCGCTCGTGGCGGTCTTCCTCTACGCCGGGTCGATGTCGACGTCGGAGATCGTCGCCGCGCAGGACCGGCTGTGGTTCGGCCTGATCCTGCTGCCGTCGTTCATCATCTACGTGATCTCGATGGTCGGCGAGACCAACCGTGCCCCCTTCGACCTCCCCGAGGCCGAGGGCGAGCTGGTCGGCGGCTTCCACACCGAGTACTCCAGCCTGAAGTTCGCGCTGTTCTTCCTGGCCGAGTACATCAACCTCGCCACCGTGTCGGCCATCGCCACGACGCTGTTCCTCGGCGGCTGGGCGGCACCGTGGGGCATCGAGAACGTGTGGGAGGGCGCCAACAGCGGCTACTGGCCCCTGCTCTGGTTCTTCGGCAAGGTCTTCTGCTTCATCTTCCTGTTCGTCTGGCTGCGCGGCTCGCTGCCCCGCATGCGCTACGACCAGTTCATGGCGCTGGGCTGGAAGATCCTGATCCCCGTCTCGCTGGCCTGGATCGTGGCCGTCGCGACCATCCGCGTCATCTCGCTCGAGGGCAACATCAACCGCACCTACCTCGTCGCCGCGATCGCCGTCCTGCTCGTCCTCACCGTGGCGCTGATGTTCGTCGGCGACCGGGGCGACAAGGCGGACGACGAGAGCGCGGTCGAGGCGAGCGACGAGCCGCACGACGCGTTCGCCGGCGGCTTCCCCGTGCCGCCGATGCCCGCGGGTGGCGCCGTGCGCGGAGGCGCCGCGCCGCTGACGTTCGCCCAGAGCCGCACCACCGTCACCGCTTCAGCGGAGGAGAACCATGAGTGAGTCCCCTCAGTCCGGGCAGGGGTCCAAGGGCATCAAGGAGAGCCTCTGGGACCCGATCGCCGGGTTCGGCGTCACCTTCAGGACGATGTTCAAGAAGGTCGTCACCGAGCAGTACCCGTTCGAGAAGCTCCCGACGGCACCGCGCTTCCACGGCCGCCACCAGCTCAACCGCTGGCCCGACGGCCTGGAGAAGTGCATCGGCTGCGAGCTGTGCGCGTGGGCCTGCCCGGCCGACGCCATCTACGTGGAGGGCGCGTCCAACGTCGACCTCCCCGACGGCTCGGGACGCTTCAGCCCCGGCGAGCGCTACGGCCGCGTCTACCAGATCAACTACCTGCGCTGCATCCTGTGCGGGCTGTGCATCGAGGCGTGCCCGACCCGCGCGCTGACGATGACCAACGAGTACGAGCTGGCCGACAACAACCGCGCCGACCTCATCTACGAGAAGTCCGACCTGCTGGCCCCGCTGCTGCCGGGCATGGAGGAGCCGCCGCACGCGATGCGGCTCGGCGACGACGAGGGCGACTACTACCGGGGGACCACTCGATGACGTTCTGGATCCTGGCCCCGATCATGGTGGCCGCCGCGCTGGGCATCCTGTTCGTCCGCAAGGCCGTGCACGCTGCGCTGCTGCTCGCCGTGGTGATGATCAGCCTGGCGTTCCTCTACGCCGTGCTCGACGCCCCGTTCCTCTTCGCGGTGCAGATCATCGTGTACACCGGCGCGATCCTCATGCTGTTCCTCTTCGTGATGATGCTGATCGGCGTCGACGCGACCGACTCCGTCGTGGAGACGATCCGCGGCCAGCGCGTGATGGCGGTCGTCCTCGGCCTGCTCTTCGGCTTCGTGCTGGTCCTCGGCATCAGCCAGGTCACGCTCGGCACGGTGGTCGGGCTCGACGAGGCCAACGCCGGCGGCAACGTCCCGGCGATCGCCAACATCCTGTTCTCCCGCTACGTGTTCGCCTTCGAGGCGACCAGCGCCCTGCTCATCACCGCCGCGCTCGGCGCGATGGTGCTCGCCCACCGCGAGCGCCTGACCCCGAAGCAGACGCAGGCCGACCAGGCCGCCCAGCGCATGCGCGACTACGCCGAGCACGGCAAGCACCTGGGCCCGCTGCCCTCGCCGGGCGTCTACGCCCGCCACAACGCGGTGGACACCCCGGCCCTGCTGCCCGACGGCACCGCCGCCGAGTCGTCGGTCTCCCGGGTGCTCGCCGCCCGCGGCACGGTCCGCTCGGCTCCCGCGCTCGCCGACGACATCGACGACGTACGCCGCCAGATCGCCGGTTTGGACGGGAAGAGTCCCGCCACGATGCCCGAGACCTCGGGCAAGGCCGGCGCGCCCGCGACGACCGAGGAGGACGTCAAGTGACCCAGTACATCGTTCTCTCGGCGATCCTCTTCACGATCGGCTGCGTGGGTGTCCTCACCCGCCGCAACGCCATCGTGGTGTTCATGTGCATCGAGCTGATGCTGAACGCCTGCAACCTGGCGTTCGTGGCCTTCGCCCGACAGCACGGCAACCTCGACGGCCAGATCACCGCCTTCTTCGTGATGGTGGTGGCTGCCGCCGAGGTCGTGATCGGGCTCGCGATCATCATGACCATCTTCCGCACCCGACGCTCGGCCTCGGTCGACGACGCCAGCCTGCTGAAGTACTGAGGGAGCGCTCGTGAACCTGTTGTCCCACTCAGTCCTCGCGGCTGGCCTGCCGATGGCCGAGGACGGCGCCCACGCGCCCGTGATCGCGCCCGACATGGGCGCGGGCGGTGTGTTCGACCTGCTCTGGCTGGTCATCGCGCTGCCGGTGCTCGGCGCGGTCCTGCTGCTCGGCGTCGCGCCGTTCCTGCCGGCCTCGCTGAAGGCCGCCGCCGACAAGCACGGCCACCTCCTCGGCACCGCGATGGCGGCGCTGTCCTTCGTGCTCAGCCTGGTGCTGTTCTTCGCGCTGGTGGGCCGCGACGCCGAGTCGCGGCAGGTCGGCCAGCAGCTGTGGACGTGGTTCGAGACCGGCTCGCTGACGGTCGGCATGGACCTGCTCTACGACCAGCTGGCCGCGCTGTTCCTGCTCCTCATCACCGGCGTCGGGACGCTGATCCACGTCTACGCGATCGGCTACATGGAGCACGACCCGCGTCGCCGCCGCTTCTTCGGCTACCTCAACCTGTTCGTCGCGGCGATGCTCACGCTGATCCTGTCGGCCAACTTCGTGGGCCTGTTCCTGGGCTGGGAGGGCGTCGGCCTGGCGTCGTACCTGCTCATCGGCTTCTGGCAGCACAAGCCGTCGGCCGCTGCCGCCGCCAAGAAGGCGTTCGTCATCAACCGTGTCGGTGACATCGGCCTGTCGCTGGCGATCGCGCTGATGTTCGCCACCTTCGGCACCGCCGACTTCGGCGCCGTGAGCGAGCTCGCGGGGGAGGCGAGCCAGGGCACGCTCAACGCCCTCGGCCTGCTGCTCCTGCTCGGTGCGTGCGGCAAGTCCGCGCAGGTGCCGCTGCAGGCGTGGCTGCTCGACGCGATGGAGGGCCCGACCCCGGTCTCGGCCCTCATCCACGCCGCGACGATGGTCACGGCCGGCGTCTACCTCGTCGTCCGGTCCAACTTCATCTTCGACCTCACGCCCGTCGCGCAGACCGCGGTCGTCATCGTCGCCACCGTCACGCTCCTCTGGGGTGCGATCCTCGGCTGTGCCAAGGACGACATCAAGAAGGCGCTGGCCGGCTCGACGATGAGCCAGATCGGCTACATGATGCTCGCGGCCGGCCTCGGTCCGGTGGGCTACCCGTTCGCGATCTTCCACCTGCTGACGCACGGTTTCTTCAAGGCCAACATGTTCCTCGGAGCCGGCTCGGTCATGCACGGGATGAACGACGACGTCGACATGCGTCACTACGGCGCGCTCAACAAGGCGATGCCGGTCACCTTCCTGACCTTCGCGATGGGCTACCTCGCGATCATCGGCTTCCCGGGCTTCTCCGGCTTCTGGTCCAAGGACCGGATCATCGAGACCGCCCTGGCCGACAACCTTTTCATCGGCATCCTGGCCCTGATCGGCGCGGGCATCACCGGCTTCTACATGACCCGCCTCATGCTGATGACGTTCTTCGGCGAGAAGCGCTGGGAGAAGGACGTCCACCCGCACGAGTCGCCCAAGGTGATGACGGTCCCGCTGATCGTGCTGGCCGCGCTGTCGGTGCTCGGTGGCCTCCTGCTGTTCAACGACTGGATCGTCACCTGGCTCGAGCCGGTGACCGGACACGTCGAGCACCACGAGCCGCCGCTGCCCGCGATCGTGATCACGCTGATCATCACCGCCGTCGTCGCGCTCGGCGTCGCCGCCGCCTGGTTCCTGGTGGGCAAGCGCGAGATCCCGCGCGTGGCCCCGAAGGACGTGTCGTTCGCGACCCGCGCCGCCCGCGCCGACCTCTACGGTGACGCGATCAACGACGCGGTCGTCGTACGACCCGGAGCCGCGCTCGTCGGTGGTCTGGCCACCTTCGACCGCGTCGGCGTCGACGGTGTCGTCGAGGGCGGTTCGTCCGCCGTCGGCGGCCTGTCCACCACGATGCGTCGAGTCCAGAACGGCTTCGTCCGCTCCTACGCCCTGTCCCTCCTCGGTGGCGCCCTGCTGGTCGTCCTCGCTCTGCTGGCGGTGAACCTCGGATGATCCTGACTGTCCTGATCCTGCTGCCGCTCGTCGGCGCCCTCGTCACGGCCTTCGTGCCGGCCGCGGTCGCCCGGCTGGTCGGCCTCGGCTTCGCCGCCGCGACCCTGGTGACCGGCATCGTGGTCGCTGCGCAGTACAACGCCGGCGACGGCATGCAGCTCACCGAGACCCGCACGTGGATCGAGTCGCTCGGCGTCCACTACGCGCTCGGCGTCGACGGCCTCGGCCTGCTGATGGTCCTGCTCACGGTCGTCCTCGTGCCGATCGTGCTGCTGGCCGGATGGCACGAGTCGGAGGCGCCGGGCAACAACGGCGCGAAGGCCTTCTTCGCCTGGACCCTGGCCCTCGAGGCGATGTCGCTGGCGGTCTTCACGGCCACCGACGTGCTGCTCTTCTACGTCGTGTTCGAGGCGACGCTGATCCCGGCGTACTTCCTGATCGGCGGCTTCGGCCGGGCCGGCCGGGGCCGCGCCGCGACCAAGTTCCTCATCTACCAGCTCGCCGGCGGGCTCATCATGCTCGCCTCGGTGATCGGGCTCTACGTCGTCTCCGCCAACGCGGGCAACCCGAGCTTCCTGATCAGCGACCTGGCCGCGCTCGACATCGACGAGACCACGCAGCGCTGGCTGTTCGTCGGCTTCTTCATCGCCTTCGCGATCAAGGCGCCGATGTTCCCGGTCCACACGTGGCTGGCCGACACGACCGAGAAGGCGACCACCGGCACCTCGGTCCTGCTGGTCTGCATCCTCGACAAGATCGGCACGTTCGGCATGCTGCGCTTCTGCCTCGGGCTGCTGCCCGACGCCTCGCAGTGGGCGACGCCGGTCGTGATCGTGCTCGCGCTGATCTCCATCGTCTACGGCGCGCTGGTCGCCATCGCCCAGGACGACGTCCTGCGCCTGATCGGCCTCACGTCGCTCTCGCACTTCGGCTTCATCGTGCTGGGCATCTTCGTGTTCAGCTCGAACGGCAGCTCCGGCGCGATCCTCTACATGGTCAACCACGGCATCGCGACGGCGCTGATGTTCCTCGTCGCCGGGTTCCTGATCCGTCGCACCGGCACCGCGTCCATCCGTGAGATGGGCGGGGTGGAGAAGGCAGCACCGCTGCTGGCCGGCTTCTTCCTCGTCGGTGGCCTCGCCGCCGCCGGCCTCCCCGGCCTGTCGCCGTTCGTATCCGAGATGCTCGTCATCATCGCCGCGTTCGAGCACCACTGGCTGGTCGGCTCGGTCGCCGTCCTCGCGATCGTCCTCGCCGCGTTCTACGCGCTCTGGATGTACCAGCGGACGATGACCGGTCCCGAGCGGGTCGGCATGGCGCCGGTGGCCGACCTCGATCGGCGTGAGGTGGGCATCCTCGTCCCGCTGCTGCTCGCGCTCCTGCTGTTCGGCTTCTACCCGATGCCGCTGCTCGACGTCATCAACCCGTTCGTCCACGAGTCGCTCGCAAGTGTGGGCATCGGCCAGGAGGGTGGTCCCCAGTGACCGAGTTCGTGAAGCCCAGCGTCGAGTACTTCGAGCTCTGGCCGCTGCTGGCCGTCTTCGGTGTCGCCTGCCTCGGCGTCGTCGTCGAGGCGTTCCTCCCGCGCTCCATCCGCTACACCGCCCAGGTCGTGCTGGCGCTCGGTGGCCTCGTGCTCGCCCTCGTCGGCGTGGTGCTGGTCGCGCAGGACGTGCAGACGTACGACGACGGCGCCGCGCGCGGCGTGCTCGCCGTCGGCGGGACGATCGCGGTCGACGGGCCGAGCCTGTTCCTCTGGGGCCTGATCCTCGCGCTGGCCATCGGCGGCGTGCTGCTCTTCGCCGAGCGGCACCTCGACGGCGGGGTGTCGGCGTTCGCCGGCCAGGCCGCCGCCGTGCCGGGGACGGACGCGGAGACCGCCTCGATCGCGGCCAACCGCGAGCACACCGAGGTCTACCCGCTGATGATGTTCGCGGTCTTCGGCATGATGCTCTTCCCGGCGGCCAACGACCTGCTGACGATGTTCGTCGCCCTCGAGGTCCTGTCGCTGCCGCTCTACCTGCTGAGCGGGCTCGCGCGCCGCCGCCGCCTGCTCAGCCAGGAGGCCGCGCTCAAGTACTTCCTCCTCGGCGCGTTCTCCTCGGGATTCTTCCTCTACGGTGCGGCGCTGCTCTACGGCTTCGCCGGCGCCCTGGACTTCGCCTCGATCAACGAGGCGGTGCGCAACGACGTGGGCAACCAGGCGCTGCTGCTCATCGGCACGGGCCTGCTCTCGGTCGGCCTGCTGTTCAAGGTCGGCGCCGTGCCGTTCCAGGCGTGGACGCCCGACGTCTACCAGGGCGCCCCGACCCCGGTCACCGCCTTCATGGCGGCCGGCACCAAGGTCGCCGCCTTCGGCGCGATCATGCGCCTGTTCTACGTCGCCCTCGGCGCGGACCGCTGGTCGTGGCAGCCGATGCTGTGGATCATCGCCGTGCTGTCGATGTTCGTCGGTGCCGCGCTGGCCATCACGCAGACCGACATCAAGCGCCTGCTGGCCTACTCGTCGGTCGCCCACACCGGTTTCATCCTCACCGGCGTCCTCGGCCTGCAGGCCGCCGACCAGCTGGCCGTCGGCGAGATCAGCTCGGTCCAGGCCGTGCTCTTCTACCTCGCGACCTACGGGTTCGCGACGATCGGCGCGTTCGCGGTGGTCAGCCTGGTCCGTGACGGCGCGGGTGAGACCACCGCGATCGACCGGTGGGCCGGCCTCGGCAAGGAGTCGCCGGTGGTGGCTGCGGTGTTCGCCTTCTTTCTGCTGGCCATGGCGGGCATCCCGCTCACCTCCGGCTTCGTGGGCAAGCTCGCGGTCTTCTCCGTGGCCTTGGCCGCCGGCGCCTGGCCCGTCGTGGTGGCGGCCGTCATCGCGAGCATCATCGCGGCGTTCCTCTACGTGCGGGTCATCAAGGTCATGTACTTCGACGAGCCGGTCGGCGACGGCCCGAGCGTGGCGTACCCGTCGGTGCTCACCGCGACGACCATCGCCGTCGGTGCCGCGATCACCCTCGTCCTCGGCGTGCTGCCGGGGCCGGTGCTCGATCTCGCGGCTGTTGCGGGAGAATTCATCAGGTGACCGACTCGTCCCTTGCAATGCCCGTCGTCGACGCCGCTCTCGAGCAGCGGCTGGTCGAGCGGATGGCGCGCATCGAGGTGATGCTCGCCGACCACTGCCGGGGGCGTGCTCAGTTCGTCTCGGAGGCCGCGGCGCACCTGATGATGGCCGGTGGCAAGCGCTTCCGACCGCTGCTGGTGCTGCTCGCTGCGGAGGCCGGCCCGAACCCCGACGCGGACGCGGTCGACACGGCCGCCTGCGTCGTGGAGCTGACCCACGTCGCCTCGCTCTACCACGACGACGTGATGGACGAGGCGTCCCTGCGCCGGGGCGCGACGACCGCCAACGCCCGCTGGGACAACAACGTCGCGATCCTCACCGGCGACTTCCTGTTCGGGCGCTCCTCGGAGCTCACCGCCGAGCTGGGGCCCGAGGCGGTCCTCATCCAGGCGCGTACCTTCACCCGGCTCGTCGAGGGCCAGATCATGGAGACCGTCCCGCCCAGCCCGGGCGAGGACCCGCTGGCGCACTATCTCGACGTCGTCGCCGGCAAGACGGGCTCGCTGATCGCCACGTCCGCCCGCTACGGCGCGATGTTCAGCGGCGCCCGCCCCGACGTCGTCGAGGCCCTGAGCTCCTACGGCGAGATCGTCGGCTCGGCCTTCCAGCTGACCGACGACATCCTCGACATCGCCTCCGAGTCCGACGCGTCCGGCAAGACGCCCGGCACCGACCTCCGCGAGGGCGTACCCACCCTCCCCGTCCTCATGGCCCAGGCCTCCACCGACCCGGCCGACGCCCGGCTGCTGTCGCTCCTCGGCCGCCCGCTGACCGACGACGCCGAGCACGCCGAGGCCCTCGAGCTCATGCGCCGCCACCCGGCAATGGACCAGGCCCGCGACCACGTGCTGGCCGAGGCCGCCCGCGCCAAGAAGCTCCTCGAGGCCCTCGACCCGGGCCCCGTGCGTACGGCGCTGGAGTCCTTCGCCGACATCGTCGCGACCCGCTCGTCCTGACCTCGCCGCTGGGCGGTGCCTGAGCCACGTTCCACGAGGCTCGAACGTGGGTGGGCCACCCCCAGGCCGCGTGTCGTACTCCGCCGCGCCCGTGGGCGGTGCGGGAGCCACGTTCCACGAGGCCGGGACGTGGGTGGGCCACCGCCCCGAGGACCGCGTCGCTCAGACCGCGCTGGCGTGCGCCACGAGGCGCAGCTGGCGGCGGCGGTGGTTGACCGCCTCGACCGTGAAGATCGCGAGCGCGACCCAGACCAGGCCGAAGCCGATCCAGCGGCTGGCGGGCATGGCCTCGTCGAAGACGAGGATGCCGAGGGCGAACTGGATGGTGGGGGCGAGGTACTGCAGCAGCCCGAGCGAGACCATCGAGACCCGGATCGCCGCGGCGCCGAAGAGCATCAGCGGGACGGCGGTGATGATGCCGGTGGTCGTGAAGAGGATCGCGTGCCCGGCGCCCTGGCTGCCGAAGGTGGACTCGCCGGTGCTGACCAGCCAGGCGATGTACGCCGCTGCGAACGGTGCGATGACCAGGGTCTCCAGCGTGATGCTCTCCACGGCTCCGACGCCCGCCTGCTTCTTGAGCAGGCCGTAGGTGCCGAAGGAGAAGGCGAGGACGAGCGCGACCCAGGGCGGGCGCCCGTAGTCGATCGTGAGCACGACGACCGCGACGAACGCGATGCCCATCGCGATCCACTGCAGGCGCCGCAGGTGCTCGCCGAGGATCAGCACGCCCATCAGCACGGTTACGAGCGGGTTGATGAAGTAGCCCAGCGAGGTCTCGACGACGCGGGCGTTGTTGACGCCCCAGATGTAGCCGCCCCAGTTGACCGTGATGACGACGGCCGCGCTGCAGATGAGGAGCAGCTTGCGGCGGTCGCGCAGCAGCGCGCGGAACTGCCCCACGCGTCGGGCCAGGACGAGGATGACGAGCATCGTGAGCACCGACCAGACGATGCGGTGGGCGAGGATCTCGATCGCGCCGGCCGGCTCGAGCAGCGTCCAGTAGAGGGGGAAGSTGCCCCAGAGGATGTAGGCCACCGCGCCGAAGATCAGTCCGCGTCGGCTATCTGGCACTCCCGGAGTGTAGAGGCGGCCGGTCGCCTACGATGGAGCGGCCTCGGGGCGTGGGACCCCGTCAGGCCACGTCGTCATCATCACTCGAGGGGGAACTCACCATGCGGACTCTCCGCACCGTCCTGTCGGCCCTGGTCGCCGCACTGCTCCTGGTCGGCGGGCTCAGCACGAGCGCCGGCGCCGGGGCGCTTCCGAAGCGCGTCATCGAGGAGGTGCCGCCGAAGACCAAGCAGGTCTCCTACAACGCCTTCAAGCTCAAGGGCACGGTGGCGGAGCCGCAGCTCGACGGCACCCTGCTGCCCTACGCCAACCAGAAGGTGAAGATCCTCAAGAAGGCGTGCGGCTCCTGCAAGTGGAAGACCGTCAAGAAGGTGAAGACCAACGACAGCGGCGTCTTCAAGACCCGCATCTTCGCCCCGGACAAGGGTCGCTGGAAGTGGCGCTCGAAGGTCGACCACTCCAACGGCTTCGGCAACACCAAGGGCAAGGTCTGGACGCTCTACTTCGACTGAGCCCCGATCCACGATCTCTCGCCTGGTCCGCGCCGGCGTCGATCGGTGGATCGAGGCTGAACCCCGGTCACCGCACCTGGACGATCCGGACGACGATCAGCTGATCGTCAGATGATCGTCCAGGTGTCGCCGCCGCCGATCAGCGACGCCAGACGGGCGGAGCGATCGGCGGCGTCGCCATTTCCGGCCTCGGCGACGGCCGCGGTGACCTGCTCGCGAGCCTGGTCGTCGTACGTCGGTCGCTCGACCTGGCGGAAGATGCCGATCGGCGAGGTGTTGAGGTAGCCGGAGTCGGTGAGCCGCGAGATCGCGAAGGCCATCGTCGGGTCGGGGCTGTGCGCGTCGTGGACCACGATGTCAGCCGCGTCCACGTCGGCGGTCGCCACGACCTGGACACCGCCGGTCGCGGTGTCGCGGACCAGGGCCTTCGCCCCGCGCCCGTCCTCGAGCGTGCTGCCGAACGTGACCGGCTCGCCGTGCACGAGCGGGATGATCGCGTCGGCCTTGGTGTCGGGCGACTTGATGGCGTCGAACGCGCCGTCGTTGAAGATCGGGCAGTTCTGGTAGATCTCCACCAGCGACGTGCCGCGGTGGGCGGCGGCGGCGGCGAGCACCGCGGTGAGGTGCTTGCGGTCGGAGTCGATGGTGCGCGCGACGAACGACGCCTCGGCGCCCAGGGCCAGTGACACCGGGTTGAACGGGTGGTCCAGGGAACCCATCGGGGTCGACTTGGTGACCTTGCCGGTCTCCGACGTGGGGGAGTACTGCCCCTTGGTCAGGCCGTAGATGCGGTTGTTGAAGAGCAGGATCGTCATGTTGACGTTGCGACGCAGGGCGTGGATCAGGTGGTTGCCGCCGATCGACAGCGCATCGCCGTCACCCGTGACGACCCACACCGACAGGTCCTCGCGCGCCGTGGCGATACCCGTCGCGATCGACGGCGCTCGGCCGTGGATCGAGTGCATGCCGTAGGTGTCGAGGTAGTAGGGGAACCGCGAGGAGCAGCCGATGCCGGAGACGAACACGATGTTCTCGCGGCGCAGGCCGAGGTCGGGCAGGAACGACTGGACGGCCTTGAGCACGGCGTAGTCGCCGCACCCGGGGCACCAGCGCACCTCCTGGTCGGAGGTGAAGTCCTTGCCGGTCTGCGGTCCGTCGGCCGCCGGCACCTGCTCGGTCCCGGAGCGCAGGCCGGGGAGGCCCAGCTGGACGGGCGTGCCGGTCAGGGGGGTGCTCATCAGATGTGCTCCTTCTGGGTGGGCTCGCCCCACACGCCGAGCTCGACGTCGATGCCCTCCGCCTGCCCGACCAGCTCTCCGATCGCGTGGGCGAGCTCGGTGGCCTTGAGGGGCAGTCCGCGGACGTGGTTGTAGCCGACGGCGTCGACGAGGTACTTCGCGCGCAGCAGCAGCGACAGCTGGCCGAGGTTCATCTCGGGCACGAGCACCTTGTCGTAGCCCTTGAGGACCTCGCCGAGGTTGCTGGGGAACGGGTTGAGGTGGCGCAGGTGCGCCTGGGCGACCTGGTAGCCGGCCTTGCGCACGCGGCGTACGCCGGCACCGATCGGGCCGTAGGTGGACCCCCAGCCGAGGACCAGCACCTTGGCCTCGCCGGACGGGTCGTCGACCTCGACCAGCGGGATCGAGTCGGCGATCCGGTCGACCTTCGCCTGGCGCGTGCGGACCATGAAGTCGTGGTTGGCGGGGTCGTAGGAGATGTTGCCGTGCCCGTCGCCCTTCTCGAGGCCGCCGATGCGGTGCTCGAGGCCGGCGGTGCCCGGGATCGCCCACGGCCGCGCGAGCGTCTTGTCGTCGCGCAGGTAGGGCCAGAACTCGGCGTCGTCGCCGCTGCCGTGGTTCTTCTCGGTGGCGAAGTCGGGGTCGATCACCGGCAGGTCCTCGACGGCCGGGACCCGCCACGGCTCGGAGCCGTTGGCGAGGTAGCCATCGGAGAGCAGCAGGACCGGTGTGCGGTAGGTGACGGCGATCCGGGTGGCCTCCACGGCCGCGGCGAAGCAGTCGCCGGGGGACTGGGGCGCCACGATCGGCACCGGCGCCTCGCCGTTGCGGCCGAACATCGCCTGGAGCAGGTCGGCCTGCTCGGTCTTGGTCGGCAGTCCCGTCGAGGGGCCGCCGCGCTGCACGTCGACGACGACGAGCGGCAGCTCGGTCATCACGGCGAGGCCGATCGCCTCGGACTTCAGCGCCACGCCGGGGCCCGAGGTGGAGGTGACGCCGAGGTGGCCGACGTAGGACGCACCGATGGCGGCGCCGACACCGGCGATCTCGTCCTCGGCCTGGAACGTCGTCACGCCGAAGGACTTGTGCTTCGACAGCTCGTGGAGGATGTCGGAGGCGGGGGTGATCGGGTAGGTGCCGAGGAACACCGGGAGGCCGGACTGCACGCCGCCGGCGACGAGTCCGTAGGCCAGAGCGAGGTTGCCGGTGATGTTGCGGTAGGTGCCGGGCGGCATGACGGCCGGCTTGATCTCGTACTGGACGGCGAAGGCCTCGGTGGTCTCGCCGAAGTTCCAGCCGGCCTTGAACGCCGCGAGGTTGGCGTCGCGGATGTCGGGCACCTTCGCGAAGCGCTTGGTGAGGAACGCCGTCGTCGGGTCGGTGGGGCGGCCGTACATCCAGGACAGGAGCCCGAGCGCGAACATGTTCTTCGCGCGGGAGGCGTCCTTGCGCGAGAGGCCGAACTCCTTGACCGCCTCGACCGTCATGCCGGTCAGGTCGACGGTGTGCAGGGCGTACTCGTCCAGGCTGTCGCCGTCGAGCGGGTTGTCGGTGTAGCCCGCCTTGGTGAGGTTGCGCGCGGTGAAGTCGTGGGTGTCGACGATGATCGTGGCGCCCTTGTGGAGGTCGCCGAGGTTGGCGCGCAGCGCGGCCGGGTTCATCGCGACGAGCACGTCGGGGGCGTCACCCGCGGTGAGGATGTCGTGGTCGGCGAAGTGCACCTGGAACGACGACACGCCCGGGAGCGTGCCCTGGGGGGCGCGGATCTCCGCGGGGAAGTTGGGCAGCGTGACCAGGTCGTTGCCGAACGCCGCGGTCTCCTGGGTGAACCGGTCACCGGTCAGCTGCATGCCGTCTCCGGAGTCTCCGGCGAACCGGATGATGACGCGGTCGAGCTGCTTGACCTGCTTGTCGGTCTGGGTCACCTCTGCCCTGCTTCCTTACGTGTCACGAGAGTCGTCTCCCAGCTGCCCACGATAGTCGCGGCCGGGGCGTGATCCCGCCGCTCCCCACGTGATGGACGCCTCCCCGGTACCCCGTCCGCGGCGGGCGTGACCCACGACACGCGCCCGAACTCCGGTCAATGTCATCGCGGTCGATAAAGTCATGTATCTTTCTCGACATTGCACCCCGATCGAGAAAGTCGAGCATCCCCCATGCAGATCCGTTCACGTGCCGCGCTTGCGGCCGCACTAGTCGGGGCACTGGCCCTGTCCGCCTGCGCCCCCGGTGGCGCCAGCAGCAGCGACGAGGATGACTCCAACACCATCCACATCGTCGGCTTCGCGGTCCCCGAGGCCGCCAACAAGAACATCGCCACGGAGTTCAACAAGACGCCCGAGGGTGAGGGCGTGAAGTTCCAGACCTCCTACGGTCCTTCGGGGGACCAGAGCCGCGCCGTCGCCGCCGGCCTCAAGGCCGACTACGTCCACTTCTCGGTCCCGACCGACGTCACCCGTCTCGTCGACGAGGGCCTCGTGGCCGACGACTGGGACGCCGGTGACAACAAGGGCGTCGTGTCGCACTCGGTCGTGGTGTTCGGTGTCCGCGACGGCAACCCCAAGAACATCAAGGACTGGGACGACCTGGTCAAGCCGGGCGTCGAGATCGTCACGCCCAACCCGGCGTCGTCCGGTGCCGCGCGCTGGAACGCCCTCGCGGCCTACGGTCAGGTCATCAGCGACGGTGGCACCGAGAAGGAAGCCACCGAGTACGTCAACAAGTTCTTCAAGAACGTCGTGTCGCTGCCCAGCAGCGGTCGTGACGCCACCACCGCCTTCCTCGGCGGCACCGGTGACGTCCTGATGGCCTACGAGAACGAGGCGATCCTCGCCGCGCAGAACGACGAGGGCTTCGAGTACGTCCTCCCGGACACCAGCCTCCTGATCGAGAACGCGGGCGCCATCCTGAAGGACGCCTCCGAGCCGTCTCAGGCCTGGCTGGACTTCGTCCTCTCCGACGAGGGCCAGAAGCAGTTCGCCCTCACCGGCTTCCGCCCGATCCGCGACGACGTCGACTACGGCGGCACCGTCGAGGGTGCGGCCGACCCGTCCAACCCGTTCCCCGAGGTCGGCACGCTGCTGACGGTCGACGAAGACTTCGGCGGCTGGGACGAGGTGTCGACCAAGTTCTTCGACGAGGAGAACGGCCTGATCTTCGAGGCCATCCTCGGCGCCGGCCTCTCCCTCGAGTGACCTGCCGCGCCACTCACATCTGTCATGACCTCAACTGAGATCGCAGCGGTCCGACCGGCGAGGACTCCTCGCCGGTCGGGGCCGCGCTCCACGCTCACGCGGTCGTCGGGACTCGGGCTCGGCATCGCCATGATCTGGTTCAGCGCGCTGGTCCTGATCCCCCTGGCGGCCGTCGTCGTCACCGCCATCGACGGCGGCTGGGACGTCTTCTGGACGACCATCACCAACGGCCAGACCGCCGCCGCCATCAAGCTCACCGTCTTCACCGCCGCCGGCGTCACCGCCGTCAACGTCGTGATGGGCCCGCTCATCGCCTGGGTCCTGGTCCGCGACCGCTTCTGGGGCAAGTCGGTGCTCGAGGTGCTGATCGACATCCCGTTCGCACTGCCGACCATCGTCGCCGGCCTGGTGCTGCTCTCGCTCTACGGCACCGACAGCCCGATCGGCATCGACATCGCCAACCAACGCCCGGCCGTGTTCCTCGCGTTCCTCTTCGTCACCCTGCCGTTCGTGGTCCGCATGGTCCAGCCGGTGCTCGAGGAGCTCGACCTCGACGTGGAGGAGGCCGCCGCCTCGCTCGGCGCGAGCCGGTTCACCACCTTCCGCCGCATCATCCTGCCCAGCCTCACGCCGGCCATCACCGCCGGCGCGGCCCTGTCCTTCGCCCGCGGCGTCAGCGAGTACGGCTCGCTGGTCCTGCTGTCGGGCAACCTCCCGTTCAAGACCGAGGTCACCTCCGTGCGCATCCTCAGCAGCATCGAGAACGACAACGTCGCGGCCGCCGCGGCCGTCGCGACGGTCCTGCTGGCCATCTCGCTCACGGTGATCGTGGTCCTGGACCTGATCCAGAGGCGGGTGGCTGCACGTGGCTGACACGCTGATCCGCCCGCCCGCGGAGGTGCCTCCCGTCGAGGAGCGCCGCAAGTCCCCGCGGGTGCGCAAGACCCCGGTCACCTACCTGCTCCGGTTCATCGTCACCGCCTACCTGTTCTTCCTGGTGGCGTGGCCGGTGTCCCTGGTCGTGACCCACACGTTCGACAACGGGTTCGAGTCGATCCGCCTGCTCCTCGAGGACCCCGACATGGTCGTGGCGCTGCAGCTCAGCGCGTACGTCGCGTTCTGGTCGGTGCTCATCAACACGGTCTTCGGCGTCGGCATGTCGCTGCTGCTCGTCCGCTACGAGTTCCCGGGCAAGCGACTGCTCAACTCCCTGCTCGACATCCCGCTCTCGGTGTCGCCGATCGTCGTCGGGCTCGCGCTGGTGCTGGTCTACGGCGGCCGCAACGGCTGGTTCGGCCCGACGCTCGCCGGCTGGGGCATCGACGTGATCTTCTCGACGCCAGGCATCATCATGGCGACGACCTTCGTGGCGCTGCCGCTGATGATCCGCGAGCTCGTGCCGGTGCTCGAGGAGATCGGCATCGAGCAGGAGCAGGCCGCCCAGAGCCTCGGCGCCAACGGGCTCCAGCGCTTCTGGCGGATCACCCTGCCCTCCATCAAGTGGGGCATCACGTACGGCGTCGTGCTGACGCTGGCCCGGTCGCTCGGCGAGTTCGGGGCGGTCAAGGTCGTCTCGGGCAACGTGCTCGGCCAGACCCGCACGGCGACCCTGGCGGTCGAGGAGAAGTACCTCAACTTCGACCAGCAGGGTGCCTACGCCACCGCCTTCCTGCTCGCGATGGTGTCCGTCGCCTGCATCGTCGTCGTCGGGATCCTCCGGCCCAAGAACAACCACTGACCTCCCCTGCACCCGCACCCCTGAACCCACACCCCTGATCGACCAGAGAGGCACCACCATGAGCATCGAAGTGACCGGCCTGAACAAGAAGTTCGGCGACTTCGTGGCGCTCGACGACGTCAATGTCACGATCCCGACCGGCCAGCTCACCGCCCTGCTCGGGCCCAGCGGCGGCGGCAAGTCGACCCTGCTCCGCATCATCGCGGGCCTGGAGAGGGCCGACACCGGCTCGGTCACCATCGAGGGCGTCGAGGCCACCCACCTGCCCGCGCAGAAGCGCAACGTCGGCTTCGTCTTCCAGCACTACGCCGTCTTCAAGCACATGACGGTGGCAAAGAACGTCGCCTTCGGACTCGAGATCCGCAAGCGCCCGAAGGACGAGATCGAGCACCGCGTCCAGGAGCTGCTCAAGCTCGTGCACCTCTCGCAGTTCGCCCACCGGCTGCCCTCCCAGCTCTCCGGCGGCCAGCGCCAGCGCATGGCGCTCGCTCGTGCCCTCGCGGTGGAGCCGTCCGTGTTGCTGCTCGACGAGCCGTTCGGCGCCCTCGACGCCAAGGTCCGCAAGGAGCTGCGCGACTGGCTGCGCCGCCTCCACGACGACGTGCACGTGACGACCGTCTTCGTCACCCACGACCAGGAGGAGGCCCTGGAGGTCGCCGACGAGATCGTCGTGATCAACGAGGGCCGCGTCGAGCAGATCGGCACCCCCGACCAGCTCTACGACGAGCCGGCCAACGACTTCGTGATGTCGTTCCTCGGCGAGGTGACCCACCTCGGTGGCGTCTCGCTCCGCCCCCACGACATCGAGCTCGAGTCCTCGCCCCAACTGGCGGGGAGCGTCGAGGGCACGATCTCGCGCATGGTCCGGATCGGCTTCGAGGTGCGCCTCCACGTGCTGACCGTCGACGGCGACGAGGTGTCGGTGGTGGTCACCCGCGCCCACCAGCGGTCGCAGGGGCTCCAGGAAGGGAGCACCGTCTGGCTCACCCCTGCGGCTGGTGCGACCGTGGTGCCGCGGATGGCTGCTGCCGTCTGACCACCGCAGGCCCGGCCAGAAGGTCACGGATGCGTGGGGCGAGCGTTACCGTGCGCGGGTGACCATCGCGACGACCGCCGACGAGCTGTGGGCCGCCGTCGAGACCTTCGACGCCGAGGCCGCGGAGATCGCCATCGCCCGGCTCCTGTGGGACGTGCCGCTGTCCGGTGCGGTGACCGGAGTGGTCCTGCCGTTCCTGCAGGAGGTCGGAGACCGCTGGGAGGCCGGCACGATCTCGGTCGCCCACGAGCACTTCGTCAGCGACATGCTGCGCCGCACGCTGACCGCGCTGGCTGCGGTGCCCCCGGCCCCGGTGCTGGCGGACGCCACGGCGGTGGCGCCGGTCGTCCTCCTCGCCTGCCCGCCGGGGGAGCGGCACGACATGGTGCTGCTCTGCGTGGCGCTGATGCTGCGTGAGCGGGGCGTACGGGCGCGGTTCCTGGGGGCGGACACTCCGGTGCCGGCCATCCTCACCGCGGCGCGCGGCTCGCGCGCCGACGCCGTCGTGCTCGCGGCGACGCGGCCGACGATGTTCACCTCGCACGCGTCGGCGCTGCGCAAGCTCGCCGCCGACCACCCGCTGTACGCCGCCGGGCGCGGCGCGGACGAGCAGACGCTCGCCGAGATCGGGGCGCTGCCGCTGCCGGCCGACCCCGTCCGGGCGGTCGTGGTGCTCGTCGGTGCGCTGACCACGCTCACCAGTCGCTGGTGAAGCGCTGAGCCCCGCCAGCCCCCCAGGCCTGACGGGGCTCGACCCCATCCCCACATCTGCGATCGACGGTACGCCCGAGGTCGGGATTCGGTAAGAGGCGTTGCCTCACTTCACCGCTCAGGGTGGGAGAGGCCTAGACCATCCGCCGGGATGGCGGGGGGTTCACGTGTTGTGAAGCGAGTCACACCGTCTTTACCTTCGGTGGCCCCGACCGCCCTGCCTAGACTCGTCGATGACCCCGGTCGTTCAACCCCCGTGAGCGATCGGGGTCACCCATGCTCCGGCGCCGTTGCTGACATCTGGCGACGAGAAGAACGCCCCACGACCAACCCCCTGGTCGCGGGGCGTTCCCGTCTCCGGCGACGATGCAGGCGCCCCCCGTGCGACTCCCGCACCCTCGCGTACGACCAACGTAGGCAGCGCGGCCGGCGGTGTCCCCGGCTTCGAGAGATCTTCGACGTTCCACACAGTTCAGCCACCGGCGCGCGGCCCCACGCCCGTGGCCTACGGCATCAGCGGTAGTTGGTGAACTGCACCGCGAAGTCGTAGTCCTGCGACTTCACCAGCTGCTGGACGGCCTGCAGGTCGTCGCGCTTCTTCGACGAGACCCGCAGCTCCTCGCCCTGCACCTGCGCCTTGACGCCCTTGGGGCCCTCGTCGCGGATGAGCTTGGAGATCTTCTTGGCGTCCTCGGAGGTGATGCCCTCCTTGAGCGCGATGTCGATCTTGGAGACCTGGCCGGACTGGCGCGGCTCGGAGGCGTCGAGGATCTTCAGGCTCTGGTTGCGCTTGATCAGCTTGTCCTGGAAGACGCTGAGCACGGCGCTGGCGCGGTCGTCGGCCGAGGCCGTGATCTCGATCGCCTGCTCGCCCTTCCACTCGATGGACGCCCCGGTGCCCTTGAAGTCGAAGCGGTTCGCGATCTCCCGGGCCGTCTGGCTGAGCGCGTTGTCGACCTCCTGGCGGTCCAGCTTGCTCACGATGTCGAAGCTCGAGTCAGCCATGGTTGTGCCTCCTGAGGGGCTCGTCGCGGGGCTCGCCGCAGCGTGCCCCGGCAATTCGTGGTGAAGTGCGTGCCTTGCTATTGTTCCGCACGGCCCGGCAGGTTGCCCGAGCGGCCAAAGGGAGCTGACTGTAAATCAGCCGGCATTGCCTACAGAGGTTCGAATCCTCTACCTGCCACTGGACGTCGTCCAGTCGCGAGACCCCCGCACCGGTGTGCGGGGGTCTCGTGCGTCATGGGTCGTGGCTGCTTGACTGCCCGGATGGACGACGCCTCCCTCCACGACACCCAGGACGCCGGCCCGGACGACGCCTGGCTCGACGCCGAGTGCCGGCGTCTGCTCGACTTCGGCCGACGCGTCGTGCACCCCCGGGGCGGCGCGGCGTGGCTCGACGACGACGGCGCGCCCGACCTCGACCGTCCGGTGCACACCTGGATCACGAGCCGCACGGTCCACGTCCACGGGATCGGCGCGCTGCTGGGCGTCGACGGGGCCGCCTCGACCGCCGCAGGGGCCCTCGACGGCCTGCGCGGCGTGCTCCGCGACCCCGAGCACGGCGGCTGGTTCGGCGAGGTCGGTCCGGGCGGCGAGCCCGGCGACGCCAAGTCCTGCTACGCCCACGCGTTCGTGATGCTCGCCGGCTCGACCGCCGTCGTCGCGGGCCTGCCGGGCGCCGACGACGTGCTCGCCGAGGCGACGCAGGTCTTCGAGGAGCACTTCTGGGACGACGACCTCGGCCGCGTCGTCGACGAGTGGGACCGGGCCTGGACCACCCCCGTGCCCTACCGCGGCCTCAACTCGACGATGCACTCGCTCGAGGCGATGCTCGCGGTCGGCGACGTCACCGGTGACGACGTCTGGCACCGGAGGGCGGCCCGGCTGGCCGGCCTGGTGCTCGAGCTCGCACCGTCGTACGGCGGCCGGCTGCCCGAGCACTTCGGCCCGGACTGGTCGGTCGACCTAGAGCTCAACAGCGACCGGCCCGACGACCCGTTCAAGCCCTACGGCGCGACCGTCGGGCACGGCCTCGAGTGGTCGCGGCTGCTGCTCCACCTCGAGGCCACCCTGGGCGACGCGGCGCCCGCCGGGCTGCTCGACACGTCGCGCCTGCTCTTCGACCGCGCGGTCGCCGACGGCTGGCACGTCGACGGCGCGCCGGGCTTCGTCTACACCACCGACTGGCAGGGCCGACCCGTCGTGCGCCAGCGCATGCACTGGGTGGTCGCCGAGGGCATCTCAGCCGCCGCGGCGCTGCACCGCCGCACGGGCGAGGAGGGCTACGCCCGGCGCTACGCCGAGTGGTGGGCCTACGCCCGCGACCACCTGGTCGACCTCGAGCGGGGGTCGTGGCACCACGAGCTCGACGCCGCCAACCGGCCGCAGGCCAGCGTGTGGCCCGGCAAGCCCGACCTCTACCACGCGGTGCAGGCGACCCTCCTCCCGCGACTGCCCCTCGCCCCGAGTCTCGCCCGTGCGGTGGCGATGTCGGGCGGGCTCCGCGCACCGGCATGATGGGGGCATGACCGACGCGCAGCCCCGGATCCTCGTCGTCGGCGAGGCGCTCGTCGACGTGGTGCCCGGCCCCGACGGCACGACCCGCGACCACCCCGGCGGCAGCCCCGCCAACGTCGCGATCACCCTGGGCCGGCTCGGGCGCGACGTACGTCTCGTGACGCTCCTCGGCGACGACCCGCGTGGTGACGCCGTGCGGGCGTGGCTGGAGGCCAGCGACGTCACCGTGCTCGCGGGCCCGACCGGCTCCGGCCGTACGTCGACCGCGGCGGTGACGCTCGACGAGTCCGGCGCCGCGACCTATGACTTCGACCTCGACTGGCACCTGCAGTCGGTGCCCGACGAGCCGTGCGACGTGCTCCACGTGGGCTCCATCGCAACGGTGCTCGACCCGGGCGCCGACACGGTGCTCGAGGCGTTCCGCACCCACCGTGGGCGGGCGCTGCTCTCGCTCGACCCGAACGCGCGCCCCGCGATCACCCCGGACCGCACCGGACCCGTCGCTCGCGTCGAGGAGCTCGTCGCGCTCGCCGACGTGGTCAAGGTGAGCGACGAGGACCTCCACTGGCTCCACCCCGACGACGACCCTGTCGCCACCGCCGCCCGCTGGGCCGAGGCCGGCCCAGGCCTGGTCGTCGTGACGCGCGGCGGTGCCGGCGCGGTCGCCGTACGCCCCGGCGGGACCGTGCTCGACGTGCCCGGCGTGCCGGTCGCCGTGGCCGACACCGTGGGCGCGGGCGACACCTTCAGCGGCGTGCTGGTCGATGCCCTGCTGGCTCACGGCGTGCGTGGCCCAGGTGCAGCCGAGGCGCTCCGCGCGCTGACCGACCGCGACCTGCTCGAGGTCGTCACCACCGCCGCCATCGGCGCGGCGATCAACGTCTCCCGGCCCGGCGCCGACCCGCCGACGCGCGCGGAGCTCTCCGCCGCGCTCGGTGTGGACCACGAAGCCGGGCAGGAGTGACCGCGGAGCAGATCCACGACATCGGCAAGCGGCGGGCCTGGGTCATCTGGGGTGTCTCGCTCGCCGTCTACGTGCTGGCGGTGTTCAACCGCAGCTCGCTCGGTGTCGCGGGGATCATCGCGTCCGAACGGTTCCACATCAGCGCCACCAGCCTGGCGACGTTCACCGTGCTGCAGCTCGTCGTGTACGCCGGCATGCAGGTGCCGGTCGGGGTCCTGCTCGACCGCTACGGCTCGCGCGCCATGCTGCTGGCCGGCCTGGTGCTGATGAGTGCGGGCCAGCTGGCCTTCGCCTTCACGACCTCCTTCGGCGGGGCCGTCGCGGCGCGCGCGGTCGTGGGCGCGGGCGACGCGATGATCTTCGTGAGCGTGATCCGGCTCGTCACGATCTGGTTCCTGGTGCGGCAGGCGCCGATGGTCACCCAGCTCACCGGCCTGACCGGGCAGCTCGGCGCGATCGCCGCGGCCGGCCCGCTGTCGTACCTCCTCCACGAGCTGGGCTGGACGCGCACGTTCGCGCTGGCCTCCAGCCTCGGCCTCGTGCTGCTCGTCGCGGTCGTCGCGCTCGTCAAGGACTCGCCCTACCGGCGCGACGCGGTCGTCGCGATCAAGCTCCGGGCGCTCGCCCAGTCGGTCCGCACGGTGTGGGGCAACCCCGGCACGCGGCTGGGGATGTGGTCCCACTTCTCCTCCCAGTTCTCCGTCACCGTCTTCACGCTGCTGTGGGGCTACCCGTTCCTGGTGCAGGGCCTGGGTTGGTCCTCCGCCGAGGCGAGCACACTGCTGATGGCGATGACCGCGTGGGCCGTGGTGAGCGGGCTGGTGCTGGCGCGCCTGGTGGGCCGGCTGCCCTACTACCGCTCCTGGATCGTGGTCGGCGTCGTGCTGACGATGGTCGTGCCGTGGACCGGGGTGCTGCTCTGGCCCGGCGTCGCGCCGACGTGGCTGGTGGTCGTCATGGCGTTCGCGACGGCCAGCGGCGGACCGGCGTCGATGGTCGGCTTCGACCTGGCCCGCTCGTTCACACCCCCGCACGAGACGGGCCGCGCCAACGGGCTCGTCAACATCGGCGGCTTCACCGCGTCGCTGCTGACGATGGCCCTGATCGGCGTCGTCCTCGACCTGTCGTCCTCCGGTGGCATGGAGTCCTACACCCTCGGCGACTTCAAGCTCGCGATGTCCGTGCAGTACATCTTCTGGACGCTCGGCGTCGTGCAGACCCTTCGCTACCGCCGCCGCGGGCTGGCCCACCTCGCGCGGGTCCACCCCGGGTCGGTCGAGCAGATGCGGGCCGGCCACCCGTTCGTCCACCCGGGGATCGGCACGGAGGGCGTCTAGCCCTGGGCCAGCGGGTCCTTCGGGAGGTCCTGCGGGTTGACGACCGCGGGATCGACGAACTGGTGCGCGTCGCCCATGAACGTGTGGACGAAGCCGCAGCGGATGCAGATCACGCCCTCCGCCGAGCGGTTCAACCAGTCGAGGTCGAAGAACGTCATCCCGGTCGTCGTCATCTTCACCTCGCGCCGCGCGAACACCAGCCCCTCGCAGACGTGGCAGGCGAGGAAGGACTGGGTCGGCCGGATGAAGACGTGCACGGGACGAACGTAGCGGCGCGACGGAGCGGAGAGGCCACAACCGTCGTACGTGTGCGGGGTGTCGCCGTCCGGAGTCGCCGCGCGATCCCCGGCTGACCGGGGATTCCGTAGGTTGTCGGCCCGTGCAAGGCCTGACAAGTTCAGCGATCCCCGGCTGACCGGGGATTCATGGCCGCGCCGGGATCAGCCGATCTCGCCGTCCCCGTCGGGGTCGAGGTCGCCGGTGGGGTCCTCGGCGGTCGGGTCCTCGAGGAAGTCACCGCCGACGGGGTGGCCCTGCCAGGACACCATCTCCCAGCCGGAGTCGTGGTCGCCCTCGAGCACGACGAGCGCGGTGTTGTGGAGCGGCTGGGTCGCCGGCGGTGCGTCGGGGTGGGGTGTCATCCGGGTCGAGACCCAGGTGCGGAGCGCGGCCCCGTGGCTGACGACCAGCGCGGCGTCGTGGCCCGCCTCGACGATGGTGCGGACGGCCGCGTCGTAGCGGGCGAGGAACTCCTCGCCGGTCTCGCCGCCCGGCATCCGGTGCGAGAGGTCGCCCTCGAGCCAGGTGGCGACGGCGCCGATGTAGCCGGCGACCGCGTCGTGGTCGCTGCGCATCTCGAAGTCACCGGCGTCGATCTCCTGCAGCCCGTCGAGCTGGACCGGCGCGATGCCGCGGTCCTCGGCGGTGGGGGCGGCGGTCTGGTGGGTACGCACCCGGCTGGAGACGTAGATCGCGTCGAGCCGTTCGCCGGCGATCGCCTTCGCGGCCGCCGCGGCCTGGGCGCGACCGAGGTCGGTGAGGTCGAGCCCGGGGTGGGCGGTGTCGAGCTCGCCGGAGACGTTGGCGTGGGTCTGGCCGTGACGCATGAGCAGGAGTCGCAAGGACGGTCCTCTGAACGGAGCTGGTCGCTGGCTAGTCGTTGAACGGGGACGTCTTGCTGGAGGCGAGCTCGCGGGCCTGCTCCAGCGGCACGCCCTCCAGCGCCTCGGCGATGTCGGAGCCGACGTGGCTCACCTCGGTGCCGCGCTCGAGCAGCACCTGGGTGTGCACGAGACGGTCGTCGTAGGTGTGCACCATCGTGAAGCCCTGGCCGGCGTCGACGCCCGACACGAAGCGGTCGACCGGCGCCGGGTCGATGGTGTAGCAGCTGGCCGCGGTCACCGAGACCGGTACGCCGGCGAAGGTCGACCACGTCGGCAGGTGGAGGTGCCCGGCCAGGATGCCGCGCACGTCCGTGCCGGTGATCACGTCGCCGAGCGCCTGCTGGTCGTGCAGCTCGATGAGCTCGGCGGCTCGGATCATCGGCAGCGGGAGCGGCGGGTGGTGCATCGCCAGCAGCGTGCCGTGCTCGGCAGGCGTGGCGAGGACGTCGGCCAGCCACGCCAGCTGCTCGGGGAGCAGCTCACCGTGGTGGTATCCCGGCACGCTGGTGTCGAGGGCGACGATCCGCAGACCGTCGACCTCGTGCACCCGGTCCTGGCAGCCCGCGTCGTCGGAGTCGAAGAGGGCCTTCGCGAAGGGTGCGCGCTCGTCGTGGTTGCCCATCGTCCAGACGAGCGTCGCGCCGATCCCGGCGGCGAAGGGCTCGACGATCGATCGGAGCCGGTCGTAGGCGTCGGGCTCGGCCCGGTCGGCGAGGTCGCCGGTGAAGACGATCGCCTGCGGTGCCGGTTGCACGGCCGCCAGCCGGTCGATCGTCCGGCGCAGGTTGGCGTCGTTGTCGATGACGCCGTAGTGGAGGCCGCCGCCTCCGATGAGGTGCGGGTCGCTGAGGTGGGCGACGACGTGCCGCGGGGCGGCGTACTGGCCGAGCTGGATCACGGTGAGCAGCCTAGGACCCGGACGGGCGGGCCGGGAGCCCCAGCGGTACGTCAGCGCGCGGGCAGGATCCGACCGGTGACCTCGCCGAGACTGATGCGGCCGCCGCCCGTGCTGGGCGCGGCGTAGCGCAGCGTCACCTCGTCGCCGTCCTCGAGGAACGTGCGCTCGCGCCCGCCGGCCGTGAACGGCTCCTTGCCGCCCCAGCTCAGCTCGAGCAGCGAGCCGCGCTGGTCCGGCTCCGGGCCCGAGATCGTGCCGGATGCCCACAGGTCACCGGTGCGCAGGCTGGCGCCGTTGACGGTGGCGTGGGCCAGCATCTGCGCCGGCGACCAGTACATGTCGCGGTAGGGCGGACGGGCGACGACCTCGCCGCCGAGCACCACCTCCACCTCGATGTCGAGGCCGGCAGGCCCGTCGACGCGGAGGTAGTCGAGCACCGGCGGGTCGTCCTGGCCGGGCAGGTCGGTCCAGGCGGCCTCGAGTGCCGCCAGCGGGGTGACCCACGCGCTGACCGAGGTCGCGAACGACTTGCCGAGGAAGGGCCCGAGCGGGACGTACTCCCAGGCCTGGATGTCACGCGCCGACCAGTCGTTGAGTCCCACGACACCGAAGGTGTGGCGCGCAAAGTCCGCCGTGGGCACCCGCTCGCCCATCGCGGACGGCACGCCGACCACGAAGCCGAGCTCGGCCTCGATGTCGAGGCGCTGCGACGGGCCGTAGGTCGGGAGGTCGTCCGTCGGTGCCTTGCGCTGCCCGCACGGGCGTACGACGTCGGTGCCCGACACGACCACCGTGCCGGAGCGGCCGTGGTAGCCCACCGGGAGGTTCTTCCAGTTGGGCAGCAGGGGCTCGGAGTCGGGCCGGAACATCCGGCCGACGTTGGAGGCGTGGTGCTCGGAGGCGTAGAAGTCGACGTAGTCGCCGACCGCGAACGGCAGCAGCATCGTCACCGAGTCCACCGGTGCGAGCGCGGGCTCGACGAGGTCACGCTCGGTCTGGTCGGTGAGCAGGCCCGTCACCCACGCCCGGGTGGACTCCCAGACGGCCGGCCCGGCCGCCATGAACGGGTTGAGGGTGGGCTGGTCGAACAGCTCGTGCGTGTCGACCATGTCGGCGGCCGCGACGACGCTCAGGTCGAGCACCTGGTCGCCGATCCGCACCGCGACCCGCGGCCGTTCGCCGGAGCGCGCGAAGACGCCGTAGGGCAGGTGGTCGACGTCGAACCCGGAGCCCGTGGCTCCCTCGACCCAGCTGGTGCGGCTCATCGGGGTGGTCATGCGGGGTCCTCCACGAGTCCGAGGGCGATCAGGTCGTCGAGCGGCTCCGTGACCGAGCACGAGCCGAACGAGGTGAACCAGCGACGCGCGGCGGCGACGCCGCCGTCGGCGAGGACGGCCGAGAGTGCGGCGCCGTCGCGCTGCTCGAGCTGCGCGGTCGCGTCGTCGACCGAGCCGCCGTCCCACAGCGTCCTCGTCGCGGCCAGCACGTTGAGGAAGCCGTGCACGCCCCCGCCCTCGGGGTCGTGGCGGACGGCGCGGTGCAGCCCGGCCGTGGCCTTGAAGCGGGTCTCGCGGTCGAGCGCGGCGTCGATCCAGGCGGCGACGGTCGCGGAGTCGGGGACCAGGTCGTGGTCGACGTTGCCGAGGCGCAGCTTGAGGCGGTGCCCACAGGCCGCGACCTCGTCGGCGGCGCTGAGCCAGGCGGCGGTGGCAGGCCCGGGCAGCTCGACGAAGAGGGGTACGTCGGCCTCGGCCGCGCGCAGCGCGGCGTCGATGCGGCGGACGTTGCCCACCGGGTCGTCGACGTCGCGGACGGCGATCTCGACGGCCGCCACCTGCAGCCCGAGCCGGGTGGCCACGCCGAGCGGTCCGGCGAGCTGGCCCGCTCCGCCGGTGACCACCACCGACAGCGGCGCACCGAACCCGCGGACGAGCGGCAGGTCGGTGTCGCGGAGCACGAAGCTGCCCACGAGGTCGGCCCACCACTCGCCACGGCGCCCGGTGTGGGCGGCGGTGGCGTCGTGGAGGGGCGCGTCGCCCGGGGGAAAGATCGCGGCGTCGTCGACGAGTCCGCGCCACTCCTCTGGCCAGGTGGAGGCCCGCGGTGCGGGATCGGCAGGTGCGTGACTGGAGACCACGGGGCTACTCTAGCCACCAGATAGCGGACGCCTGCGTCCGATAGTCGGAGGATTGGATCGCACCCCGATGGCCCACTACCGCGCACTCGGCCGGCTGCCCCGGCAGCGCCACACCCAGCTCCGCGACGACGACGGCCACCTCTTCCGCGAGGAGCTGATGGGGGAGGAGGGCTTCTCGTCCGACTCCTCGTTGCTCTACCGCCGGGGCGTGCCCAGCGCGATCACCGACAGCCGGGTGTGGGACCTGCCCGACCAGTCGCGCACGCCCAACCACCCGCTCAAGCCGCGTCACCTCAAGCTCCACGACCTGGACTTCCCCGGATCTGGGGGAGGGAGCTGCCCCGTCGAGGGCCGCCGGCTGGTCCTGGGCAACAACGACGTCCGCATCACCTACGTCGTCACCGGCACCGACCCCTCGCCGCTCTACCGCAACGCCATCGGTGACGAGTGCGTCTTCGTGGAGTCCGGCACCGGGGTCGTCGAGACCGTCTTCGGCGTCGTGCCCTACCGCGCCGGCGACTACGTGCTCGTCCCGCGCGCGACCGACCACCGCTGGGTGCCGACCGAGCCGTCGCGGCTCTACGCGATCGAGGCCAACAGCCACATCCACCCGCCCAAGCGCTACCTCTCGCGCTTCGGCCAGCTCCTCGAGCACGCGCCTTACTGCGAGCGGGACCTCCACGGTCCTGCCGACACCTTCCAGGCCGAGGGCACCGACGTCGACGTCCTGGTCAAGCACCGCACCAGCGCGGGCATCGTCGGCACCCGGCTGACCTACGCGACGCACCCCTTCGACGTGGTCGGCTGGGACGGCTGCCTCTACCCCTACACGTTCAACATCGAGGACTACATGCCGATCACCGGCAAGGTCCACCAGCCCCCGCCGGTGCACCAGGTCTTCGAGGGCTGGAACTTCGTCATCTGCAACTTCCTGCCCCGCAAGGTCGACTACCACGACCTCGCCATCCCGGTGCCCTACTACCACTCCAACGTCGACTCCGACGAGGTCATGTTCTACGTCGGCGGCGACTACGAGGCCCGCAAGGGCTCGGGGATCGGCATCGGCTCGATCAGCCTGCACCCCGGCGGCCACGCGCACGGTCCGCAGCCCAGCGCGATCGAGGCCAGCCTGGGGGTCCAGTACTTCGACGAGTCGGCCGTCATGGTCGACACGTTTGCCCCGCTCGAGCTGGGCGAGGGCGGCCTCGCCGTCGAGGACCCGGCGTACGCCTGGACCTGGGCCGGGCGCGGCCCCAGTCCCGCGGGTGGTGCGGCCGGCGACGACGGCGGCCCGGCGGTCTACAGCAACAGCTGAGGCCGCCGCCGGCCGCGGACCACTCCTTCGGGTGATCGTTAGCGTGGCGAGCATGACGACCGCCGCGCTGCCGCCCTGCGTCTTCCTGCTGTTCGGCGCCCGCGGAGACCTCGCGGCGCGCAAGCTGTTCCCGGGGCTCTACCGGCTCGCCGCGGCCGGCCGGCTGCCCGAGGACTACGCCGTCATCGGCAGCGGGCGGCACTCGCCCGGCTCGGACGACGACTTCCGCGACGAGGTGCGCGAGGGGCTGCGCGAGTCGGTCGACGACCTCGACGAGGACGTCGCGCGCGTCCTGCTCGACCGGGTGTCGTTCCGGACCTCCGACGCCGACGACGGCGCGGACCTCGCGGCCCGGGTGCGGGAGGTCGAGGAGGGCCTCGGGGACGACGTGCGCCGCGTCGTCTACCTGTCGGTGCCGCCGACCGCGATGTCCGGGATGGTCGGCATGCTCGGGCGCGAGGGACTGGCCGAGCGGGCCCGCCTGGTGATCGAGAAGCCCTTCGGCCTCGACCTGCAGTCCTTCGAGGAGCTCGACCGGGACGTGCACGAGGTCTTCAAGGAGGAGCAGGTCTTCCGCATCGACCACTTCCTCGGCAAGGAGGCCGTGCAGAACCTGCTGGCGCTGCGCTTCGCCAACGCCCTCTTCGAGCCGGCGTGGGACCGCCGCAGCATCGCCTCGGTGCAGGTCGACGTCCCCGAGACGCTGGCCATGGAGGGCCGTGGCTCGTTCTACGAGTCCACCGGCGCGCTGCGCGACATGGTCTCCACCCACCTGTTCCAGATCCTCGGCGCGGTGGCCCTCGAGGACCCGGGGGAGTGGTCCGCCGACGCCGTACGACGAGCTCGGGCCGCCGTCTTCGCCGACGTCCGTCCGCTCGACCCGGCGCGCGTCGTGCTCGGGCAGTACGACGGCTACCGCGACGAGGAGGACGTGGACGAGGACTCCGACGTCGAGACCTTCGTGGCGCTGGAGGCGTGGGTCGACAACGACCGGTGGCGGGACGTGCCGTTCCTCCTGCGCACCGGCAAGGCGATGGCCGAGACCCGGCGCACCGTCACCCTCCGCTTCCGTGCGCCCGACTCGACGGTCTTCGGCGGCGACGGCCTGCGGCGCGACGAGCTGGTCCTGGAGCTCACCGACGAGGCCCGGATCCACGTCGACCTGCTCGGCAAGCGACCGGGACCGGAGATGGAGCTCGCGCCGGCCACGATGCGCCTCGACCTGGGCGAGGAGCTTCCGGACGACGAGCCGCTGGAGGCCTACGAGCGGCTGCTCCTCGATGTGCTCGCCGGCGACCACACGCTGTTCGCCCACGCCGACGAGACGCGGCGGCTGTGGGAGGTGTGCCAGCCGGTCCTCGACGACCGGCCGGCACCGCTGCCGTACGACCAGGAGTCGTGGGGACCGGCCGAGGCGCTCGACCTGCCCGAGGGCGGCTGGCGGCTCGGGAGCGGCGACGCCGATGGCGAGTGAGGGTGCGCGCGGCGCGTCCACGCCCCCTGACCTCCGCTCTCGGGGGTGGCGGCGGATTGCAGGTGGGGGTGCCGGGGCGGTGCGATGCGCCGCCACCGTGCCGGGTTGCCGTGTGTGGGTGGCGGCGGATTGCAGGTGAGGCCCCGCGGCGGTGCGATGTGCCGCCACCCCCCGGACATCCGGTGACTTCAGCGAGCCGCGGCCGCAGACGTCGTGGCGGGTCAGGACGTCCAGGCGTGCCAGAGGGCGGCGTACTCCCCGCCGAGGTCGAGCAGCTCCTCGTGGCTCCCGAGCTCGACGATGCGACCGTCGAGGACCACCGCGATGCGGTCGGCGTCGTGGGCGGTGTGGAGCCGGTGGGCGATCGCCACCACGGTGCGGCCCTCGAGGAGGTTGTTCATCGACCCCTCGAGCGTGCGCGCGGTGCGCGGGTCGATGAGCGACGTCGCCTCGTCGAGCACGAGCGTGTGGGGGTCGGCGATGATCAGGCGGGCCAGCGCGACCTGCTGCGCCTGGGCGGGCGTGAGGAAGAAGCGGCCGGATCCGATCTCTGTGTCGAGCCCCCCGGGCAGCCGCTCGACCCAGGCCAGCCCGCCGACCGCCGCGAGCGCCTCCCGCACCGCGTCGTCGGAGGAGTCCTCGCGGGCCAGCACGACGTTGTCCCGCACGGTGCCGATGAAGACGTGGTGCTCCTGGGTGACGAGCGCGACCTCGGTGCGCAGCACCTCCAGGGGCAGGTCGACGAGGTCGACGCCGCCCACGCGGGCCGAGCCGGTGCGGGGGCGGTTGATGCCCGACAGCAGCCGGCCGAGCGTCGACTTGCCCGACCCGCTGGGGCCCACGACCGCCAGCCGCTCGCCCGTGCGCAGGCGCAGGTCGACGCCGTGCAGCACGTCGTGGCCCTCGCGGTAGGCGAAGCGGAGGTCGTCGGCCACCAGCTCGACGCCGTCCGGCAACCGGTCGCCGGGCTCCCGGTCGGGAGGAACCTCGGCGATGCCGAGCAGCCGGCTGGTCGAGGCGGCGCCGACCTGGAGGCGGTCGACCTCGCCGATCACGGCGTCGAGCGGCTCGGCCAGCGCGACGACGTACAGCAGGGCGGCGGTGATCTGGCCCAGGTCGACCCAGCCCTGGCTGTAGCCGTAGGCGCCCGCGACGAGCGTGACGACCTGCGGCACCTGGAAGGCGCCGTTGAGCGCCGCGAAGAGCACGTTGCGCAGCGTCATGCCGTAGCGCTCGGCCTGCGCGGAGACGGCGATGTCGTCGGAGCCCGCCTGCACCCGGGCCCGCGAGAGGCCGAGCGCCTCGACGGTGCGCGAGCCCTCGACGGTTTCGGTGAGCGTGGTGTTGATGCGGGAGTACGTCGCGCCCTCGGTGATGTACGCCTTCGGCGCACGCCGCAGGTAGGTGCGGACGGCCGGGGTGCACAGCGCGAAGACGACGAGCGCGGGCAGCGCGAGCACGAGCGAGTTGAGCATCATCGCCACGATCGACAGCAGGACGGTCATCAGCGAGATCAGCAGGCGCGGGACGCCCCACTGCACCGAGCGCGCCATCGTCCCGACGTCGCGGGTGACGCGGGTGACGAGGTCGCCCGTGCTCGCTCCCTCGACGCGGCCGACCGGGAGCCGCAGGATCGTGCTGACCACGTGCTCGCGCGCGGAGGCGAGCAGGTCCTGCCCGAAGTGGGTGGAGGTCCACTGGGCGCCGAGGGTGAAGACCGACTGCAGGATCACGACCCCGACCACGGCCAGGGCGAGCGTGTCGAGGCCGGACGCCGCGGCGCCGGCGTCGTCGACCCGGTTGACCAGCGACCCGAGCAACCGCGGGATCACCAGCGCGGAGCCGGCGGCGAGCGCGTTGAGCAGGACCAGCAGCGCGAAGGAGCGCCTGCGGGTGCGCACCAGGTCGCCGAAGAAGGCGAGCACGGCGCGGTTGCCCGACACGGGCCAGCCGCGCACCGGGTTGCGCGAGGCGGCGTAGACGTCCTCGGCGCGCTGCCGGCGCAGGTCGTGGCGCTGCCAGAGGGCGCGGTTGCGCGCGCGCAGCCCGACGTGACCGGGAGGATCCAGCTCGGGCGGGACGGGCGGCGGGTCGCCGGCCCGGTCGCGCCACGTGCCGGCGGAGCTGGCGAGGAGGTCGGTGGTCATCGGACCGACTCCTCCTCGTCGAGCTCGCGGATGACGACGCGCCGGTAGGCCTCGTCGTCGGCGAGCAGGTCGGCGTGGCGGCCCTCGGCGACCACGGTGCCGTCGTGGAGGAGCGCGACGCGGTCGGCGTGGTGCAGCCACAGGGGCGAGACGGTCGTGACCACGGTCGTGCGACCGCGTCGGGCCTCGGCGACCCGGGCCGCGATGCGGGCCTCGGTGTGGGCGTCGACCGCGGAGGTCGGCTCGACCAGGACGAGGACGGGTGCGTCGGCGGCCATGGCGCGGGCGAGCACCACCCGCTGGCGCTGGCCGCCGGACAGGCCGCGGCCGCGCTCGTCGAGCTGGCCCTGCCAGCCCTCGGGCAGCGCGTCGTAGACGTCCTCGGCGCTGGCGATGCGCAGCGCCTCCTCGGCCTGCTCCCGGGTCAGCCGGGCGTGCGGGTCGACGGCGTCCTGGAGGGTGCCGGCGAAGAGCTGGCTCGTGGTGTCGCTGACCAGCACCTGGCGTCGTACGTCGTCGAGGAGGGCGTGGGAGAGGTCGACGCCGCCGAGGGTGACGCCCCACTCGCGGCGCACCCGCTCCTCGTCCTGGGCCGCGATCCGGGCGCGTTCCTCCGCGCGCTCGGCCCTCGAGCGACGGGCGGCGCGTCCCTTGGTGCCGGTCTCCTCGACCGAGGGGACCGGCTCGGTGTCGGCGGGGAGGTAGCGGCCGAGCCGGTCCGCGAGGGCCGCGCTCTGCTCCGGCACGGCGCTGACGACGACGGTCAGGATCCCGGGCTCGACGGTGAGGCCGCTCGCCACGTCGTGCAGCGGCGCGCTGCCGTCGAGGGAGACAGGGGCGGCCGGGTCGTGCCACGGGGGCTGCTCGTCGAAGAGCACGATCGCCCGGCGGGCGCTGACCAGCGACCGCACGCCCTTCTGGGCGAACTCGAAGAAGGTCCGGATCGGGCCGACCATGAAGAGGCCGTAGCCGAGGAACGTGATGAGCTCGCCGATGGTGAGCAGGCCGTCCTCCACCTGCCGGGTGCCGAGCCACACCAGGGCCACGAGGAAGATCCCCGAGAGCAGCACGCCGACGGCCTCGACCACGGCCTGCCAGATGCCGGCGGCGACTCCGGCCTCGCGCGCCGTCTGCGACTGTCGGGCGTAGTTGGTGCCGAAGGTCTGCTCGCCGCCGATGCCGCGCAGGATCCGCAGCCCGGCCACGATGTCGGTGGCCAGCGAGGTCAGGTCGGCGGTGCGTGCGCGCTCGAGCTGCTGGCGGCGGTGCAGCGGCCGCAGCAGCGGCAGCGCCGCGCCGACGAGGACCGGTGCCGCGACCAGGGTCAGCAGCCCGAGCTGCCACGACATGGTCAGCACGATGAAGGCCACGGTGAGGTACGACGCCAGCTGGCCGACCGTGCGCGCCAGGATCTCGCTGAGCGCACCGAACTCGTCGGAGTCGCTCGAGGCGACGCTTAGCACCTCACCGGTCGGCGACCGGCGCGGCAGCACGTGGCCCATCTGCGCCACCTTGCGGGTGACCATCTCGAGGGCGCCGTAGAGCGCGACCAGCCAGCTGCGCACCACGAGGGTGTGCGACACGACGCCGAAGACGCCGCCGATCACGACCACGAGGAGCAGCAGCGCCGCCCAGCCGGCGAGGGCCGCCTCGGAGCCGCCGACGATGCCCTGGTCGACGGCACGGCCGAAGATCCACGGCCCCAGCGTCATCGGCAGGAACCACAGCGCGTAGCAGAGGGACGAGAGGGCGATCAGGCCCTTCTGGCGCCCCAGGATCCAGCGCAGGAACGCCAACGGCGACCGGGTGTCGGGGTCCGGCGTGGGAGCGGCGTCCGTGCCCGTGTAGAACGTCGCGATCCGAGGTGGGTAGTCCTGCATCTCGTGTCGAACCCTAGGTGCCGGAGCCGCGCGGGCACGAACCGTTATCGACCGGGCTCAGGCCGCTCCGTAGGCCGGGTAGTCGGTGTAGCCCTCGGCGTCGCCGCCGTAGAACGTCTCGGGCCGCGGCGGGTTGAGGGGCAGGCCCTCGGCGAGGCGGCGCGGCAGGTCGGGGTTGGCGATGAAGGACCGGCCGAAGGCGGCGGCATCGATGAACCCCGCGCCGAGCAGACGCTCCGCCTTCGCGAGGTCGTAGCTGCCGGCCCCGACGATGGGGCCTGGGTGGGCCGCGCGCAGGGCGCGGCGGTAGTCGTCGTCGAGCTCCGGGCCGCCGGCCCAGTCCGGCTCGGAGAGGTGCAGGAAGGCGAGGTCGCGGCGGCCGAGCTCGCCGGCGACGTACAGCCCGGCCTCGGCGCCCTCCGGGTCCTCGGTCCCGTTGAACGAGCCGATCGGGGAGATCCGCATGGCGACGCGGTCGGCGGACCAGGCGTCGACGACGGCGTCGGTGACCTCGAGCATCAGGCGGGCGCGGTTGGTCAGCGAGCCGCCGTACTCGTCGGTGCGCAGGTTGCTGTCGGCGGCCAGGAACTGGTGCAGCAGGTAGCCGTGGGCACCGTGGATCTCGACGAGGTCGAAGCCGGCCTCGCGGGCGTTGACGGTCGCGCGCCGGTAGTCCTCGAGCACCCGCGGGACCTCCTCGAGGCCCAGCGGCCGCGGGACCGGGCAGCTGACCCGGGTCGGGCGACCGTCCTCGCCCCGCACCGTGGTGCGGTTGCGGTAGGGCCCGTCGCTCGCCGACACGGGCAGCTCGCCGCCGTGGAAGGACTCGTGCGAGACCCGGCCGACGTGCCACAGCTGGGCGGCGATGAGCCCGCCGGCCTCGTGCACGGCATCGGTGACCCGGCGCCAGCCCGCGACCTGCTCCTCGCTGTGGATGCCGGGGGTGTCCATGTAGCCCTTGCCCTCCGGGCTGATCTGCGTGCCCTCGGAGATCAGCAGGCCGGCGCCCGCGCGCTGCACGTAGTACTCGCGCATGAGGTCGTTGGGAACGTCGCCCGGCGGCGTGGCGCGCATCCGCGTGAGGGGAGCCATCAGCACGCGGTTGTCGGCACGGACCGCGCCGAGGGACAGGGGCTCGAAGAGGGAGGGCACGACAGCCGCCAACGGGCCCGGTCGGTCGGCTATTCCGAGCCCCGCCCGACGGTGACCCGGGTCACGCCCGGCGTACCACCGGACAGCCACGACCACCTGCGCGCGTTCACCCTTGCGGGTACCGTGGCGGTCGATGACCGACGTCGAGGTGCTTGCTCCGCGTGACGTCCCACTGGGAGGTCCGCGGGCCATGCGCGTACGACGCACGCTCCCGCAGCGCCACCGCTCGCTGATCGGGGCCTGGTGCTTCGTCGACCACTACGGTCCCGACGAGGTCGACCGGACGGGCGGGATGGTGCTCCCGGCCCACCCGCACACGGGGTTGCAGACCGCCAGCTGGCTCTTCGGCGGCGAGCTCGAGCACCGTGACTCCGTCGGCAGCCTGGCCACCGTGCGTCCCGGCGAGCTGAACCTGATGACCGCCGGTCGTGGGATCAGCCACACCGAGGTCTCCACGCCCGACACCACCACGCTCCACGGTGCCCAGCTCTGGATCGCGCTCCCCGACCACAGCCGCCACGTCGAGCCCCGCTTCGAGCACTTCGTGCCCGAGCCGGTCCGCGGACCGGGGTGGGAGGCCCGGGTCTTCATCGGGTCGCTGCTCGGCGCCACCTCGCCGGTCCACGTGCACACGCCGCTCCTCGGTGCCGAGATCATGCTGGCCCCGGGCAAGAGCCTCGAGGTGGACATCGACCCGTCGTTCGAGCACGGGGTGCTCCTCGACGTCGGCTCGATCGACGTCGACGGCCAGGAGCTCGCGCCCAGCGACCTCGCCCACGTCCCGCACGGCAGGTCGACCATCGCCGTGACGGCCCAGGAGGAGGCCCGGCTCCTGCTCCTCGGTGGCCCGCCCTTCGGTGAGCCGATCGTGATGTGGTGGAACTTCATCGGCCGCAGCCACGACGAGATCGCCGCCTACCGCCAGGAGTGGCAGGACCAGATCATGGTGGGCGAGCACGGCGACGTCGTCGCCGACGGACGTGAGGTCGCCGAGGGCCGGTTCGGCACGGTCGACCTCGGCATGCAGCCCATCCCGGCGCCGGTGCTGCCCAACGTGCGGCTCAAGGAACGGCACTGATCCTGCGGTGAACCTTCGGTCGTTCTTGACCGGAGTGCCGTCCGTTGCCCCTCCCGCCGGTCCTCCGGGCGGCCCTAGAGTCACCAGATGGGGGAGACGGTCCGGGCGCACCGCCTGTCCGACGCGGCCTCTGCCTTCACCAGCAACGCGCGCAACCCCAACCTCCGACGCGCCCAGCTGAGCTTCCTGGGCGCCTGGACCGCCGAGTGGGCGTTCACCGTGGCGCTCGGCATCGTGGCCTACCGCGACGGTGGTGCGGCCGCCGTGGGTCTGGTCGGGCTGCTCCGCATGCTGCCGTCGGCGATCTGCGCGCCGCTGCTCTCGCCGTTCGCCGACCGGGGCCGCCGCGAGAAGGTACTGGTGGTGGTGTCCACGGCCCGCGGGGTGGCCACCGGCGCCGCCGCCGTCGTCGCGGCCCTGGGCGGCGCCCCCGCCCTGATCTACGCGCTGGCGGTCCTCTCGACGATCGCCGCGACCCTGTTCCGCCCGGCACACTCCGCGCTGCTGCCGTCGCTGTGCCACACCGGTCACGAGCTCGCCAGCGCCAACGTGGTGCGCGGCATGCTCGACTCCGCCGCCACCCTCGTCGGACCCCTGCTGGCCGCCGTGATCCTGGAGGTCGCGGACGTCGACGTGGTCTTCGGGGTCGCGGCCGCCGCGTCGCTGTGGTCGGCGGCGCTGCTCCTGCGCCTGGACTACGACGCCCCACCCCGACCCCCCGCGACCGGTCGGCGGCTCGGGCGCGAGGTGGTCGAGGGCGTGGTCGCGGTGGTCCGCAACCGCGACGTCGCGCTGGTCCTGGGCCTGGCCGCCGCCCAGTCGTTCACGCGCGGGGCGCTGACGGTGTTCTCCGTCGTGGTGTCGATCGAGCTGCTCGGCCGCGGCGAGCCGGGCGCCGGCACGTTGATGACCGCCGTGGGGGTCGGCGCCGTGGTGGGCTCGCTCGCCGCGTCGCTGCTCGTCGGCACGCGTCGGCTCGGGGCGTGGTTCGCCCTCGGGGTCACCCTCTGGGGGCTCCCGCTCGTGCTCGTCGGCCTCGTCCCCCGTGACCTGGCGGCCCTGTTCTTCCTCGCCCTGATCGGCGGGGGCAACGCGCTCATCGACGTCGCGGGCTTCACGCTGCTCGGCCGGATGGCGCCCGACGCGGTGCTCGCCCGCGTGTTCGGCGTCCTGGAGAGCCTGGTCGCCGTCTCCATCGGGGTCGGCGCGCTGGCGACGTCGTTCGCCGTGGACGCCTGGGGCGTGCGGACCGCCCTGGTGGCGGTCGGCATGGTCTGCCCCGCTCTGGCGGCCGCGTCGTGGTGGCGGCTGCGCGCGCTCGACCGCACCGTCGGCGTCCACGACGAGGACGTCCGGCTGCTGCAGCACGTCCCGATGCTCCGCACGCTGCCGCTCCCGTCGGTCGAGCAGCTCGTCCGCGGCCTCGAGCTCCGAGAGGTGGCTGCGGGTGCTCCGGTCTTCGAGCAGGGCGACGTCGGCGACCGCTACTACGTCGTGGAGTCCGGGCAGGTCGACGTCGTGGGCGACGGCCGGCTGCTGGCCACCCTGGGCGCCGGCGAAGGGTTCGGCGAGATCGCCCTGCTGCGGCACAGCGCCCGGACGGCGTCCGTCGCCGCGCGCACCGACGTACGACTGCGGAGCCTCGACGCCGACTGCTTCCTCACCGTCGTCCTCGGCTACACCCCCAGCGCCCGCGAGGCGGCCCTCGGCATGGGCCGGCTGCTCGAGCGCTACGACCCCGACCAGCCCGACCAGCCCGACCAGCCCGACCAGACGACCAGCAGGAAGTGAGAGAGCGATGACCTCAGCGCAGGGACTCCTGCTGATCGCCGACATCGGCGGCTACACCACCTACATGAGCACGCACCGGATGAGCCTGGCGCACGCCGAGGTCAACACCGGGCGGCTCCTCGGCGTGATCGTCGACGCCGTCCCCGGGCTCGAGCTGGTCGAGATCGAGGGCGACGCGGCGTTCCTCTACCGCGAGGTCGGACCGGCCGACCCCGGCGAGCTCGTCGAGGAGGTCACGCGGGCCGCGGCTGCCATGCACCGCGCGTTCCACATCGAGCGCGAGTACGTCGCCCGCAACCTCTGCCCGTGCGCGGGCTGCAAGGAGGCAGCCGCACTCACCCTCAAGTTCGTCGCCCACGTGGGGGAGGTCGCCACGCAGACCATCCGCGACCGGCTCAAGCTGGTCGGCATCGACGTGATCCTGCTGCACCGCCTGCTCAAGAACGACGTCCCGCTGCGCGAGTACGTCCTGATGACCGAGGACCTCTACGGCACGGGGTCCGCGGGGCTCACGCCGTCGGTCGGACGGGTCGAACCGGCGGTGGACGGCTTCGGCACGGTGACCGCGTTCTACGTCGACGTGCGCGAGCTCGACCCGGGCGCTGGCGCCCTCCCAGTGCCGACGTGGCGCGGCCGGCTGTCCCGGACGGTCTACGCAGCCGGGGCCGGGCTGCCCTACATGCTGGGACGGCGCGGACGCGGTCGTACGACGTCCGCCGTCGGCTGACACCGGACGCTGGTGTCCCCGGCGTGGGCGAGGATGCCTGCATGGAGACGCCCACCGAGACCCCCGCCGAGTCGCCCGGCGCCGGCCCCGTGGTCGGCGCCGACGGGATCGCGCGCTGCCCCTGGGGCGCGGGCGACCCCGTCAACCTCGCCTACCACGACACCGAGTGGGGGCTGCGCGTCGACGGCGAGGCGGCCCACCTCGAGCGGCTGACGCTGGAGGCCTTCCAGTCGGGCCTGTCGTGGCGCACGATCCTCGACAAGCGGGACAACTTCCGCGCCGCGTTCGCCGGGTTCGACGCCGACGCGGTGGCCGCCTTCGACGACCGCGACGTGGAGCGGCTGATGGGCGACGCCGGCATCGTCCGCAACCGCCGCAAGGTCGACGCGGCGATCACCAACGCCCGTGCCACCGTCGCGCTGCGCGAGCAGGGTGGGCTGGAGGCGTTCATCTGGTCCTTCCGGCCCGAGCCGGGGCCGGCACCGCGCACCACCGCCGACGTGCCCACCACCTCGGCCGAGTCGGTCGCGCTGTCCAAGGCGCTCAAGAAGGCGGGCTTCGCCTTCGTGGGCCCGACGACGATGCACGCCCTGATGGAGGCCGTCGGCCTGGTCGACGACCACCTCGAGGGGTGCCACAGGCGCGGGTGCGCCGGCTGACCCGGCTCGGGGTCAGGCGGGCTTGCGCCACACCGAGACGTGGCTCTCGCTGTCGTTGGTGAAGGGCGCCCCGTGCCAGTCCGCGACGCGGCGCTCCAGCTCCATCCCGGCGAGCTGGGCCATCAGGTCGCACTCGGCGGGCCAGATGTAGCGGAAGTTGCTCTCGCCGTAGGTGACGGTGCCGTCGTCGTGGCGGTGGTAGTGGTGGGACGTGCCCTGCTGCGTGGTCATGTCGTAGGTGTCGAACCCGACGTGGCGACGCCCGACGTGGAACGGCACCGCGGCCTGGCCGGGCGGGAAGCGCCGGATGCCGGGCACCCACAGCTCGACCACGAAGCGGCCACCCGGCGCGAGGTGGCGAGCAGCGTTGCGGAAGCACGCGACCTGCTCGGCCTGCGTGCGCACGTTGCCGATGCTGTTCCAGACGACGTAGACGAGGTCGAACTCGCCGTCGACGCGGGTCGTGGCCATGTCACCCACCGCGACGGGGATGTCCGCCCGCTTGCGGTGGAGCTCATCCGTCATCGGCTGCGACAGCTCGATGCCGGCGACCCGGACGCCGCGCTCGGCCAGGGGGATCGCGACCCGGCCGGTGCCGATGGCCATCTCGAGGGCGCCACCGTTGCCGGCGAGCGCGGCCAGGAAGTCGACCGCCGGGTCGAGGACCTCCGGCGCGAACATGAAGGCCGAGCCCTCGTCGTACGTCGCCGCGGTCTCGGCGTCCCAGTAGTCGCTGCTGGTCATGCCGGCCACGCTGCACCACCGGGGCGGTGTAGGCCACCGAATTCCACCACTGCCGCGCGTCCCGCTCAGTCCGTAGGCTGCCCGTCCATGACGCGCGTGCACGCCTTCTCCGCCGACGACGCCCTCACCGACCTCGACGCCACGGACCTCGTCGAGGCGCTCCGCTCCGGCCTCGTGTCGGTACCGGAGGTCGTCGAGGCCGCGATCGTCCGCACCGAGCAGGTCGACGCCGCCCTCGGCGCCGTGGCGTACGCCGCCTACGACCGCGCCCGGGAGGAGTCCCGGCACCCGCGCGGAGGCTGGTTCGCGGGCGTCCCCACGTTCGTCAAGGACAACGTCGACGTCGCAGGCATGCCGACCCAGCACGGCTCGGACGCGTTCAGCGCCCAGCCGCAGGAGGCCGACGGCGACTTCGCCCGGATGTACCTCGCCACCGGGCTCATCCCGCTCGGCAAGACGCAGCTCTCGGAGTTCGGCTTCTCCGGCGCCGCCGACCACGTGCGCCTCGGGCCGGTCCGCTCCCCGTGGAGCCCCGACCACTACGCCGGCGCGTCGTCCGCGGGCTCCGCCGCCCTCGTCGCCGCCGGTGCGGTGCCGATCGCGCACGCCAATGACGGCGGCGGCTCGATCCGGATCCCCGCCGCGGTCAACGGGCTCGTGGGCCTCAAGCCCACCCGCGGTCGCCTGGCCCAGGACCGGATGATGCGCGACATGCCGGTGCGGATCGTCTCCGACGGTGTCCTGACCCGCAGCGTCCGCGACACCGCCGCGTTCTACCGCGAGGCCGAGAAGGTCTGGCGCAACCCGCTCCTCGCGCCGGTCGGCGACGTCACCCGCCCGAGCCGGGCCCGGCTCCGCATCGCGGTCGTCACCGAGGGGATCGACCGCTCGTGCAGCCCCGAGGTGCGCGAGCTGACGCTGCGCACGGCCGCCCTGCTCGAGCGGCTCGGCCACCACGTCGAGGAGGTCGACAACCCGGTGCCGGACAGCTTCCCCGAGCACTTCGTCCGCTTCTGGTCGATGCTCGCGCTGGTCATCGCCCGCCGGGGCAAGAAGGACTTCGGCCCCACCTGGGACCCGACCAAGCTGGACAACCTGACCCTCGGCCTGGCCCGGCACGCCGCGCGCAACCTGCACAAGCAGCCGTACTCGATCGCGGTGCTCCGCGGCTCGCAGAAGCTCGCGGCGCGGCACCGGGCGTCGTACGACATCACCCTGACGCCCACCCTCGCGACCGAGACGCCACGCGTCGGCCACCTGCGCCCCGACCAGGACTACGACGAGATCATGAACCGGCTGATGGAGTGGGTCGCGTTCACGCCGCTGCAGAACGCGACCGGCGAGCCGGCCGTCTCGCTGCCCCTCGCCACCACAGCCGCCGGGCTGCCGCAGGGGATGATGCTCGCCGCCGGAGCAGGTCGCGAGGCACGCCTGCTGGGGCTGTCGTACGAGCTCGAGGAGGCCGTCGGATGGCCTCGGATCCAAGCGTCCTGATCGGCGTCCTGAACGGCCGGATCGGGGGGAGGGGCAGCCGATTTTTCAACACGGCTGGCCGTGTGTATCGTTCTCCGTCGTTGCCCCTTTAGCTCAGTCGGCAGAGCGTCTCCATGGTAAGGAGAAGGTCTACGGTTCGATTCCGTAAAGGGGCTCTGGGTCGGATCTCCTCCGGGAAGTCCGTCCTCCGCGGCGGGGTAGCTCAGGTGGTTAGAGCACACGGCTCATAATCGTGGTGTCGCGGGTTCGAGTCCCGCCCCCGCTACCACCAAATCGCAGCAGCCCCCGCACCACTCGCAAACCCAAGGATCTCCTCATGGCCAGCAAGAGCTCTGACGTTCGCCCCAAGATCACGCTCGCGTGCACGGAGTGCAAGGAGCGCAACTACATCACCAAGAAGAACCGTCGCAACGACCCGGACCGGATCGAGCTGAAGAAGTTCTGCCCGCGCGACCGCCGGCACACGATCCACCGCGAGACCCGCTGACGTCGTTCTTCGTCACACCCGACCCGTCCGAGCACTCGGACGGGTTGTCGTGTTTGTAGGCGTTGGTTTCGACGCGCGGTCGCGAGCTCGCTCGCTCGCTCGCGCGCTTGCTCAACCTCCCCACTCACGCCGCGTGCGACTGCGTCGCTCCCGGCTAGGGTCGTGACATGCCCGTCGACCCCTCGCTGGTGGGGCGCGCGTTCCCCGCACCGGCGCCCCTGTCCGTGACCCCCGAGCGGGTCAACGCCTTCGCCGCCTCCGTCGGCCACCCCGGCGCCGACGGTGGGGCGGTCCCGCCGACCTTCCCGATCGTGCTGGCCTTCGACGCGATGCAGGCCTTCCTCGATGCCGAGGCGATCGACCTGCACCGGATCGTCCACGGCGAGCAGCGCTTCGCCTACGTGCGCCCCCTGGCGGTCGGCGACGAGCTCAGCGCGACGCTGACCGTCACCGGCCTCCGCCAGATCGGCGGCGCCGACATCATCGCGACGACCAGCGAGATCACCGATGCCACCGGCGCCGTCGTCTGCACCGGCAAGGCCACCCTCGTCCACTCGTCCGGAGGTGCAGCATGAACGCCGGTGACGTCCTCGAGACGTTGACCTTCACGATCACCCGCGCCGACCTCGTCGCCTACGCCGACGCCAGCGGCGACCACAACCCGATCCACCAGGACGAGGACGTCGCGCGCAGCGTCGGCCTCCCCGGTGTGATCGCCCACGGCATGTACACCCTCGCGCTCGTCGGCCGCGCGGTCGCCGAGTGGACCGGCGGCGCCGAGGTCGTCGACCTCGGGGCGAAGTTCACCAGCCCCGTCGTCGTACCCGCCGAGGGTGGCGCCGACGTGGTCGTCGGCGGCACCGTGAAGTCGGTGGCCGACGGCGTGGTCACGCTCGCGCTCGAGGTGACGTGCGAGGGCAAGAAGGTGCTCGGCATGCCCAAGGCCGTGGTGCGCGAGGCCACCGTCCGTGCCTGACCTGCGCGACCACACCACCCTGCGCCTGGGTGGCCCCGGCCGCGAGTGGGTGCGCGCCACCACCGAGGCCGAGCTGGTCGCCGCCGTGGCCGACGCCGACGCCGCCGGCACGCCCGTGCTGCTGCTGGCGGGCGGCTCCAACCTCGTCGTCGCCGACGCCGGGTTCGACGGCCTGGTCGTGGAGGTCGCCACCACCGGCGTCGACGCCGACACCGACACCTGCGACGTCGACGCCCTCGCCCAGTGCGGGGGAGTCGTGCTCACGGTGGCGGCCGGTGAGGACTGGGACGAGCTGGTCGCGCACGCCGTCGACCAGGGGTGGGCGGGCATCGAGGCGCTCTCCGGGATCCCCGGGGCCGTCGGCTCGACCCCCATCCAGAACGTCGGCGCCTACGGGCAGGACGTCTCCCAGACCATCGCCCGCGTCCGCACCTGGGACCGCGTCGACCGCACCCAGCGCACCTTCGCCGCCGCCGACTGCGGCTTCGGCTACCGCCACAGCCGCTTCAAGGCCGAGCCCGGGCGCTACGTCGTGCTCGAGGTGACCTTCCAGCTGCGGCAGGGCGACCTGTCCGAGCCCGTGGCCTACGCCGAGCTCGCCCGCACCCTCGGTGTCAGGGTTGGTGAGCGCGCCCCGCTGCAGGCCGTGCGCGACGCGGTACTGGCGCTGCGCTCGGGCAAGGGCATGGTGCTCGACGCCGACGACCACGACACGTGGAGCGCCGGGTCGTTCTTCACCAACCCGTTCCTGACGCCGGACGAGGCCGTGGCGCTGCCCGAGGACGCCCCGCGGTGGGAGCAGGCCGACGGCAGCGTGAAGTCGAGCGCCGCGTGGCTCATCGAGCACGCCGGCTACGGCAAGGGCTACGCCAGCCCGGCCGTGGGGGAGCGGGTGCGGCTGTCCACCAAGCACACCCTCGCCCTCACCAACCGCGGCGGCGCCACCACCGACGAGCTGCTCGCCCTCGCCCGGGAGGTGCGTGACGGGGTGCACGAGCGCTTCGGCGTCACGCTCGTCAACGAGCCCGTGACGGTCGGCTGCTCCCTCTGACCTCTGCGCGTCAGGCGAGCCAGGCGGCGATGTCCCGCTGGGCCGCGGCCACGACGTCGGACGGGGCCTGGGAGGCCGTGAACGACATCTCCGCCAGCCGGGCCAGCGTCGCGTCGTCGAGGTCGTGCGCGGCGCGCATCGTGGCGTACTGGCCGGCGAGGCGGGAGCCGAAGAGCAGCGGGTCGTCGGCGCCCAGGGCGACCGTCGCGCCCGCGGCAAGGAGCTGGGGCAGCGGGACCGACGTGAGGTCGCTGTAGACGCCGAGCGAGACGTTGGAGACCGGGCACACCTCCAGCGCGACGCCGGACTCGACGAGCCGGTCGAGCAGCGCCGGGTCCTCCACGCTGCGGACGCCGTGCCCGAGCCGGTGGGCGCCGAGGCCGTCGAGGCACTGCCGGACGTGGTCGGGTCCGCGCAGCTCGCCGCCGTGCGGCACGAGCAGCAGGCCGGCCCGGTCGGCGATCCGGAAGGCGCCCTCGAAGTCCGCGGTGCGCCCGCGGCGCTCGTCGTTGGAGAGCCCGAAGCCGACGACACCCCGTCCGGCGTACTGGGCGGCCAGGCGCGCGAGCGTACGGGCGTCGAGCGGGTGGCGGGTGCGGTTGGCGGCGATCACGACCGCCATGCCGAGGCCGGTGCGCTCGGAGGCGTCGCGCACGCAGTCGAGGACCAGGTCGGTGAACTCGGTGATCCCGCCGAACCTCGCCGCGTAGCCACTCGGGTCGACCTGGATCTCCAACCACCGGCCGCCGTCCCGGACGTCGTCCTCGGCCGCCTCGAGCACGAGGCGTCGTACGTCGTCGGGCGTGCGCAGCACCGAGCGCGCCACGTCGTAGAGGCGCTGGAACCGGAACCAGCCCTTCTCGTCGGCGGCGCTGAGCTGCGGCGGCCAGTCCTCGACCAGCGAGTCGGGCAGCACGATGCCGTCGCGCTCGGCCAGCTCGAGCAGCGTGCCGTGGCGCATCGACCCGGTGAAGTGGAGGTGGAGGTGCGCCTTGGGGAGCCGCGACACCTCGCGACGCGACTCCGCACCCGCCGCCGGCCCCGCCCCCGCACCTGCCATGCCCGCATCGTAGGGGGACGCGGTGTCGCTCCCCGCGCCCGGTGGGGTGCCTCGGTTCGACTGGGACTGGGACTGCCCCGTATGCTTCCGGACTGGTGGTTTCGCCACATGCTTCGGCATGCCCCCAGTGATGGGGATGGAACCACCGGAGGGCACTAGCTCAACTGGCAGAGCATCGGTCTCCAAAACCGAAGGTTGGGGGTTCAAGTCCCTCGTGCCCTGCGAGGAACACTGCACAGCAACAACGAGAAGGTGGATGACGTGGCTGACGGCAACGCGGTTCAGGACCGGCGCGACTCGCGCGGCGACGACCGTGGGCGCACCAGCCCCGCCACGTTCCTGCGCCAGGTGGTGGCCGAGCTCCGCAAGGTGGTGTGGCCCACCCAGCAGCAGCTGATCACCTACTTCTTCGTCGTTCTGGTCTTCGTCGTCGTGGTGATGGCGCTCGTGACGGTCCTCGACCTGGCTTTCGGAAAGCTGGTCTTCGAGGTCTTCACCGGTGGCGGCAGCGTCCAGTGACGACGGGGGAGACAGTTCCCCGCCCCCCGCTACGAACTACGGAGTGAGACGTGTCTGAGAACAATGACGTGGACCAGGTCGACGACCAGGTCGAGTCCGTCGACGAGGCGACCCCGGAGGACGCCGTCGAGGACGTCGTCGAGGACACCCCCGCCGACGAGGACGTGACCGACGAGGTCACCGAGGACGTGACCGACGAGGCTGACGACGTGACCGACGAGGCTGACGACGAGTCCGCCGAGGCTGACGACGTGTCCGCCGAGGACGACGCTGACGAGGACGCCGCTGAGGCCTCCGCCGAGGAGAACGACCCGCTCGAGGCGTTCCGCCGCGAGCTGTGGGCCAAGCCCGGCGACTGGTTCGTCGTGCACACCTACTCCGGCATGGAGAAGCGGGTCAAGCACAACCTCGAGAACCGCATCATCTCCCTCAACATGGAGGACTACATCCACGAGATCGTGGTCCCCACCGAGGAGGTCGCGGAGATCAAGAACGGCCAGCGCAAGATGGTCACCCGCACCGTCCTGCCCGGCTACGTCCTGGTCCGCATGGACCTCACCGACGAGTCCTGGTCCGCCGTGCGCCACACGCCGTCGGTCACCGGCTTCGTGGGCCACAGCCACCAGCCCGTGCCGCTGAGCATGAGCGAGGTCGAGGACATGCTCGCGCCGGCCGTCGTGGCCGTCGCCGAGGCCGAGGCCGCCGCGTCGGGCGAGAAGGGTGCGTCCACCACGCCCCGCAAGCCGGTCGAGGTCGCCGACTTCGACGTCTCCGACTCGGTCATGGTCGTCGACGGCCCGTTCGCCACGCTCCACGCGACGATCACCGAGATCAACGCCGAGTCGCAGCGCGTCAAGGCGCTCGTCGAGATCTTCGGCCGCGAGACGCCGGTCGAGCTCAGCTTCAGCCAGATCCAGAAGGTCTGACGATTTCCGTCGGTCCGCTCTCCGGGCCGACAATGAACGAGCGACAACCCGTGGCAGGGGGCAGGTGCCCTCGTCATGACCACACGAGAGAAAGTAGAAGGCAATGCCTCCCAAGAAGAAGATCGCCGCACTCGTCAAGGTGCAGCTGCAGGCCGGTTCGGCCACCCCGGCCCCGCCGGTCGGTACGGCGCTCGGTCCGCACGGCGTCAACATCATGGACTTCTGCAAGGCCTACAACGCCCAGACCGAGTCCATGCGCGGCAACGTCATCCCCGTCGAGATCACCATCTACGAGGACCGCACGTTCGACTTCATCACCAAGACCCCGCCGGCCGCCGAGCTCATCAAGAAGGCTGCCGGTCTGTCCAAGGGTTCTGGCGTCCCGCACAAGGACAAGGTGGGCAAGCTGACCAAGGACCAGGTCCGCGAGATCGCGACCACCAAGCTGCCCGACCTCAACGCCAACGACATCGACGCGGCCATGAAGATCGTCGAGGGCACTGCGCGCTCGATGGGCGTCACGACCGACTGAATCCCTGTGGGAGAGCCGCGCTGGCTCGCTGACCACATCCTTCGCACCACAGAAACGAGAAGACTATGCAGCGCAGCAAGACCTACCGCGCGGCCGCCGAGACGTTCGACATGGACGAGCTCTACGCGCCGCTGGCCGCCATCAAGATCGCCAAGGGTGGCTCCAAGAAGAAGTTCGACGAGACCCTCGACGTCGTCATGCGCCTGGGTGTCGACCCGCGCAAGGCCGACCAGATGGTCCGCGGCACCGTCAACCTCCCGCACGGCACCGGCAAGACCGCCCGTGTCCTCGTGTTCGCCAACGCCGACAAGGCCGACGCTGCCCGTGAGGCCGGCGCCGAGTTCGTCGGTGGCGACGAGCTGATCGAGAAGGTCGCCGGCGGCTGGCTCGACTTCGACGCCGTCGTCGCGACGCCCGACATGATGGGCAAGGTCGGCCGTCTCGGTCGCGTCCTCGGCCCGCGCTCGCTCATGCCGAACCCGAAGACCGGCACGGTGACCCCCGACGTCGCCAAGGCCGTCACGGACATCAAGGGCGGCAAGATCGAGTTCCGCGTCGACCGCCACTCGAACCTGCACTTCATCATCGGCAAGGCATCCTTCTCCGAGGCCCAGCTCGCGGAGAACTACGCCGCCGCCCTCGAGGAGGTGCTGCGTCTCAAGCCGGCCAGCTCCAAGGGCCGCTACATCAAGAAGATCACCGTCTCCACGACGATGGGCCCCGGCATCCAGGTCGACCCCAACCGCGTGAAGAACGTCGCGTCGGAGGACGAGGCCGTCCAGGCCTGATCCACCACGCACCGCTCGGCCCGGTCGCCCCTCGGGGGCGGCCGGGCCGTTCTGCGTCCCGACCGCGTGCCCTCCTGCCGTTTGGCTGCGGGGCCATCGGGTAGAACGTCAGTGGCACACGTGCCCGCAGACAGCCCCGTACAACCGTCGCACCACTCGTCCCAGGAGACACACATGCGCGTCCCGTCCCTCGCCCGCCGCCTCGGCTCCGCCGCCCTGGTGCTGACCATGGGGGTCGGGCTCGCCGCGTGCAGCGACGACTCCGGTTCCACCGACTCCTCGAGCTCGGCCACGGACGAGAGCACCGATGACGCCACGACGACCAACGACGGCGCCGACGAGAGCGAGGCGCCGGCTGAGGCCTCGCTCGCCGAGCTCTCCGCCGACGACTTCTACCCGGCGGTCATGGACGCGATGCGCGAGGCGGAGACCTTCGCCTTCGAGACCACCTCGGGCTCTGCCGGCCAGACCCAGACCATGACGGGCGAGGCCCGCTTCGGCGACGACGGCGTCGAGATGAAGGCCTCCAGCACCGGCGCCCAGGCCATGGAGATGATCCTGGTCGGCAAGGCGATGTACATGAAGTCGCCGGAGCTCGGCACGGGCGACAAGTGGCTCAAGATCGACCTGAGCGACCCGAACTCGCTCTTCGGGATGATCGGCAAGGCGACCGACCCCGAGGTCATGTTCAAGGCCATGGAAGCGCCGAAGAAGCTCGAGCTCGTGGGAGCCGAGGACGTCGACGGGGTCGAGACCAACCACTACCGGATCACCCTCGACCCGAATCAGTACCTCAAGGCCATGGAGTTCCCGGCCGCGATGGCCGACATGCTGCCCGACGAGCTGGTGACCGAGATGTGGGTCGACGCCGACGACCTGCCGCGCAAGTTCACGCAGACCATGGAGATCCCGGCGGCGGGCGGCGGCAAGCCGACCACCACGACCACCGAGGGCTCCTACTCCGACTTCGGCACCGACGTCGAGATCGAGGCGCCCCCGACCAGCGAGGTCACCGAGCAGCCCGGGATGTGAGCGACGGCGGGCGGGTCGCCCGGGAGATCAGTCCCGGAAGACCCGCTCGTCGATCAGCTGCTCCTTGACCTCCGCGCCCTCGGGCTCGTAGCGGCCCTGGTCGAAGCGGGTGCGGTACTGCAGCACCGCCCCGTCGCGACCGAAGCGGTTCTTCTCGAGCGTCAGGACGGCATACTCCCGGAACCGCTCGGCGTTGCCGAGGTCGTAGGTCAGGTGGTGGCGCGCGACGATGTCGAACTTGTTGTTGAGCACCAGCACGATGTCGGCCTCGTAGGCCAGGGCGCTCGACCCGCGCAGGTCGTTGGCGCGCATCCGCTTGCCCGAGCGCAGGGCGTCCTTCTCGGCCGCGGCGATCGCGAGGATCGGGGCGCCGATGTCGATGGCGAGGTCCTTGAGGCCCTCGACGATCTCGGTGGTGCTGGACTCCTCGTCGGGGTGGCTCGACTTCACCTTCTGCAGGTAGTCGACGATCACGAGCGGCGTCGAGCCCGACAGCTCGCGCACCGCCACGATCGCGGCCTGGATCGCGGCGAGGTCGGTGCGCGAGCCGGTCGAGCGGTGCACGAAGAGCATCTCGGAGTACTGCGCGACCCGGGTCAGCGCCTCGACGCCGGCGGGGACCGACTCGAGGCGGTGCTCGAGCGAGCTCACCCAGAGGTCGTCGAAGATCGACCGGATGCTGGTGATCCGCACCTGGTCGGAGTCGTCGAGCTCGCCCGCCTCCATGGCGATGAGCTTCTGCGTCAGGTCCTCGGCGTCGTGCTCGTAGGAGAAGTAGAGGACCGGGCGGCCGGTGGCGGCGTTGTTGCGGGCGACCTGCAGCGCGAACGTCGACTTGCCGAGGCCCTGCGGCCCGGCGAGCAGCACGAGGGAACCGGCGCGCATCCCGCCGCCGATCATGGGGTCGAGGCCCCCGAAGCCGGTCTTCCAGAGGCGTCCGGCGGCGTTGCGTCCGGTGAGCATGCGTTCGTCGCTGCGGGCCAGGGAGGCACCGACGGTCATGAGCTGGTGATCCACGGGGCCATTGCACCAGTCTTGGGCGACCGGCGTAGGAGGATTGACCGGTTTGCAGGCCGGCTCCGCCGATTTGTCTGGTCCGCACCCCGGCGCGTACTGTTCCATCTCGAAACCAGAGACCGCAGGTTGTCACGAGCTCCTCGCCCGTGACTGAAGGTTCGCAGCAGCGGACGGCCGGCGCAGGATTTCAGAGCAGCGGCCTTCGCCGCATCCACGCCCTGAGCCTGTGCTCAGGGCGTTCGTCATTGTGGGCCGGACGCCGGTGGTCAACCCCGGAAGGAGACCCATGGCGCGGGCAGAAAAGACTGCCGCCGTCGCGGAGATCGTTGACTCGTTCAACGACTCGGCCGGCGCTGTACTGACCGAGTACCGCGGGCTCACCGTGAAGCAGCTGCAGGACCTGCGGCGTGCCCTCGGCGAGAACGCCAACTATGCCGTGGTCAAGAACACGCTGGCCAAGATCGCCGCCACCGAGGTGGGCATCGAAGGCTTCGACGACCTGCTGACCGGCCCCACCGCCATCGCCTTCATCAATGGAGACGTGGTCGAGGCCGCCAAGGGTCTGCGTGACTTTGCCAAGGCGAACCCCGCCCTTGTGATCAAGGGTGGAGTCCTGGACGGCAAGCCGCTCGACGCTGCCGAGGTGGCCAAGCTGGCCGACCTCGAGTCGCGCGAGGTGCTGATGGGCAAGCTGGCGGGCGCCATGCTCGCGAGCCTCTCCCAGGCCGTCTACCTGCTCAACGCGCCGATCGCCCAGGCCGCCCGTCTCGCGGGTGCGCTCCAGGCCAAGGCCGAGCAGGACCCCTCGATCCTCGCAGGTGGTGCCGGTACGCCGGCTGCTCCGGCTGCCGAGGACGCCCCGGTCGAGGAGGCCCCCTCTTCGGAGGAGGCCGCCGAGCCCGAGGCGACCGACGAGGCAGCCGAGCCGGCCGCCGAGTCCACCGACGCCTGACCAGGCCGACGTACACCACCTGAAACCCGGCGCAGTCGCACACCGCGACAGCGCCACAGACGAAAGGTTTGCCATCATGGCGAAGCTCAGCACCGACGAGCTCCTTGACGCGTTCAAGGAGATGACCCTCATCGAGCTCTCCGAGTTCGTGAAGCAGTTCGAGGACACCTTCGGCGTGACCGCCGCTGCCCCCGTCGCCGTGGCCGCCGCCCCGGCCGCCGGTGGTGCCGCTGGTGGCGACGCCGCCGCGGAGGAGAAGACCGACTTCGAGGTCGTCCTCGAGGCCGCCGGCGACAAGAAGATCAACGTCATCAAGGAGGTGCGCGCCCTGACCTCCCTCGGCCTGAAGGAGGCCAAGGACCTGGTCGAGGCCGCGCCCAAGACGATCCTCGAGGGTGTCGACAAGGCTGCCGCGGACAAGGCCAAGGAGGCCCTCGAGGCCGCCGGCGCCACCGTCACCGTTAAGTGACGACCTGCTGGCCCTTGGGCTAGCACCCGCTGCTCCGCAGCAACCGTCGAAGGGCGGTCACCCCGGTCCGGGGTGGCCGCCCTTCGTCATGCGCGCGTCCCTTCTCCTGCGGTCCTCGGACCATTACAGTGAGCACTTCTGATGCGTATCATGAGATGAGTTGCTCCATGCGCAACAAGCGATCGGCCGCCACGCTCATCCGGCTCCTCGAGCACGCTCGCTACGAGGTCCTGCCGACAGCCTCGACCGAGGAGAAGGTGCTCGAGCACCTGCCCCGCGACCGCGTGGTCACGGTGACGGCATCGCCGGGCAAGGGCCTGGAGGCGACCTTCGACCTCGCCGAGCGCCTCACCGGGCACGGCTACGTCGTGGTGCCCCACCTCGCGGCCAGGATGGTCACCGGCCGGACCGAGCTGCAGGAGATCGCGGACCGGCTCGTCGGCAAGGGCATCAGCCGGGTCTTCGTGCCCGGTGGCGACGCCGAACCGGCGGGCGACTATCCCGACGCGCTCGCGCTGCTGCAGGACCTCCGCGAGATCGGGTCACCGTTCGCCCACGTCGGCATCACCGGCTACCCCGAGTCCCACCCGACGATCAACGACGACCTCACCGTCCAGTCGATGTGGGACAAGCGGCACTACGCCACCCACATCGTCAGCAACCTGACCTTCGACCCCACCCTCGTCCGCGACTGGATCCGCCGGCTCCGCAACCGCGGTGTGGCCATGCCGCTGCTGCTCGGCATCCCGGGGCCGGTCGAGCGCGCCAAGCTGCTCGGCATGGCCACCCGCATCGGGGTGGGGGAGTCGACCAAGTTCCTCGCCAAGAACAAGGGGCTGTTCGCCCGGCTCGCGGCACCCGGCGGGTTCACCGGCGAGAGCTTCCTGGAGAAGTGCGCACCGGCCCTGGGCGAGGAGGGTGCCCTCGTCGAGGGCCTCCACGTCTTCACCTTCAACCAGATCGGCGAGACCGAGGCCTGGCGCACCGACCTGCTCCGTCGGCTCGGCGACTAGCGCACGAGGTCGGCGAGCGCCTGCTCGAGGCCGTGGTCGCCCGTCGCCACCACGGTGAGCGGCAGCCCGAGGCTCTCCGCCGCGTCGGCGGCCTGGGCGCGGAGCTCCTCGTCGGGCTCCTGGGCCAACCAGACGACGCGCGTGTAGTGGCCGAAGTAGGTGTCGCGGAGCTCGGGGTGGCGGTCGAGGCCCAGCTCCTGGATGACGGTGCGGTCGAACGACCGGACGAGGAAGTCGGTCAGGAGGTAGGTGCCCGGCTGCTCGTCGAAGAACCGCTCGAGGCGCGACTGCCCGGCGAAGACGTCGTAGCAGTGCAGCCCCGGAAGCCGCTGGATCCCGAGGTCGTCGCAGACGCCGTCGAGGGCGCCGTACGTCCCGCAGTCGGCGTAGCCGACGACGACGCGACCGTAGGACGGCCCCAGCCTGGCGGCCAGTGCGCGCACCTGGTCGGCGATCCGGTCCGGGTGGTTGTGCAGGAGCGGGGGAAGGGGGTGGACGTCGACGGGCCAGCCGCGCCGCGCGACGACCGCGGCCGCCGGCTGGGCGATCGCGCCGCACGCGATCAGCGCCACGCGGCCCTCAGGGACTGCCTCAGGGATTGAACGAGAGCTGGTCGACGAAGGCGTCGTTGAAGCCGGGACGGTCGGAGAGCTCGACATAGGTCACCTCCTCGAGCAGCGCCCGCGCCCCGGCCCGCTCGCGCACCGAGAGGAGCGCCATCTTGGCGCCCTCGCCGGCCACGTTGCCCGCGGCAACGATCCGCAGGACGGGCAGGCGGGGGACCAGGCCGATGCGGACGGCCGATGCGGGGGAGAGGTAGCTGCCGAACGAGCCCGCGAGGAGCACCTGCTGCACGTCGCCGTGCTCGAGGCCGAGCTCCTCGAGGAGCAGGGACCAGCCGGTGGAGATGGCCGCCTTGGCGAACTGCAGCTCGCGCACGTCGCGCTGGGAGAGGTAGACGCACTCGGCGGTCTCGGCGTCGGGTGTGGGCCGGTGCAGGATGAACACCCGCTCCTCGCCGATCCTCGACATCCGGTCGGCGAGGGCGGGGGCGATGTCCTTGGCGTCCTCCTCGGGCACCAGCCGCCCCGTGGCGTCGAGGAGACCGACGCGGACGAGCTCGGCGACCGCGTCGACCAGGCCGGAGCCGCACAGGCCCCGGGGCTCGACGTCGCCGATGACCTGCAGCGTGACGGCGGCGTCCTCGCCCTCGGCGTGGGGGTCGACCTTGACGACCTCGATGGCGCCGTCGGCGGCCCGCATGCCGCACCGGATGGCCCCGCCCTCGAACGCCGGACCGGCGGGCGCGGCCGTGGACAGGATGGTCTCCCCGTCGCTGAGCACGATCTCGCAGTTGGTGCCGACGTCGATGAACAGCCGGGTGCGCTTGTCACGGTCCATCCCGCTGGCGAGCATGCCCGCGACGATGTCGCCACCGACGTAGGCGCCGAGGGCGGGAAAGAGGAAGGCGCGCGCCCGCGGGTGCAGGCTCAGGCCCAGCTCGGAGGCGAGGACCGACGGCGGCTGCGCGGCCGACATCACGAACGGCGCGACGCCGAGCGGCTCCGGGTCGATGCCGAGCACGAGGGCCGTCATCGTCGCGTTGCCGGCGACGGCCACCTCGTAGACGTGGGCGGGGTCCACCCCGGCCTCGCGGCACACTTCCGCCGCCAGCGAGGACAGCGTGCTGCCGGCGAGCTGCTGGAGGCGCCCGAGGGCCCCGGGATCCATCATCGTGGCGCTGATCCGGGTGATGACGTCGCCGCCGAAGGGCTGCTGGGCGTTGAGGGCCGAGGCGACGGCAAGCGGGGTGCCGGTGCCGACGTCGAGGAGCGTGCCGACGACCGTCGTGGTGCCGAGGTCGAACGCGATGGCGTAGCGCGCACCCGTGGTGTCGCCGGGCTCGACGTCGACGAGCGCCTCGTCGAGGATCACCGCGGTGACCTTGAAGTCGGCCGCGCGCAGCACCGTGGACAGCCGTCGCAGCACGTGGAGGTCGGCAGTGAGCTCGAGGTCGTCGATGGCGTCGGTGAGGCGTACGAGGTCGGTGCGCTGGTCGGCGAGCGTGGCCTCGTCGAGCTCCACGTAACGCTTCTGGAGGGCCGGGCGCAGGATCACCTGACGCCCGATGCCGACGGTCGCGGCCTTGGGCCTGGTGGTCAGCGGAGGGACCTCGACGGCGAGGTCGCGGGTCGCGTGGAGCAGGCAGCCGAGGCGCCAGCCCTCGGCGAGCTGCGCCGCGGTGAAGGTGCGCACGTCGTGGCGGGTGATCGGGGTCCCGGTGTCGGAGGTGACGCGGATCCGGCACTTGTGGCACGTGCCGTGGCCGCCGCAGGTGGAGTCGATCGCGATGCCGTTCCACGACGCGGCGTCGAAGACGGTCACCCCGGGCGGCACGCGGACGTCACGCAGCGCCGGGGGGACCTCCGCCCCGTCCTCGGCCTTGGTCATGACGGTGAACGCGAGGGCGACCCGGCCGGTCCCGTCGTGGGCTGCGGGCTCGACGCCCGGCCTCTCGATGAGGCCCTCGCGGGCCACGTCGGCGAGCGAGAAGTCGGGCCCGTCGGTAGGCCCGCTCATGGCGCTGCCCGGTGGGCTGGAGTCACGGGGTCCCCGCGGCGTTGTCCGGGGGAGCGCAGCGGCGGAGGAGAACGTCGTGGGGTGTCTTCACGCTCGCTCGGCCTCCTGCTTCGCCCGGTGCGCGGTGATCCACGCCATGCCCCAGTCGTCGTGGCCGAGGAACACGTCGGCCGCCTTGACCGCCTCGACGACGTGGGGCGTGCGGGCGTCCATGATCGCGCTCGTCAGCCCCGAGGTCATCGCCATGGGGAGCCAGGTGCCGTTGAGGGTGTGCCGGCCCGGCATCCCGAAGGAGACGTTGGAGGCGCCGCAGGTCATGTTGACGCCGAAGTCGTCGCGGATGCGTCGCATCACCTCGAAGGTCACCAGGCTCGTGCTGGTGTCGGCCCCGATGGGCATGGCCAGGGGGTCGATGACGATGTCGGCCTGCGCGATGCCGTACTCCTGCGTGGCGACGCGGACGATCTTGCCGGTGAGCTCGACGCGCTTGTCGGCCTCCATCGGGATCTCGTCGTGGTCGTTGGGCAGGGCGATGATCGCCGCGTCGTACTTCTTGACCAGCGGGAGGATCGCCGCCATGCGGTCGTCCTCGGCGGTGATCGAGTTGACCAGCGCACGGCCCTGGTAGACCGAGAGGCCGGCCTCGAGCGCCTCGACGACCGAGGAGTCGATGCAGATCGGAAGGTCGGTCAGCTCCTGGACCATCTGGATCGCCTTGGCCAGCAGCTCGGGCTCGTCGGTGAGCGGGACGCCCATGTTGATGTCGAGCACGTCGGCGCCGCCCTCGACCTGCGCCTTGACGTCGCGCTCGATCGCCGAGAGATCGCCGTCGCGGAGCTGCTGCTGGAAGATGCGGCGCCCGGTGGGGTTGATCCGCTCGCCGATGAGGGTGAAGCGCGTGTCGTGCCCGATGACCACCTCGCGGGTGGCCGAACGCAGGACCGTGCGCAGCGGCTCGGCGGGGCTCATTCGGGGTCCCTGTGCGAAGCGCAGCGAAGCGAGCATTCGGATGGGGTGTTCACGCGGGGACCTTGGTGCGCTTGGCCTCGATCAGGCTCTTGGCGCGCTTGACGGTCTGGGAGGCGTCGGCGGCGTAGCCGTCGGCACCGACCGCGTCGGCGTACTCCTGGGTGACGGGTGCGCCGCCGACCATCACGATCACCTCGTTGCGGATGCCGGCCTTCTCGAGGGCGTTCATGTTGGCCTTGAACATCGGCATGGTGGTGGTGAGGAACGCCGAGAAGCCGACGATGTCGGGCTGGTGCTCCTCGATCGCCGCCACGAACTTCTCCGGGGCCACCTGCACGCCGAGGTCGATCACCTCGAAGCCGGCGCCCTCGAGCATGATGTTGACGAGGTTCTTGCCGATGTCGTGGACGTCGCCCTTCACCGTCCCCATCAGGAACTTGCCGACGGTCGCCACGCCCGTCTCGGCCAGCAACGGCCGGAGCCGCTCCATCGCGCCGGCCATGGCGCGCCCGGCGATGAGCATCTCCGGCACGAAGAAGTCACCGCGCTCGAACCGCGCACCGACCTCCTCCAGCGAGGGGATCAGGGCGTCGAAGAGCAGCGTCTGCGGCTCCATGTCGAGGCCGAGGCCCTCGTTGGTCAGCTCGAGCACACGCGGGGCGTTGCCCACGAGGGTCTCGTCGTAGAGGGCCTGAAGGATGTCCTCGGGGGTCATGCGACCACCTCCTGGGTGCGGGCAGCTCGGTGTGCGGGGTCGGTGTGGGCGGGACCGCGAAGCAGCGTGGACAGCGCGGTGGACTGGTCGAGCAGGTGGCGTCCGAGCTCGTCGAGCCGCTCGGCCAACCGGGCCGTGGGGCCCGAGATCCCGAGCGAGGCGACGACGTCGCCGCGGAGGCCGAAGACCGGGACGGCGATGCCGGTGAGCCCGATCTCCAGCTCGTCCTCGGTGACGGTCCAGCCCCGGTCGCGGGCGCGCCGGCCGTCACGGCGTACGGCGTCGGCATCCGGCAGCGTCGCCGGGGTGAGCTGCTCCAGCTCGCCCTCGGGGAGGTCGAGCGCGCCCCAGGCGAGGAGCACCTTGCCGAGCGCGGAGCAGTGGGCGGGGACGTCGATCTCGGTCCAGTCGCGGGTGCCGAGGAGGTAGGTCGAGTCGATCTGGGCGACCTGGACCACGCGGTCGCCACGGGCGACGCTGAGGTGGACCGTCTCTCCCGTGTCGGAGCCGATGCGCTCCATGACCGGGCGGGCCAGCCGGACCAGCTCGTCCCACGGGTCGTGCCGTGCGGCGTAGAGCCAGAACAACCGGCCGGCGACGTAGGAGCCGGAGCCGACGCGCTCCAGCAGCCCCGACCGCTCGAGGGCGGCGAGCAGCCGCGAGGTCGTCGACTTCGCCAGCCCGCTCGCGTCCTGGAGCTCGGCGAAGGACATCGGCTCGTCGGCGTGGACGACCGTCGCGACGAGGTCGGCGGCGCGGTCCAGTGCTCGCGTCCCGGTGGCGGACTCGCTCACGGACGGCTCCTTCGGTCGAGGGGTTCACAGGCGTTCCATGATGTGGAACCGTGGTTCCACATCATGAGGCTAGAAGCCGCCGCGAGCCGAGGTCAAGGGGTCAGCGGAGTCGAGCCGCGAGCGACCCAGGAGGTCCCGTGTTCCGCAACGCGATGCCGCGCTACGAAGTTCTGTCCCAGGAGGCGATGGCCACCCTCGACAAGGGGTGGCGACGGCTGATGACCGAGATCGGCGTCGAGTTCATGGACGACCGCGCGCTCGAGCTGTTCCGCAAGGCCGGCCAGCGGGTCGAGGACAACACGGTCTTCCTCGATCCCGACTTCGTCCTCGAGCAGGTCGCCAAGGCGCCGCGCGAGTTCGACGTGCAGGCCCGCAACCACGACAACGACATCCACATCGGCGGCGACTCGATGGCGTTCGGCGCGGTCTACGGTCCGCCGTTCGTGCGCCAGGGCGACGTACGACGCGACGCGACGATGGACGACTTCCGGAACTTCACCAAGCTCGCCCAGTCGTTCGCGGTGCTCGACTCGGCCGGCGGCGTCATCTGCGAGCCCAACGACACTCCGCTCGACAGCCGGCACCTCGACATGACCTACGCGCTCCAGACGCTGACCGACAAGATCTACATGGGCAACGTGGTCTCGGGGGTCAACGCCGCCGACACCATCGCGATGAGCTCGATCCTCTTCGGGTCCCGCGAGGCGATCGAGGAGACCCCGGCGACGATCTCGCTGATCAACTGCAACTCGCCCCTGCGCTGGGACGACCGGATGCTCGAGGCGCAGTTCGAGTACTCCGGTGCCGGCCAGCCCGTCGTGCTGACGCCGTTCATCCTGATGGGCGCGATGTCGCCGGTGACCATCCCGGCGGCCCTGGTGCAGCAGATCGTCGAGGCCCTGTCGGGCATCGCGCTGTCCCAGCTGATCCGTCCCGGGACCCCGGTGATCTTCGGGTCGTTCCTGTCCAACATCGACATGCAGTCGGGCTCGCCGACCTTCGGCACCCCGGAGTCCGGCATCGGCCTGCTCTGCACCGGCCAGATCGCGCGGCACTTCGGGCTGCCGTTCCGCACCGGTGGCGGCCTGACCTCCTCGCAGGTGGCCGACGCGCAGGCCGGCTACGAGGCGCTGATGACCCTGATGCCGACCTTCCTCGCCGGCGCCAACTGGGTGATGCACTCCGCCGGCTGGCTCGAGGGCGGCCTGGTGGCGGGCTACGAGAAGTTCATCGTCGACATCGAGCTGCTCCAGATGCTGCGCCACGAGTTCACCCCGCTCGAGATCGACGAGGCCTCGATGGCCTTCGACGCGCACCAGGAGGTCGGCCACGGTGGCCACTTCCTCGGCGCGATGCACACGATGGAGCGCTTCCGCACCTGCTTCTACCGGCCGCTGCTGTCGTCGTCGGAGAACTACGAGCGCTGGATGCGCAACGGCGGGCACGACGCCAACCACCGCGCCCAGGTCACGTACCAGAAGACGCTCGAGGACTACGAGCAGCCCGCGCTCGACGACGCGATCCGCGAGGAGCTCGAGGACTACGTCATCCGCCGGCGCGCCGAGCTCGGCGACTGACCGCCGCCGCGGGCGGTTCCCGTCGTGCCATCTGCCCCGCCCAGACGCACGCACGGGGTGGCGGCACATCACACGGATCAACGGCCGAGGGCCGCGATCTGCCGCCACCGTGGGCGAGCCGAAGGCAAGGGGGACGCCGCGAGCCGTTGGGGAACCATCGGCGCGTCCGAGGGGCGGCCAAGGGTGTCAATGGTTCCCCAGCTACAGCGGTTGTATGTCGTGTGGGCTCGCTGCCCCGGTCTCGTGACAGGACTTCGTCCTTCCTCGACCAGCGCTGGTCGAGCCGGCGCGTCGGACGACCACAAGTCGGACGCGCATGCGGGGCGTACACGTGGGTAGGCGGACGACAGCCACTTCTGGTCGTCCGACGCGCCGCGGCTGCGGGGCGATGACCAGCGGGGTCAGCTGAGGCCGAGGATCGTCCCGTCGTCGGCGAGGTCGATGCGCGCGGCCGAGGGGTCCCGGGGCAGGCCCGGCATGGTCATCATGTCGCCGCAGACCACCACGACGAAGCCGGCGCCGGCGGAGAGGCGTACCTCGCGCACGTGCAGCTCGTGACCCGAGGGCGCGCCCAGTGACGTGGGGTCGGTCGAGAAGGAGTACTGGGTCTTGGCGACGCAGACCGGGAGCCCGGCGTAGCCGTCGCGCTCGATGCGCAGCAGCCTGCGGCGGGCCTTGGCGTCCCACGTGACCAGCCCGGCGCCGTAGAGCCGGGTGGCGATCGCCTCCACCTTGGCCGTCAGCGAGAGGTCGTCGTCGTAGGTGAAGGAGAACTCGTACGGCGACGGCTCCGCGAGCGAGGCGAGCACGCCCTCGGCGAGGTCCTTCGCACCGTTGCCGCCGTCGACGAAGTGCGTGGCGGGGAAGGCGCGGACGCCCTCCTCGGCCACGAGCTCGACCACCCTGGCCACCTCCCGGTCGGTGTCGGTGGGGAAGCGGTTGACCGCGACGACGGCGGGGATGCCGTAGACGTCGCGGATGTTGGCGAGGTGGCGGCGCAGGTTGACCATGCCGGCCTCGACCGCGGCGACGTCCTCGGTGCCGAGGTCCGCGAGCGGCACGCCGCCGTGGTACTTCAGGGCGCGCACCGTCGCGACCACGACGGCCACGTCGGGCCGCAGGCCGGACTTGCGGCACTTGATGTCGACGAACTTCTCCGCCCCCAGATCGGCGCCGAAGCCGGCCTCGGTCACGACGATGTCGGCCAGCCGTAGTCCCGCGCGGGTCGCCATCACCGAGCTGCAGCCGTGGGCGATGTTGGCGAACGGGCCGCCGTGCACGAAGGCAGGGGCCCCCTCGAGCGTCTGCACGAGGTTGGGCGCCAGCGCGTCGCGGAGCAGGGCCGCCATCGCGCCGTGTGCACCCAGGTCGCGCGCGGTGACGGGCTTCGTCGAGCGGTCGTAGCCGATGACGATGTCGCCGATGCGGCGCTTGAGGTCGGCCCAGGACTCGGTCAGGCAGAAGATCGCCATCAGCTCGGAGGCCACCACGATGTCGAAGCCGTCCTCGCGGGGGAAGCCGTTGGCGTGGCCGCCCATCGCCACGACGACCTCGCGCAGGGCGCGGTCGTTGGTGTCGAGCACGCGCTTCCACGTCACGCTGCGGACGTCGATGTCGAGCTCGTTGCCGTGGTGGACGTGGTTGTCGATGAGGGCCGCGAGCAGGTTGTTGGCCGCGGCGATCGCGGCGAAGTCGCCGGTGAAGTGCAGGTTGATGTCGGTCATCGGCACGACCTGGCTCCAACCGCCGCCGGCCGCACCGCCCTTCATGCCGAAGACGGGCCCCATGGACGGCTCGCGCAGGCAGGCGACCGTCCGGTGGCCCAGGCCGTGGAGCGCGTCGGTGAGCCCGACGGTGGTGGTCGTCTTGCCCTCGCCCGGCGGGGTCGGGGACAGCGCGGTGACCAGGACCAGCTTGCCGAGGGGGCGGTCGGCCAGGGAGGTGAGGTAGCCGATGTCGACCTTCGCCTTGTAGTGGCCGTAGGGCACGAGGTGGTCCTCGCCGATCCCGAGCGTCTCGTCCGCGATCTCGCGGATGGGCCGCAGGACGGCGGCGTTGGCGATCTCGATGTCGGACTGCATGGTGCTCCTTCGGGTGGTTGCCAACGGGGTCAGCGGAAGACGACGGTGCGATCGCCGTTGAGCAGGACACGTGACTGCGCGTGCCAGCGCACGGCGCGGGACAGGACCTGTGCCTCCACGTCGCGTCCTGCCGCGACGAGCTGGTCCTGGTCGTAGCCGTGGTCCACGCGCAGGACGTCCTGCTCGATGATCGGTCCCTCGTCGAGGTCGGCGGTGACGTAGTGCGCCGTCGCGCCCACCAGCTTGACCCCGCGGTCGAAGGCCTGGTGGTAGGGCCGGGCGCCCTTGAAGCTCGGCAGGAACGAGTGGTGGATGTTGATCGCGCGCCCGGACAGCCGTCGGCACAGGTCGTCGGACAGCACCTGCATGTAGCGGGCCAGCACGACGAGGTCGCTTCCCGTGGAGTCCACGATCTCCATGAGCTGGTCCTCGGCGTCGGACTTGGTCGCCGACGTCACGGGGACGTGGTGGAAGTCGATGCCGTACGACCGGACGAGCGGACCGGCGTCGGGGTGGTTGGAGACGACGGCCGGGATCTCGATCTGCACCGCCCCCGTGCTGGCGCGGAAGAGCAGGTCGTTGAGGCAGTGCAGGTGCTTCGACACCATGATGAGCGTCCGGTAGGGCGCGTCCGCCGCCCACAGCTCGAAGTGCATGCCGAACCTCTGGGCGGTGTCGGCGAACGCCTCGCGCAGGGGAGCGGGGTCGGTCGGGGTGGCGGTGGTGAAGGAGATCCGCATGAAGAAGCGGCTGGTCAGCCGGTCGCCGAACTGCTGGCTCTCGACGATGTTGGCGCCGTGCTCGACGAGGTAGCCGCTGACGGCGTGGACGATCCCCGGACGGTCGGGGCAGGACAGGGTCAGGACGAAGTCGCTCACGCCGCCTCCGATCAATGTTGCGCTTGACGAAACAGAGTTTGCGATACGCAACAGCTGCTGCGCTAGTGTCGCGTCATGCGCAACAGCGACGAGACGCGCTCCGGAGGCGGCGGCGTCCAGTCCGTCGACCGTGCGCTGAGCATCCTGGAGGTGCTGGCGCGCACCGGCGAGGCCGGGGTCACCGAGATCGCGAGCCAGCTCGGCGTCCACAAGAGCACGGCGTTCCGCCTGATGGCGACCCTCGAGTCGCACCGCCTGGTCGAGCAGACGGGTGACCGCGGGCGCTACCGGCTCGGTGTCGGCATCCTCCGCCTGGCCGGCGCCACCACGGCGCGGCTCGACCTCGTGCAGGAGGCGCGTCCGATCTGCCGTCAGCTCGCTGCCGACACCGGCGAGACGGTCAACGTCGCGGTGCTCGCCGACGGGTCCGCGCTCTACCTCGACCAGGTGGCCGGCACCTCGGCCCTGCAGCCCCACAACTGGGTCGGCCAGCACATCCCGCTGCACGCGACCAGCAACGGCAAGGTCCTCCTGAGCGGCCTCGACGAGGCGGAGCTCGAGCAGGCGCTCGGCGCGCTGACGACGTACACCGCCCAGACGATCACCGGGCTCCCGCAGCTGCGCGACGAGCTCGCCCGGGTCCGCGACCAGGGCTATGCCGTCGCGATCGATGAGCTCGAGGTCGGGCTGACGGCCGTGGCGGCCCCGGTCCGCAACGCCCACGGGGACGTGGTGGCCTCGATGAGCGTGTCGGGACCGTCCTTCCGCCTCGGTCCGGACCGGATCGAGGAGGTCATCGCCCTGCTCGAGGAAGCCGCCGGTGAGGTGTCGCACCGGCTCGGCTGGGGTCATCGATAGTCGGCACGTGAACCGCTTGGCCCTTGACGACCACGGGTCGTCGCAGGATCCTGCGAACGTGGCTGGTTGCGCTCGGAGCACCCGGTTGCGACATACGCAACAATTGCCCGAGGTGGTCTGATGCCAGAGCTGTACGTCGACGGAGCGTGGACGAGCGCTGTCGCGGGTGGTCGACGCGAGATCCGGTGCCCCGCGGACGGCTCGCTGGTGGCCGAGGTCGACGAGGCCGGGGCGGAGGACACCGACGCCGCGATCGCCGCGGCGCACCAGGCGTTCCACGACGGCGACTGGCCGACCACGTCCGGTCGTGATCGCGGCGACCTGCTCCTGCGCCTGGCCGACCTCCTCGAGCGCGACGCCGACGACGTGGCCCGCATGGAGTCGCTCGACACCGGGAAGCGCTTCGTCGAGAGCCAGTACGACGTCGCCGACGTCGTCTCGGTCTTCCGCCACTACGGGCGGGTGGCTGCCGAGGACGCCGGCCGCGTCGTCGACACCGGGAACCCCGACGTGGTCAGCCGCATCGTCCACGAGCCGATCGGCGTGTGCGGACTCATCACGCCGTGGAACTACCCGCTCCTCCAGGTCTCGTGGAAGGTCGCGCCCTGCCTCGCGGCGGGCAACACCTTCGTCCTCAAGCCCAGCGAGCTGACGCCGCACTCCGCGATCCACCTGATGCGCCTCCTGGAGGAGGCCGGCCTGCCCGCGGGCGTCGGCAACCTCGTGCTGGGGGCCGGCGCGAGCGCGGGCGCCTCGCTCTCCTCGGACCCGCGCGTCGACCTGGTCTCGTTCACCGGCGGGCTGGAGACGGGCCGGGCGATCATGGCGACCGCCGCGGCGACGGTGAAGAAGGTGGCCCTGGAGCTGGGCGGCAAGAACCCCAACATCGTCTTCGCGGACGCCGACCTCGAGGTCGCCCTCGACTTCGCGCTGACCGCGGTCTTCCTGCACTCCGGCCAGGTGTGCTCCGCGGGCGCCCGGCTGCTGGTCGAGGAGTCGATCCACGACTCCTTCGTCGACACCCTCGTCGAGCGGGCGGGCGCGATCCGGTTGGGCGGCCCGTTCGACGACAAGGCCGAGTCCGGCCCGCTGACCAGTGCCGCCCACCGCGACAAGGTGGAGGCGTACGTCGCCCGCGGGCTCGCCGAGGGAGCGGAGCTGCGGCTCGGGGGAGCGCGCCCCGACGACCCCGCCCTGAGCGACGGCTTCTACTACCTCCCGACGATCCTCGACGCCTGCACGACCGGCATGGCGGTCACCCAGGACGAGTCCTTCGGCCCGGTGCTGACCGTGGAGACGTTCCGCGACGAGGACGAGGCGGTGCGCATCGCCAACGACTCGATCTACGGCCTGGCCGGGGCCGTCTGGACCCAGGACGCCGGCCGGGCGCAGCGCGTGGCCGGACGGCTGCGCATGGGGACGGTGTGGATCAACGACTACCACCCGTACGTCCCCCAGGCCGAGTGGGGCGGCTACAAGCAGTCCGGCACCGGGCGCGAGCTCGGGCAGGCCGGCCTCGACGAGTACCGCGAGACCAAGCACGTGTGGCACAACATCCGCCCCGTGCCGCAGCGCTGGTTCGGCGGATAGGGCGACGACCATGGGAGCGGACCGGTACGACGTCGTCATCGTGGGAGGTGGCTCGGCCGGGTGCGCGCTCGCCAACCGGCTCTCCGCCGATCCCTCCACCTCGGTGCTGGTGCTGGAGGCGGGACGCACCGACCGGTTCGACCCGCTGATCCACGCCCCGGCGGCCCTGCCGTTCCCGATCGGCAACCCGCTCTACGACTGGAAGTACGAGAGCGAGCCGGAGCCGGCGATGGACGGTCGGAGGATCTACCACGCCCGCGGCAAGGTGCTCGGCGGGTCGTCGTCGATCAACGGGATGATCTTCCAGCGCGGCAACCCGATGGACTACGAGCGATGGGCCCGCGAGCCCGGCATGGAGTCCTGGGACTACCGGCACTGCCTGCCCTACTTCAAGCGGATGGAGTCGCTCGTCCTGCCCGACGGGCAGGTCGGGGCCGACGCGTGGCGCGGCGGGTCGGGGCCGCTGAAGCTGGAGCGGAGCCCGGCCACCAACCCGCTCTTCAATGCGTTCTTCGAGGCGGCCCAGCAGGCCGGCTATCCCCTGACCGACGACGTCAACGGCTACCGCCAGGAGGGCTTCGGGCGCTTCGACCGCAACATCGTCAAGGGCGTGCGGATGTCCGCGGCCCGCGCCTACCTGCACCCGGTGATGAAGCGCAAGAACCTCACCGTCGAGACGTTCGCCCACGCCACGCGGATCCGCTTCGAGGGCCGCCGGGCCGTCGGCGTCGACTACCTCCGCGCCGGCCGACGGCACGAGCAGGTCCGGGCGGGCGAGGTCATCCTGTGCGGCGGCGCGATCAACTCCCCGCAGCTGCTGCAGCTCTCGGGCGTCGGCAACCCCGAGCACCTCCGCCCACTCGGGGTGGAGATGGTCCACGACCTTCCCGGCGTGGGGGAGAACCTGCAGGACCACCTCGAGGTCTACATCCAGTACTCCTCGCTGATGCCCGTCTCCATCGTGGAGGGCCTCAAGTGGCGCAACCGACCTCTGGTCGGGCTCGAGTGGCTGTTCAAGCGGACCGGTACCGCGGCCTCCAACCACTTCGAGGGCGGCGGCTTCTGCCGGTCCAACGAGGACGTCGACTGGCCCAACCTGATGTTCCACTTCCTGCCCATCGCGATCCGCTACGACGGCTCGGCGCCGGCCGGGCAGGACAAGTACGCCCACGGCTACCAGGTCCACATCGGCCCGATGTACGCCGACACCCGCGGCTGGGTGCGCATCTCCTCCACGGACCCGCGGCAGAAGCCGAAGATGCTCTTCAACTACCTGTCCACCGACAACGACCGGCGCGAGTGGGTCGAGGCGGTGAGGGTGGCGCGCGACATCCTCAACCAGCCCGCCTTCGCGCCGTTCAACGGCGGCGAGCTCTCGCCCGGGCCGGTGGTGGGGACCGACGAGGAGATCCTCGACTGGGTGCGCAAGGACGCCGAGACCGCGCTCCACCCCTCGTGCACCGCGAAGATGGGCACCGACGACATGTCGGTCACCGACCCCACCAGCATGCGCGTGCACGGCACCGAGGGCCTGAGGGTCGTCGACGCCAGCGTCTTCCCCTTCGTCACCAACGGCAACATCTACGCCCCCGTGATGATGGTCGCCGAGAAGGCGGCCGACCTGATCGCGGGCAACACGCCGCTGCCGCCCGCCGACGTCCCGTACTACCGCCACCGTGACGGCGTGCCGCTGTACCCGCCCGGCGACCCCCGCAACGACCAGGAGCAGCCATGAGCACCACGACCGACCGGGCGACCGGAACCAGCGCGGCCAGCGACGAGTCGGCGCTGTCGGTGCACAACCTCTGGAAGATCTTCGGCAAGGGCGCGGACTCCATCATCGGCACGGCTGACGCCGACCTGTCGCGCGCCGACCTCAAGGCCAAGACGGGATGCGTCGTCGGGGTCAAGGACGTGTCCTTCGACGTCGCCCCGGGCGAGGTGTTCGTGGTCATGGGCCTCTCCGGGTCCGGCAAGTCGACGCTGGTGCGCCTGCTGACGCGACTCATCGAGCCGACGAGCGGCTCGGTGTCGCTCAACGGCATGGACGTCACGTCCGCCTCTCCTGGTCAGCTGCGCGACGTCCGCCGCAACCAGGTGTCGATGGTCTTCCAGCACTTCGGCCTGCTGCCCCACCGCCAGGTGATCGACAACGTCGCCTACGGCCTCGAGGTGCGCGGCGTCGCCAAGAAGGACCGCCGCGCGAAGGCCGGCGAGATCGTCGACCTCGTCGGCCTGACCGGCTACGAGAAGTCCTATCCCGACCAGCTCTCCGGCGGCATGCAGCAGCGGGTCGGCCTGGCCCGGGCCCTGGCGGGCGACCCGGAGATGCTGCTCTTCGACGAGCCGTTCTCCGCGCTCGACCCGCTCATCCGGCGCGACATGCAGAACGAGGTCATCCGCCTGCACCGCGAGCTCGGCAAGACGATGGTGTTCATCACCCACGACCTCGCCGAGGCGCTCAAGCTCGGTGACCGGATCCTCATCATGCGCGACGGCGCCATCGTCCAGATCGGCTCGCCCGACGAGGTCGTCGCGCGGCCGGCCGACGACTACGTCAAGGACTTCGTCTCCGAGGTGCCCAAGTCGCACGTGCTGACCCTGAAGTGGGTGATGCGCGAGCCGCGGCCAGGTGAGTCCCTCGAGGGCCCTGCGCTGCCGATCACCACGATCGTCCGGCAGGCCGCCCGGGCCGCCATCGCGTCGGAGCACCCGATCCGCGTGATGGACGGCGACCAGATGGTGGGCGTCGTCGACGAGGAGGACATCATGCGCGTGGTCGTGGCCGAGGAGGAGTCGTGACCGCCACCGCCCCGGCCCCCGCCGCCCGCAAGCCCGTCGAGCCCGGGGCCGAGCCGCCGCCCCCGGAGCGCGCGTCGGTCAGCCGCTGGATCCCGGCCGTCGTGATCGTCGCCGTCTGGATCGTCGTCTACTTCCTCACCGAGGGCACCGACACCCTGGCCCTGCCCGGCGTCGCGCGCACCGACCTGCACGACCGGCTCACCGAGTTCAACAACGACCTCCTCGCGAGTCGCGACACCAACCCGATCATGCAGTTCACCAACTCGATCTCCGACCTGTTGCGCAGTGTCTTCGAGTGGGTGCAGCGGATGGTCGTCGTGCCGAACCCGCCCCGCCCCGTGCCCGAGATCGGCTGGCTGGGCGTCGTGGCGATCGCGACGTACGTCGGCCTCGTGATCGCCAACTGGCGTATCGCGATCCTGGTCTGCCTCTCGTTCCTCTCCTTCGGCGTCCTCGGCTTCTGGCAGGACTCGCTCGACCTCCTCATCGTCACCGGCATCTCGGTGGCGATCGTGATCCTCCTCGGGATGCCGCTGGCGGTCCTGGTCGGCACGAGCGCGCGGGCCAACAAGGTGATCACCGTGGTCCTCGACCTGATGCAGACGATGCCGACGTTCGTCTACCTGCTGCCGGTCGTGCTGTTCTTCGGCATCGGGGTGAGCGCGGCCGTCGTGAGCACGATGATCTACGCCCTCCCGCCGCTCGTCCGGATTGCCGGCTTCGGGATCCGGGAGGTCCCGACGACCACGATCGAGGCCACCGACTCGGCTGGCCAGACCTACTGGCAGCGGTTGTTCAAGGTGCAGCTGCCGATGGCCCGCAAGACCATCATCGTGGGCCTCAACCAGACCACGCTGGCGGCGTTGTCGATGGCCACCCTGGCGGCCTTCGTCAACGGCCCGGGTCTCGGCAAGCCCGTCCTGGCCGGCCTGCGGATCAACGACGTCGGGGCTGCGTTCGTCCCGGGCGTGCTGATCGTGGTCATGGCCGTCATGCTCGACCGGACGACGACGGCGGCCAGCGAGCGGTCCGAGAAGGTGGCCCGCGGCGGCGGCGGCGGCAACGTCAAGCAGCGGCGCATCCTCCTCGCTGCTGGCGGCGTCGGCACCCTCGTCGCCGTCTACCTCTCGCGCACCTACATCGGGCTCGCCGAGTTCCCCGTCTACACGATCGGCGACAAGCTGGCCACCGTCGTCAACGACGTCATGGACTGGGTCACCAGCACCTTCGGCGGGGTCACCGGCGCGTTCAAGGACTACGTGACCGAGTGGCTGCTCAACCCGATGCAGTCACTCCTGGCGGAGTCGCCCTGGTACGTCTCCTTCATTGGGATCGCCGCGCTCGCGTTGGTCTTCGGCGGTGCCCGGGCGTTCGTGTCCGCCCTCGTGTGCCTGACCGGCATCTGGTTCTTCGACCTGTGGCACGACGCCATGATCACCCTCACCATGACGCTGGTCGCCACCGTGCTGGTGATGATCCTGGCCCTGGTCTTCGGGGTCTGGATGGCCCGCGACCGCAAGGTCGACCTCGGCATCAGACCCCTGCTCGACGCAGGGCAGACGATCCCGCCGTTCGTCTACCTGATCCCGGTGCTCGCCCTCTTCGGACCGTCCCGCTTCACCGCGATCGTCGCGGGCGTCGTGTACGCCGCACCCGCCGCGATCAAGCTGGTGGCCGACGGCGTCAAGGGGGTCTCTCCGACCACCATCGAGGCGGGCCGCTCGACCGGCCAGACGACGTGGCAGGAGATCAGCAAGGTCCAGCTGCCGATGGCCAAGGGCTCACTCGTCCTCGCCACCAACCAGGGCCTGCTCTACGTGCTGTCCATGACCGTGATCGGCGGCCTCGTCGGCGCCGGCGCGCTCGGCTACGACGTCGTCTACGGCTTCTCGCGCAGCGAGGCGTGGGGCAAGGGCCTGGCCGCGGGCATCACCATCGTGCTGCTCGGCGTGATGCTCGACCGGATCACCCGGGCTGCTGCCGACGTACGTCGTGACGACGGGGCCGGGCCGCGGCGGGCGTTCCACACGCGACTGCCCATCGGCTTCCCCGGCGACCGGAAGGTCGTCGAGACCTGACGCCCGCGAGACCGGAGACCCCAACGATGTGCCGATCCACCACCAGATGAGGAGAACCACCATGAGAACTGCCCGCAGCCGGGCTGCGCGACTCGGGGCAGTAGCCGCCGTCGCCACGCTCGCTCTCTCCGCCTGCGGCGGAGGTTCGATCGACGAGCAGACCAAGGCCAACGAGTCGCAGGCCGCCGAGGGTGGTGGCGAGTGCGGTGACCTCAACATGGCCGTGAACCCGTGGGTCGGCTACGAGGCCAGCGCCTACGTCGTCGGCACGGTCGCCGAGCAGGAGCTCGGCTGCTCGGTCGAGTACAAGGAGCTCAAGGAGGACGTCTCGTGGCAGGGCTTCGGCACCGGGGAGGTCGACGTCGTCATCGAGGACTGGGGTCACCCCGACCTTGAGAAGAAGTTCTTCGCCGAGCAGGGCGACGGGACCGCGACGGACTTCGGCCCGCAGGGCAACGTCGGCATCATCGGATGGTTCGTCCCGCCGTGGCTCGCCGAGGAGCACCCGGACATCCTCGACTACAAGAACCTCAACAAGTACGCCCAGGAGTTCGCGACGTCGGAGTCCGGCGGCCAGGGCCAGTTCCTCGGTGCCGACCCGTCCTACGTGCAGTTCGACGAGGCGATCGTGAGCAACCTCGACCTGGACTTCAAGGTCGTCTTCTCCGGGTCGGAGGCCGCCTCGATCGAGGCGTTCCGCAAGGCCGAGGAGAACAAGGAGTGGGTCATCGGCTACTGGTACGAGCCGCAGTACTTCAACGCCGAGGTGGCGATGCAGCGCGTCGCCCTCCCGCCGTACGAGGACGGCTGCCAGGACGACCCGCAGACGGTCGCCTGCGACTACCCGGAGACCGAGCTGAAGAAGATCGTCAGCACCGAGTGGTCCGAGGGCGACTCCACCGCCGTCGACCTGGTGCAGAACTTCACCTGGACCAACGAGGACCAGAACGTCGTGGCCGGCTACATCGCGTCCGACGGCATGTCCCCCGAGGACGCGGCCGCCAAGTGGGTCGACGAGAACCAGGACAAGGTGGACGCCTGGCTCGGCTGACGCTGTTCGGTGGCCCTCCTCCGTGCGACCCTTGACAGTCGCTTGGGGGAGGGTCATCGTACGTTCGTTGCAGGTCACGCACTAGGTTGCGCAAGACGCAACCGGATGGGTAGGCGACATGGCTCTCCGGGAACCGGTCGATCAGTCCCTGGTCCCACCGCACGGGGAGGGTCGCGACCTCTCCCTCGACAAGGTGACGTTCGGTGTCGCGGCGGCCCTCGCGATCGCCTTCCTCGTCTGGGGGGTCGTCGACTCCGAGGGGATGGGCACGACCACCGGCGAGCTGCTCGGGTGGTTGGAGACCACGTTCGGCTGGCTGTTCATCCTGGTCAGTGCGTCGTTCCTGCTCTTCTCCGCCTACCTCGCGGTGAGCCGCTACGGCAACATCCGGCTCGGTCCCGACGACTCCGAGCCGGAGTTCTCGACGTTCTCCTGGGTCTCGATGATGTTCGCGACGGGCATGGGCATCGGCCTGATGTTCTGGGGCGTCGCCGAGCCGCTGACCTACCTCACCGCGACCGACGCCTCGAGCATCCCGCCGGGCCGCGGCGACCCGTCGACCCCCGACAGCGCCCGGGTCGCCATGGAGTACGCCTTCTTCCACTGGGGCTTCCACCCGTGGGCCATGTACGCCGTGATCGGGCTCGCGATCGGCTACTTCGCCTACCGCAAGGGCACCGGCAACCTGGTCTCGGGCGCGTTCGGCCCCCTCCTGGGGCGCCGCGCGACGGAGGGCCCGGGCAAGGCGATCGACGTCATCGCGATCTTCGCGACGCTCTTCGGCTCCGCCACCTCCCTGGGCCTGGGCGCCCTCCAGATCACCGGCGGCCTCGACGACGTGTTCGCCACCGGTGAGTCCAAGTGGCTGACCGTGGTGGTGATCGCGGTCCTGACCACCTGCTTCGTGCTCTCCGCCGTGACCGGCATCGAGAAGGGCGTGCAGTTCCTCTCCAACGCCAACGCCATCGCGGCCCTGCTCCTGGTCTTCTTCCTCTTCGTCGTCGGCCCGACGGTCTTCATCCTCAGCACCTTCACCGAGTCGCTGGGCGGCTACCTCACGCACCTGCCGACGATGGCGTTCCGCACCGGGGCCTTCGGCGGCAGCGAGTTCCTCGACACCTGGACGATCTTCTACTGGGCCTGGTGGATCTCCTGGACGCCCTTCGTCGGGATGTTCATCGCCCGCATCTCCAAGGGACGCACCATCCGGCAGTTCGTCGTCTACGTGATCCTGGTGCCGAGCGTGGTGTCGTTCGTCTGGTTCTCGATCCTGGCCGGCTCGGCGTTCGACCTGCAGCTCTCCGGCGCCAAGGACCTGGGCGCCGTGCTCGCGAACGAGGGCACCGAGAGTGCCCTGTTCGCCACGCTGCGGGAGTACCCGCTGTCGAGCATCACGGTCGTGCTGGCGGTGTTCCTCGTCGCGATCTTCTTCATCACAGGCGCCGACTCGGCCTCGATCGTCATGGGGATGCTGAGCCAGCACGGCGAGGAGCACCCGATGCGCTGGCTGGTCATCTTCTGGGGCGTCGCCCAGGGGGCGGTGGCCGGGGTGCTGCTGTTCTCCGGAGGGCTCGGGGCGCTGCAGACACTGGTGATCATCGTGGCCGGGCCGTTCATGCTGGTCATCTGCGCCATGTGCGTGTCCCTGATGAAGGCGCTGCGCGAGGAGCCCTACGAGTCGACGCTCCCCTCGCGGGTGCGCAAGGCCGTGCTGCACGCCCAGAAGTACGACTCGGTGGAGAACCACTCGGTCGCCCTGGCCGCGCTCGGCGCGGACCCGGAGGAGGTCACCAGCACTCCCGAGGAGGACGCGAAGGCCTGAGGTCCGACCTCCGGCCCCGGACTGCCGTCCGCCGCCGTCCCGAGCACCCTTGACAGTGCTCCGGGGCGGCGGCGTACATTTCGTGTAATCGCGTATGACGCAACCCGTTGCGTGATGCGCAACCCGCCGCAGGAGAAGGCCCTCAGGAGACCCGTCATGGCAGACGTCCCCACGACCGCAGGTGTCGTCGTGATCGGTGCCGGCATCGTCGGCAACAGCCTCGTGCACCACCTCACCCGGCTCGGGTGGACCGACGTCGTGCAGATCGACAAGGGCGCGCTGCCCAACCCCGGTGGGTCGACGGGCCACGCGTCCAACTTCATCTTCACCGTCGACCACTCGCGCGAGATCACCGACCTGACGCTCGACTCGGTCGCGCAGTACCAGGAGATGGGCGTCTTCACGCAGTCCGGCGGCTTCGAGATCGCGCGCACCGAGGAGCGGATGGAGGAGCTGCGGCGCCGCATGTCGAGCGCCAAGGCCTGGGGGATCGAGTCCGAGCTCGTCAGCCCCGCCTTCGTGAAGGAGAAGGTGCCCTTCATCGAGGAGGACCAGTTCATCGGCGCGTTCTGGACGCCCGGTGTGGGCGTGGTCGACTCGCTGCGCGCCGGCACCATCATGCGCGAGCGGGCCCTTGCCACGGGCGAGCTCACCGTCGTACCGACCGTGGAGGTCACCGGCCTCGACACCGAGGAGGGCCCCCACGGCCGGCGCCGGATCACCCGGGTGCGGACGTCCGGCGGCGACATCGAGGCGAAGGTCGTCGTCATCGCGGCCGGCGTGTGGAGCCCGAAGCTCGGCGACATGGCCGGCATCAGCATCCCGCTGACGCCCGCGGTGCACCAGATGATCAGCGTGGGGCCCTGCCCGCAGCTGACGGAGACGGAGGGGGAGATCTCCTTCCCGATCGTCCGCGACATGGACACCTTCTGCTACGAGCGCCAGCACGGCGCCGACATGGAGGTCGGCTCCTACGCCCACCGCGCGATCCTCCACGAGCCCGAGGACATCCCCTCGATCGAGCAGGCCAAGCTCTCGCCGACGGAGATGCCCTTCACCTCCGACGACTTCGACCCCCAGCTCGAGCAGGCCTACGAGCTGATGCCCGAGCTGCTGGGCGCCGAGGGCGCGGAGATGCGCTACGCCATCAACGGCCTGCTCTCGCTGACCTGCGACGGCAACCCGATCCTGGGTGAGAGCGAGGTCGCCGGGCTCTGGACGGCTTCGGCGGTCTGGATCAAGGAGGGTCCGGGTGTCGGCCGCGCTGTGGCCGAGTGGATGACCGACGGCCACTCCGAGATCGACCTGCACCACAGCGACATCGCGCGCTTCCACGAGCACCAGAAGCGCCGCGAGCACACCCGGCTGCGCACCACCGAGTCGTTCATCAAGACCTACGGCATCGTCCACCCGGGCGAGCAGTACGAGTCCGACCGCGACCAGCGACTCTCCCCGATGCACGACTCCCAGGCGAAGCTCGGCGCCGTCTTCTTCGAGACCGCCGGGTGGGAGCGCCCGTTCTGGTACGAGACCAACGCGTCCCTGCTCGAGGCGTACGGCGACGCGGTGATGCCGCGTGAGCACGAGTGGGACTCCCGCTGGTGGAGCCCGATCATCAACGCCGAGCACCTCCGCATGCGAGAGGCGGCCGCGGTGATCGACCTGTCAGCGTTCTGCATCTTCGACATCGAGGGCCCCGAGGCGCTCGACGTGGTGCAGAAGACCTGTGTCGCCCAGTGCGACGTCGCGGTCGGCAAGGTCGTCTACACGCCCGTCCTGGACGCGAAGGGCGGCTTCCGCTCCGACCTCACGGTGATGCGGCTGGGCGACGAGCACTACCGGGTCGTCACCGGCGGCGCACACGGCATGGCCGACCGGGCCTGGTTCTCGGGGCACCTGCCCGAGTCCGGTTCCACGACGCTCACCGACCTCACCGACGACGTGTCCACCATCGGCATCTGGGGACCGCTGGCACGCGACATCGTCTCCTCGCTGACCTCCGACGACGTCTCCGACGCCGGGTTCGGCTTCCTCTCCTGCCGGGAGATCGAGCTCGCCGGCACGTCCGTCCTCGCCTCCCGCATCTCCTACGTCGGCGAGCTGGGCTGGGAGCTCTACGTCCCGATGGAGCACGCCGCCGGGCTGTGGGAGGCACTGCTCGAGGCGGGCGCGCCCCACGGTGCGGTGCCTGCCGGCATCGGCGTCTACGGGACGACGGGCCGCATCGAGAAGGGCTACCGGGCCTACGGCGCCGAGCTCGACAGCGAGCGCACCATCATCGAGGCCGGCATGCAGCGGCCCAAGGTCAAGACGGCCGACTTCGTGGGCAAGGAGGCCTACCTCGCGCAGCGGGAGACGGCTCCCAGCACGGTGCTGTGCACGCTCACGGTCGACGACCACACGTCCGCCTCCGGCACCCGGCGCTACATGCTCGGCGGGGAGCCGATCCTGACGCGCGACGGCGGCACGCTCACCGACGGCCACGGGCACCACCCCTACGTCACCAGCGCCGGGTCCGCGCCGTCGCTCGGCAAGCACGTGCTGCTCGCCTACCTGCCGCCCGACCAGGCCGTCATCGGCAACCAGCTCGCCGTCTCCTACATGGAGGAGCTCTACCCCGTCACCGTCGGCTCGGTCGACGCCACCCCGCTCCTCGACCCGACCAACGAGAGAATTCGATGACCAACCCGCTGGTCTGCGTCAAGCGCGTCGTCGACGCGACGAGCGAGGTCGTCCTCACCGAGGACGCCCAGGGCGTCGACGGGCGCTACGCCGGCTTCACGACGAGCGCGCACGAGGAGTGCGCGGTCGAGCTCGCGGTCCGCATCGCCGCCGACGGAGGCGCCGCGACCGTCGTGACGCTGGGCGACGACGACGCCGTCGAGCAGCTCCGAGCCGCGCTCGCCGTGGGCTGCGCCGCAGCCACCCATGTGGTGGCCGACCCACAAGCGTTCGGGCCGGCCGACGTCGCCCGCGAGATCGCCGCGGTCGTCCGCGACCACGAGGCGGCGGGCACGCCCCACGAGCTCGTGCTGCTCGGCAACGACGCGGCCGACACCGGCGACTTCCAGGTCGGCATCCGCCTCGCCTACGAGCTCGGCTGGCCCGTCGTCAACGGCGTCAACACGGTGTCGGTCGCCGACGGCGAGGTGACGGCGACCGGGTCCGGCCCCGACGGCCACGAGACCTTCCGCCTGCCCCTGCCTGCGGTGGTCACGGTCCTCGAGGGCGGTGTCGAGCCCCGCTACCCGAGCGTCCCCGGCCGGATGAAGGCCAAGAAGGCGCCGATCGAGGAGCGTCGGCCCACGGCCGACCCGGTCGGACCGTCCCGCGTCCGACTGGTGCTGCCCCCTCCCTCCCCGTCGACCGTGCAGGTACTGGGCGAGGGCCCGGCGAGCGCACCTGCGGTCGTCGACCTCTTCGAGCAGCTGGGGGTGCTCGCGCGATGATCGTCGTCCTGGTCGAGGTCACGCCGACAGGTGAGGTCGTGGAGACCTCCCGCGAGGCGATGACGTTCGCGCGCGACCTCGCCGCCGCCGGGGGCGGTGTGCCCATCGACGCGGTCGTCGTCGGCCACCCCGACGACGCGCTGGTCGGCACCCTGGCGTCGTACGGCGCCCGCCGCGTGCACGCCCTCACCGGTGCGGCCTACGACTCGTTCTCCGGCGCCGCGTGGGCGGCCGGGCTGATGGCCGTGCGCGAGCGCGCGGGCGCGGTCGTCGTGACCGCGGCCGGCACCTCGCGCGGCAACGAGGTACTGGCCCACGTCGCGGCCCGGTCCGCGCTGCCGATGGCCGCCAACGTCGTGTCGTTCAGCAGCCTGTCGCCCTTCACGGTGACCCGCCAGGTCGTCGGCGGCGACGCGCTCGAGGAGATGAGCCTGTCCCAGAGGCCGGCGATCTTCACCCTGGCCGGCCACGCGGTGGAGGCCACCCCCGCCGCCACCGCGGGTGCCGGTGAGCTGGTCGTCGAGACACCCGACGTCGCCGACGCCGACCTGCTGGCCCGGGTCGTCTCCACCGAGGAGCCGGAGCCCGACCTCTCGGGCACCCTGAAGTCGGCCCGCGTCGTCGTCGGCGCCGGTCGCGGTGCCGGGTCGGCCGAGGGCTTCGACGACCTCCTCGAGCTCGCCGAGCTGCTCGACGCCCCGCTGGGCGTCTCCCGCGTGGTGACCTCCCTGGGCTGGCGGCCCCACCACGAGCAGGTGGGACAGACCGGCAGCCGGATCTCGCCGGACCTCTACATCCCCTGCGGCATCAGCGGTGCGATCCAGCACTGGGCCGGGTGCAGCAGCGCCAAGGTCATCCTCGCCATCAACACCGACCCCGACGCCCCGATGGTCACCAAGGCCACCCACGCCGTGATCGGCGACCTCCACGAGATCATCCCGGCGGTCAACGCCGAGATCCGCCGCCGCCGCGCCTGAGGGCGCGGGTGACGGCCGCCCGGGTGCCCTGCACGCACGTTCGGGGGCCCACATGGCGGCGGCCCATTCCTCACTCCGGAGGGATGGCGCGCTCCTACACTCGCTCCGTGCACCTTGACGACTACCTGACCACTGACGCGACCGGCCTGGCAGCCCTGGTTGCCGACAAGCAGGTCACTCCGGCTGAGCTGCTGGCCTTGGCACGCCAGCGTGCCGATCAGGTGAACCCGAAGATCAACGCGATCGTCAGGATGCTGGACGACGTGGCCGATGCTCGGGCCGCCGAGCCGCTGAGCGGCCCCTTCGCGGGCGTGCCCTTCCTCGTGAAGGATCTCGCGCAGGAGTACGCCGGGTTCCCCACCACCAACGGCTCGCACGCGCTGGTGGACGACGTGGCCGATGAGCACGCACTCGTCACGCAGCGCTTCCTCGACGCCGGACTCGTTGTCTTCGGCAAGACCAACACCCCTGAGTTCGGAGCGAAGGGCATCACGGAGGACGATCTGCTGGGACGGGCCCGCAATCCGTGGAACCTGGCCCACACTCCGGGCGGCTCGTCCGGTGGCTCGGGCGCCGCGGTCGCCGCGGGCATCGTCCCGGCGGCCGGCGCGAACGACGGCGGCGGGTCGGTCCGCATCCCCGCGGCCTGCAACGGCCTGGTCGGGTTGAAGCTCAGCCGTGGCCTCACGCCCTACGGTCCCCAGGGCACCGAGACCATGTTCGGGATGGTCACCCAGGGCGTGGTCTCCCGCAGCGTCCGGGACAGCGCCGCACTGCTCGATGCGATCGTCGGCGCGCCGACCCGCTACGCGGCGTACGCCGCTGCGACCCCCGATCGGTTCCTTCCGGGGCTCGACCGACCGCCCGCGCGTCTGCGGATCGGTTTCACGGTCTCCTCGGCCATCAACCCCAGTCCAGACCCCGAGGCGGTCGCCGCCGTCGAGGGTGCCGCTCGCCTGGTCGCCGAGCTCGGCCACGAGGTCGAGGAAGTCGACGCGCCGCACGACGACGACGCCCTGGCCCGTGACTTCCTGAGCATCTGGTTCGCCCAGCTCCACGGTCAGATCAGCCAGATCAAGCACAGACTCGGCTCGCCCGACAGCGCCTTCGCTGCCGACTCGCTCGCGGCAGCCGAGATCGGCCGCGCCGCCGGCGTCGGGGCGCTCTTCGCCGCGTTGGAGAACGTCAACCGGCACGTCCGCGCGCTCGACGACTTCCACCAGCGCTACGACCTGCTGCTCACCCCGACCTTGGCGAAGCCGCCGCTGGAGGTGGGCTCTGTTGATACCCCGCCGTTGCTGCAGCGGGCCTCGCGGACCATCGCGAAGGTGCACGCCGGCAAGCTCCTCAACGCGACCGGCATCCTCGACCAGCTCATCACCGACAACCTGGGCTGGGTGCCCTACACCCAGCTGGCCAACCTCACCGGTCGCCCCGCGATCTCCGTGCCTCTGCACTGGACCGCCACCGGCCTGCCCCTGGGCGTGCAGTTCGTCGGCTCCCTTGCCTCGGACGGTCTCCTGCTGCGGCTCGCCGCGCAGCTGGAGCAGGCACAGCCATGGTTCCACCGGTACGCCGATCTCGACCAGGCGCTCACCGCCTAGCGCGCGGATCCGCGCGGATCCGCGCGGCCGCGAGTCAGCGCAAGAGCGGCTGATTGACGCGTAGCGGGTGAGGGTGTCTATTGGTGGGGCCGGCTCAGCGGCCCGATGCCAGGGAGCGGACGATGACTGCAGCCACCTACCTCGACGGCAACTTTGCGCCGGTGGCCACTGAGCTGACCGCAACGGATCTCGACGTCACTGGCGCGGTGCCACCGGCTCTGGCGGGCAGGTACATCCGCACCGGACCCAACCCGTTCGCAGCCGACGCTGAGACGTACCACTGGTTCGCGGGCGACGGGATGGTGCACGGCGTCGACCTGCACGGCGGCCGGGCACGCTGGTACCGCAACCGCTGGGTGCGCAGCCCGGAGGCCAGCGCGCACCTCGGTGAGTCCCCGGTGCCCCACGAGGACGGCGGGTGGTACCCCGGCTCGGGCAACACCAACGTGTTCGCCCACGCCGGCCGGATCCTGGCCGTGACCGAGGGGTCGCTGCCCTACGAGCTGACCTGTGACCTGGACACGGTCGCCACGCGCAACTTCGGCGGCCCTCTCCCTGCCGGCATCAACGCTCACCCCAAGTTCGACCCGAACACCGGCGAGATGCACGTGATGACCTACGGCTTCGACAACCCCGCGTTGCGCTATCACGTGATCGACTCGTCCGGGGAGCTCGCCAGCACCGTCGACATCGACCTTCCGGCCCCGGTGATGCTCCACGACATGGGCCTGACCGCCTCCCGGGTCGTGCTGCTCGACCTGCCTGTGCTCTTCGACCTGGAGCTCGCGCTCCAGGGTGTTTCCCTGCCCTTCCGCTGGCGCCCCGACAACGGGGCCCGGGTCGGGCTCCTGCCCCGGGCCGGCACGGGGACCGACGTCGTGTGGATCGACGTCGAGCCGTGCTTCGTCTACCACCCCCTCAACGCCTTCGACGACGGCGATCGGGTGGTCATCGACCTGGTGGTGCACGACCATGCCTTCGCCGAGGACGGCGAGCCCCTTTCCGATCGCCCCCGTCTGGAGCGCTGGACGATCGACCCGCAGGCACGCAACGTCCTCACCGAGACCATCGACGATCGCGGCACGGAGTTCCCACGCGCGGACGAACGACTCACGGGCCGCCGCCACCGCTACGGCTACACGATCGGCGCATCGTCGGTGCGCGACCTGGGCGCGCTGGGCGATGACCCCCGGACAGGTGTGCGCAAGCACGACCTCGTCGGCGGCACCACCGTCGAGGTCGACCTGGGCTCCGGCCGCATCGCCAGCGAGATGGTGTTCGTCCCGGCGGGCAGCGCGGCGGGCGAGGACGACGGTTGGCTCATGGGCTACGTGTACGACGCCGCGCGCGACGCCAGCGACCTGGTGATCATCGATGCCCACGACTTCGGACATCCGGTGGCCACGATCCATCTGCCGGCCCGGGTGCCGCAGGGATTCCACGGGAACTGGATCCCCGACTCCGCCCTCGCCTGAGCAACGAATGGGGATCCTGAACTGATGAGCGGTGAACTGCCACGGCCCGTACGGGTCTTCACGCCGGCTGACTTGGCTCCAGCAGACCCGACGCCTGGCATGAACCGCGCCTTGGCATTCGAGCTGCCGCTGCTCTGGGCCGGCCAGGTCGAGACCGAGCCAGGAGCGGTGTCGGGCTGGCACCACCACGAGCGCAACGAGTCGAGCCTGTACATCGTGCGCGGCGTGCTGAGACTTGAGTTCGAGGGCCACGACGGCTACATCGATGCTGGCCCGGGCGACTTCGTGCACGTCCCTGCCTGGACCGTCCACCGTGAATCCAACCCCAGCCACGAGCCATCCTTCGCGGTGATCGCCCGGGTGGGCGGCGGCATCCCGACCGTCAACGTCGAAGGGCCCTCAGGGCGCTGACGTGCGAACGCGGCGGAGTGAGCCACCACCTCAGTCGTCGATGCGGAGAACGATCCGTCCCACGGGCTGGCCGGACATGAGGTGTCGCATCGCCTGCGGCGCCTGGCTCAAGGGATAGGTCCGGTCCACCACCACGCGCAGCTGGTCGCTCTCCATGAACCGCGCAAGCGTGTCCATCAGCTCCCTCTTGTCCGGTGGCGCGAACGACCCGCCGCGCAGCTGGGGGGACACCGCAGAGCGTGCCACGAGTCCGAGGAGGCGCGGGATGCTGCCCAGCCAGCGATGTCCCGTCGCTCCGAATGCGTCGTGTGCGATCAGGATGTAGCTGCCTCGCGGGTCCAGTGCGCGGCGCGTCGCCCGGAAGGAATGGTTCCCGGGCACGTCGAAGATGAGGTCCCACTGCTCGCCGCCACGTGTGAAGTCCTCGGCCGTGTAGTCGATGACTCGGTCCGCGCCGAGGGAGCGCACGAGCGTGAGCTTGCTCGAGTGATCGACACCCGTGACGTGCGCGCCATATGCCTTGGCGAGCTGCACGGCGATCGCGCCTACGCCTCCCGCGGCGCCGTTGACCAAGACCCTCGAACCCGTCGGTACCCGACGTTGGGGCAGGTTGTTCAGAGCGATGAGGCCGGCGGTCGGCACTGCCGCCGCCTCCTCGAAGCCGACGCTGGGTGGCTTGAGCGCCACCCCCACCTCGGGGGCCGTGGCGTACTCGGCGAACGCACCGCCGTTGCGCCACTGGACACCGCGAACAGTCTCTCCGAAGACCTCGTCACCTGGCTTGAACCGGGTCACCGCGCTGCCCACCGACTCCACCACCCCAGCGACGTCGGTCCCGGGCACAGGCTCACGGGGGCGTCTGACCCCGGAGCCCATGAGGCGCAGCACCGCGGGCCGGCCGGCTACGACGTGCCACACATCGGGATGGACGGAAGCCGCCCGGACTCGCACCAACACCTCGTCCGCGGCGGGCTCCGGCCGGGGGACCTCACTCACGGTGAGGTCGTCGACGGAGCCGTAGCGCTTCTGGACGACTGCTCTCATGCCCGGACCGTACTGGAGCGGCCCCACCTCGATGCGCGGAAGCCAACCGTGGTCCCGCCCCCGGATGGGCTTGATGCTGCGCTAGCCGATGTCCGTCAGTCGGCGATCCGCTGCCTGGTGGTGGATCCGCCACCAACCCCACGCCAGCCCGCCAATCGGGATCGGCAGCCAGAACGAGAAGAGTCGGTAGAGCAGCGTGCCGATGAGCGCGGTGTCGGCCGGGACGCCGACCAGGACCAGGAGCGCGGTCAGTCCCGCGTCGACGAAGCCCACACCACCGGGGGTGATCGGGATGATCGCGAATGCCTGCGCGACCACATATGCGAGCAGCACCTCGGAGGGACGCACGTGCGCCCCGAATGCCACCAGGGCGGCAACCAGAGCGGCGTAGTCCAACATGCGGTTCGCGGCCGCAGCGAACACGGCCGTCCACCAACGACCGCGAAACGCAGCGGCGACCCGCGCACGCTGCGCCAGGAGCCCGTCCGCAAGACCGCGCGGCGTCACAGACTTCCGAAAGACATGGACCACACGTCCGGTGATCATGCCCGTCGCGGCCACGACTGATGGCCAGGTCAGCGCCGTGACCCCGATGGCGACGATGACTGCTGCCAGGATCAACGAGACCAGCAACCCCAGCTGCAGCTGCTTCGCCGGCGGCGGCCCGATGATCAGGGCCGGGATGGTGAGCACGGGCAGGATCAGCAGCACCGCTGTCCCCAGCAGGTTCGTGGCCGTGAGCCCCGACGCCACCGCGCCGGCTCGCTGCCCGGACTGGATGAGGACCTTGCCCTGGACGACTCCGCCGGTGGCGGCACCCCCCGGGACGACCTTGCTGGCGGCGTTGCCAGCGAGCTGGGCAGCCGCGGCCGTCCCCCAACCCAATCGAGGTGGCGCCTGGGCCTGTTGATCTGCCGCCCCGTCAGGGACCGGGTCATCGGGACTCGCCAGCGCGATCCGCGCCAGCCACCACAGACAAGCAAGGCTGCAGGCCTCGAGCACGGCGAGGATGACGAACCACGGCTCGTCGACGTCCGCGAGTCGGGGCCACGCCCCGAACATGGTCAACAAGCTCGGCGTCACGATGTACAGGCCGATGCCCGTGACAGCCAACCCGACTGCACGACCACCCCACCGACGAACCAGGCCCTTGCCGGTGATGCTCATGCTCACCCCGCCTGCCGCCGAATCGCCCATCCGCGCCGAAACCCGCACCGTGCACGCCCAGTCTCCAGAACTGCGTGGAAATGGACAAGGAACACCGGCGAGTGGGACGGAACCCGCTCTCGCTCCCCGCATCCACGTTCAGTGACGACCGTCTCCTCCCGCCCGTAACCTCCCGCGCCCTGCCGCGTTGTCCACCCCGTAAGCAGCGCGGGACGGGAGCCCGGCTAGGGCCACAGCCAGACGGCAGGGAGGGTGCACATGGGTGTCGAGATCCAGGTCAACGACCTCACCAAGTCCTTCGGCAAGCAGCTGATCTGGGGCGACGTGACCCTGACGATCCCTGCGGGCGAGATCTGCGTGATGCTCGGTCCGTCGGGCACGGGCAAGTCCGTCTTCCTCAAGACGCTCATCGGCCTGCTCAAGCCCGACAAGGGCTCGATCCTCATCGAGGGCACCGACATCGCGAGCTGCTCCGAGCGCGACCTCTACGAGATCCGCAAGCTCTTCGGCGTGCTGTTCCAGGACGGCGCCATGTTCGGCTCGATGAACCTCTACGACAACGTCGCCTTCCCGCTGCGCGAGCACACCAGGAAGTCCGAGTCCGAGGTCCGGGCCATCGTGATGGAGAAGATGGACCTCGTCGGCCTCCTCGGCTCCGAGGACAAGCTGCCCGGCGAGATCTCCGGCGGCATGCGCAAGCGTGCCGGCCTGGCGCGGGCGCTGGTGCTCGACCCCGAGATCGTGCTCTTCGACGAGCCCGACTCGGGCCTCGACCCGGTGCGGACGGCGTTCCTCAACCAGCTCATCATCGACCTCAACGCGCAGATCGACGCCACCTTCCTCATCGTCACCCACGACGTGAACACGGCCCGGACGGTGCCCGACAACATCGGCCTCCTCTATCACCGCCACCTGGCGATGTTCGGCCCGCGCGAGCAGCTGCTGAGCTCGGAGGAGCCCGTCGTACGACAGTTCCTCAATGCCCAGCGCGTCGGCCCGATCGGCATGTCCGAGGAGAAGGACGCCGACGAGCTCGCGGCGGAGGAGGGTCAGGAGCTGCCCCCGCTGCCGCCCATCCCGCTCCAGCAGGAGCCGTCCAACGGCATCCCGCGCCGCAGCCAGCGCCCGGCAGGGGAGTGGTGCCGCGAGAACGGCGTGACCCCGCCGCCGGGATCCTTCGAGACCAGCAACGCCGGCCTGGCGCCGGGGGCCTGAGGCGGTCATGTCCACGTCGACGTCCTCGCGCGCCCTCGCACCGATCGGTGCCGCGGGCAACCTGTTCGCCTTCGCCCTCGACGTCGGTCGCGGGCTCTTCCGGCGCCCCTTCCAGCTGCGCGAGTTCATCCAGCAGGCGTGGTTCATCGCCTCGGTCACCATCGTTCCCACCGCCCTCGTCGCCATCCCCTTCGGCGCGGTCATCGCGCTCCAGGTCGGCGGCCTGATCAAGCAGTTCGGCGCGCAGTCGTTCACCGGCTCGGCGTCGGTGCTCGCGGTCATCCAGCAGGCGGCCCCCATCGGCACGGCACTGCTGATCGCCGGGGCCGGTGGCTCGGCGATCGCGGCCGACCTCGGCGCTCGCAAGATCCGCGAGGAGCTCGACGCGATGATGGTGCTGGGCATCGACCCGATCCAGCGCCTCGTCGTGCCCCGCGTCCTCGCGTGCATGCTCGTGGCGTTCTTCCTCAACGGCATGGTGAGCGTCGTCGGGGTGAGCGGCGGCTACGTCTTCAACGTCATCCTGCAGGACGGCACCCCCGGCGCGTACCTCGCGAGCTTCACCGCGCTGGCGCAGCTGCCGGACCTGTGGATCGGGCTGGTCAAGGCGCTCGTCTTCGGCCTGATCGCCGCGGTCGTGGCGTCCTACAAGGGGATGAACGCCAAGGGCGGGCCGAAGGGCGTCGGCGACGCCGTCAACGAGTCCGTGGTCATCACGTTCCTGCTGCTCTTCGTGGCCAACTTCGTCCTCAGCATGATCTACCTGCAGGTCGTGCCCCCGAAGGGCGGATGAGCGATGGCCCTACGAGACGTATACGCCAAGCCGCTCGCCTCCCTCGACGACCTGGGAGGCCAGCTGGCCTTCCACATCGCGGTGCTCAAGGCCGTGCCGCGCTCGGTCACCCGCTACCCGCGCGAGATCATGCGGATCCTCGCCGAGGTCACCCTCGGCTCGGGTGCTCTCGCCGTCATCGGCGGCACCGTCGGCGTCATCATCGGCATGACCTTCTTCACCGGTGCGCAGGTGGGGCTGTCGGGATACGCGGCGCTCAACCAGCTCGGCACCGCTGCCTTCTCCGGCTTCGTCTCCGCCTACTTCAACACCCGCGAGATCGCGCCGCTCGTCGCGGGCATCGCGCTCGCCGCGACCGTCGGCTGCGGCTTCACCGCCCAGCTGGGCGCCATGCGGATCTCGGAGGAGGTCGACGCCCTCGAGGTGATGGCGATCCCGTCGATGCCGTTCCTCGTCGCCACCCGCGTCGTGGGCGGGCTGATCGCGATCATCCCGCTGTACGTCGTCGGCCTGCTGTCGTCGTACTTCGCGAGCCGGCTGGTGGTGACCCAGTTCTACGGCCAGTCCGCGGGCACGTACGACCACTACTTCAACGCGTTCCTGCCGCCCGGCGACGTGCTGTGGTCCTTCGGCAAGGTGCTGGTCTTCGCGGTCACCGTCATCCTCATCCACTGCTACCACGGCTACAACGCCTCCGGCGGTCCCGCCGGCGTGGGCGTCGCGGTGGGGCGCGCCGTCCGGACCAGCATCGTCGCGATCAACGTGCTCGACCTGCTGATGTCCATGGCGATCTGGGGCGCGTCGACCACCGTGCGGCTGGCGGGGTGACGGGGCGATGAAGACGAAGTCCCTGGGAGTCGTGTTCCTGGTCCTCATGCTCGGCGCGGTGTGGGCGACGTACGGCGTGTTCACCAAGAAGTTCACCGACTACGACGAGGTCACGGTCAAGGCGTCCAGGATCGGGCTCCAGCTGCCGCAGCGCGCCGACGTCAAGATCAAGGGAGTGATCGTGGGCGAGGTGCTCGACTACGAGCCCACCGCGGAGGGCGCGGACATCACGCTCGGCCTCTACCAGGACCGCACCACCGACGTCCCTCGCGACGTCACCGCCTCGATCCTGCCCAAGACGCTCTTCGGTGAGAAGTTCGTCTCCCTGGTGGTCCCCGACGGCGGGTCGTCCGCCCAGCCGATCGCGGACGGTGACGTCATCCAGCGCACCGACCTCTCCATCGAGGTCGAGCAGGTGCTCAGCGACCTCTACCCCCTGCTGCGCGCGGTGCAGCCGGCCGACCTCAACACCACCCTCAACGCGGTCGCGACCGCCCTCGAGGGGAGGGGCGAGCAGCTGGGCGAGACGCTCGAGACGCTCGACGACTACCTGACCCGCTTCAACCCCGAGCTCCCCGCCCTCATCGAGGACCTGCGGCTCACGGCACGGGTCTCCGACACGTACGCCGACGTGCTGCCGGAGGTCGCCACGATCCTCCGCAACACCATCACCACCACGTCGACGCTCGAGGACCGCGAGGACCGGCTCAAGGCGCTGTTCAACGACGTGTCGAAGCTGGCCACCGTCGCCGATCGCTTCACCCGCGCCAACGGTGACAACCTGGTCCGGCTCGCGGACCTCGGTGCGGCACAGCTCGAGGTGTTCGCCCGCTACGCACCCGGGTACCCCTGCCTGCTCGGCGGCATCGTCGGGGCGGGCAAGCTCCAGGCCGAGGCGTTCCGCGGCTTCACCCTGCACATCGTGTTGGAGACGCTGCCCAACCAGCCGCGCGGCTACGGCCCGCAGGACGTCCCGGTCTACGGCGACAAGCGCGGCTACCACTGCGGCACGCTCCCGTCGCCGCCGTGGTCCCAGAGCAACCCGCTGACCTCCCAGCCCGACTTCGTCGACGGTGTCGACGAGCCCACCGGCAAGGGCACCAGCCGCGTGGGTCCGGGCTGGTCCGGCACCGCTGCCGGCTTCGCGGGCGGGCGCGACGAGTCGGCGCTGCTCAAGTCGCTGCTCGCCCCGGGCCTGGGCGTCAGCACCGACGACGTACCCGACCTCGGTGTCCTGCTGGTCGGGCCGATGGCACGCGGGGCGGAGGTGTCGCTGCGATGAGCCGGATCCTCGACCTCAGGACCTCGATCGACCTCGTCAAGCTGCTCGTCTTCGTCGTCGTCACCTCGCTCGCGACCGCGGTGCTGGTGGTGACCATCGGCAACCTCGACTTCGGGTCGTCGCGGGAGTACAAGGCGGAGTTCACCGACGCCACGGGCGTCAACAAGGGCGACGACATCCGCGTCGCCGGCGTCCGGGTCGGCACGGTCAGCGAGGTGGAGATCGTCGACCGGACCCGTGCGCTGATCACCTTCTCGGTCGACCGCGACACCTCGGTCAACGGCGGCACCAACGCCGCCATCCGCTACCGCAACCTCGTCGGGCAGCGCTACCTCTCGCTCACCCAGGAGGTGGGCGACACCCGGCGGCTGCCGGCCGGCTCGACGATCCCGGTGTCGCGGACCACGCCCGCGCTCGACCTCACGGTGCTGTTCAACGGCTTCAAGCCGCTCTTCGAGGCGCTCTCGCCCGACGACGTCAACCAGCTGTCGTACGAGCTGGTCCAGGTGTTCCAGGGCGAGGGCGGGACCTTGGAGGGGCTGCTCGCGCACACGGCGTCGGTCACGTCGACGCTCGCCGACCGCGACGAGGTGATCGGCGAACTCATCGACAACCTGTCGCTGGTGCTCGACCACGTCGCCGACCGCGACAAGCAGCTCACCCGGCTGATCCAGTCGTTCCGCACGCTCGTCGGCGGGCTGAAGAAGGACCGCAACGCGATCCTCGGCTCGCTGGAGGAGGTCTCCACGCTGTCGGTCGAGACCGCGTCCCTCATCGACGGCATCCGCGAGCCCTTCGTGAAGGACATCAAGGAGCTGCGCGCGGTGGCCGGCAACATCGACAAGAACAAGGCCGAGCTCGACCGCGCCATCCAGGTGCTGCCGATCAAGCTGAACAAGATCGGACGCACCGCGATCTACGGCTCGTTCTTCAACTTCTACCTCTGCGAGTTCCAGGGGCGCGTGAACCTGCCCCGCGACGTCTCGATCCCGGTGAAGTACAACACCGGCTCCGACAGGTGTGATCTCGGATGAAACCGTTCAGGGAGCGCAACCCCGTCGTCGTCGGGGCCATCAGCCTCGTCGTCCTCGCCGTGACGCTGGTCGCCGCGCTGCGCGCCGACGACCTGCCGATCATCGGCGGCGGCGACACCTACCACGCGATGTTCACCGAGGCCGGCGGGCTCAAGGTCAACGACGAGGTCCGCATCGCCGGCGTACGCGTGGGCAAGGTCGACGAGGTCGAGCTCGCGGGCGACGAGGTGCGGGTGAGCTTCAAGGTCGACGACGCCGCCGCCTTCGGTGGCGAGACCCGCGCCGCGATCAAGGTCAAGACGATCCTCGGGTCGATGTTCCTGGCGCTCGAGCCCGCCGGCGGCGGCCGGCTCGACGAAGGGGCGACCATCCCGGCGGCGCGCACCTCCTCGCCGTTCGACGTGGTCGAGGCCTTCGAGGGCCTCGCCTCGACCTCCGCGCAGATCGACACCGACCAGCTCGCGGAGTCGCTCACCACGCTGGCCGACCTCACCCGCAACACCCCCGAGGAGTTCCGGGGCGCGCTCGACGGCCTGAGCCGGCTGTCGTCAAACGTCGCAGCGAAGGACGAGCAGCTCAACACCCTGCTGGTCAACCTCGAGCGCGTCTCGACCGTCCTCGACGAGCGCGACCAGGACATCGTCAAGCTGATGGAGGACAGCGACGTGCTGTTCCGGGCCCTGGTCGCTCGCCGCGAGGCCGTGCACGACCTGCTGGTGTCCAGCACGACGCTCTCCCAGGAGCTCACCCGGCTCATCGACCAGTCGCGCGAGGACCTCAAGCCGGCGCTCGCCCACCTCGAGAACGTCGTCGCGGTCCTCAACAAGAACGAGGACAACCTCGACAGCAGCCTGCGGCTGATGGCGCCGTTCTACCGCGTCTTCGCCAACACGCTCGGTACCGGTCCGTGGTTCGACACGTGGATCTCCAACTTCCCGCCCGTCCCGCAGGTGGGCTGACCCATGGACCTCGTGAAGCGCCTCCTCGTCCCGCTCGTCGTGCTGGGCTTCGTCGTCGCGGCGGCCGTCAGCTTCCTCGGCGGCGACACGTCCAAGACCCTCGTCGCCCACTTCCCGCGCGCCATCTCCGTCTACGAGGGCAGCGACGTGCGGGTGCTCGGCGTCGCCGTCGGGACGGTGGTGCGCGTCGAGCCGACCGGCACCGACGTGACCGTGACGATGACGTACGACGACGAGGTGAAGCTGCCGGCCGACGCCCGGGCGGTGATCATCGCGCCGTCGGTGGTGGGCGACCGCTACGTCCAGCTCACACCCGCCTACCCCGGCACCGGCAAGGTCCTCTCCGACGGCGCCGAGCTGACCGTCGAGGAGACGGCGCAGCCGCTCGAGCTCGACCAGATCTACGACAGCCTCGACCGCCTCAACGTCGCCCTCGGGCCCCGCGGCGCCAACAAGTCCGGCGCCCTCTCCGACCTGCTGTCCGTCACCGCCGACAACTTCGGCGGCCAGGGCACGACCTTCCGGCAGACGGTCAAGGACTACTCCCGGCTCAGCTCCACGCTCGCCGACAACAAGGAGGAGCTGTTCGGCTCGGTCGAGGCCCTCGGTGGCTTCATGGAGACCCTCGCCGACAACGACCAGACGGTCCGCCAGTTCAACCAGTCCCTCGCCGACGTCTCCACGATGCTGGCGGGGGAGCGCGAGGAGCTGGTCGCGGCGACGCAGAACCTCTCGGTGGCGCTCACCTCGGTCAAGGAGTTCGTCGAGGAGAACAAGGGCTCGCTGAGCCGCAACATCACCGGGATCAACCGGGTCGCCAAGGTGCTGGTGCGCCAGCGTGCGGCCCTCGACGAGATCCTCCACGTGGCACCCGGTGCGCTCAACAACCTCGCGCTGACCTACAACCCCCAGGCCGGCACGCTCGACACGCGCGCCAACTTCGGCGAGTCCATCAACCAGCTCGAGATCGACCCGGCCGCGTTCCTGTGCGGCTTCGTCGGCCAGGTCGAGCGCTCGGGGCAGGTCTGTGACCGGATCACCGAGCTGCTCGCCCGGCCCCGCGCCGGTGCGCTCGACCGAAAAGCGGCGCGGCTGCCCGCGCAGGACGTCTTCGACCCGACCCTCGGCGGCCTGGTCGCGCCGGACACGGAGGTGGAGCGATGACCCGGCTCAAGGTGCTCGTCCTCGGCGTGCTCGTCACGCTGTTCCTGTCAGCGTGCGAGGCCAGCGTCTACTCGCTGCCGCTCCCGGGCGGACCCGACGTGGGCGAGGACCCGATGACGGTCAAGGTGGAGTTCGCCGACGTCCTCGACCTGGTGCCGCAGTCGACGGTGAAGGTCAACGACGTGAGCGTCGGCAAGGTGTCCGCCATCGACCTCGAGGGCTACCAGGCCCTCGTCACGCTCGAGATCCAGCGCGACGTGGACCTGCCCGGCAACGCGGTCGCCGAGCTGCGCCAGACCAGCCTGCTCGGCGAGAAGTTCGTCGAGCTGAGCGCCCCCGACAAGGGCGCGATCGAGTCCCGGCTCCGGGACGGAGCGGTCATCCCCATCGAGCGGGCCGGTCGCAACCCCGAGGTCGAGGAGGTGCTGGGCGCCCTGAGCCTGCTGCTCAACGGCGGCGGCGTCGCGCAGCTCAAGACCATCACCCAGGAGCTCAACCGGGCACTCGAGGGCCGGGAGGACTCCGCGCGCTCCGTGCTGCGCAACCTGCGCACCTTCACCGGCCAGCTCGACGAGAACAAGACCGACATCGTCGACGCCATCGAGTCCCTCAACCGGCTCGCGCTGGCGGCGGAGAAGCAGCTGCCGACGATCGACAAGGCGCTGGACGAGCTGCCCAGCGCGCTCGACTCCATCGACCGCCAGCGCGACGACCTCGTCGAGATGCTCGCCGCCCTCGACCGGCTGTCGTCGGTCGCGGTCGACGTGATCACCCGCTCCAAGGGCGCCACCATCACCTCGCTGCAGCGCCTCGATCCGGTGCTGACCCAGCTCGCCGCGTCCGGTGACGACTTCACCAACGCGTTCCACGTCTTCCTCACCTACCCGTTCGTCGACGAGGTCGTCGGCCGGGACCCCCAGGTGGCACGCAACCTGCACATGGGCGACTACACCAACCTGTCGATCACCCTCGACGTCGACCTGACCGGGATCCCGACGACGATCCCGACCACGCTGCCGACCGAGGCGTGCATCCCGCTGAGCGCCCTGCCGCAGGACGGCCCGCTGCCCGACACCAGCAAGCTGTGCCAGGACGCGATCGACGCGATCAACGACTGCCTCGAGGGACTGCGTCGCGGCGACGCGGCGGCGTGCGTCGGCCTGCCGGGCTCGGTCATCAGCGTGGTGTGCAAGCAGTACCCCGTGCCCGGCCTCTGCGGGGGCTCGGGCGACCCGACCGTGCCGCTGCCGACGCCCACGCTGCCGACCGTCCCGGTCCCGACGCTGCCGACGATCACCGTTCCCGGCCTGCCCCTTCCCGGCCTGCCCCGGCCCGGGGCGTACCCCGCCGACGCCCCACCCGACAGGGGACGCGGACCGACGATCGGCGAGCTCGCCGAGGTGTACGACCCCGCGCTCGTGAGCCTCCTCGTCCCGGCGATGGTGACGCGATGATCACCCGCCGGACCAAGTTTCAGCTGCTCGTCTTCGCGATCATCACGCTGGTGGGCGTCAGCTTCGTGGGCGCCCGCTACGCGCGGCTCGACCGCCTCGTCATGGACCAGAGCTATGCCGTGGTGGCGCACTTCGCCGACTCGGGCGGCGCCTTCGCGGGGGCGGAGGTGTCCTACCGCGGGGTGCGCGTGGGCGAGGTGAAGGAGCTGGTCCTCACCGACGACGGCGTCGACCTCGTGCTCGACATCGAGGACGAGCACGACGACATCCCGGCCGACGCGCACGCGCTGGTCGGCAACCGGTCGGCCGTGGGCGAGCAGTACGTCGAGCTGCAGCCGCAGAGCGACGACGGGCCGTACCTGAAGGACGGCTCGGAGATCGCGCGGGACGTGACGACGACGCCGATCCAGACCGACACCCTGCTGACCCACCTCGACGAGACGGTCCGCAGCGTCGGCCAGGACGACCTGCGCACCGTGACCTCGGAGCTCGGTCTCGCTTTCAACGGAGCCGGCGACGACCTGCAGACCATCCTCGACAGCAGCAGCGAGTTCATCACCGCGGCGGAGCAGAACTTCGACGTCACCGTCGACCTGATCCGCGACAGCAACACCGTCCTCAACGGGCAGATCGACTCCGAGCGCGCGTTCCGCCGGTTCGCGCGGGACCTCTCGGTGTTCTCCACCACGGTGGCGAACCACGACCGCGACCTGCGCCGGCTGATCGAGGACGGCTCGCTCGGCGCCAACGAGCTGCGCGTCTTCCTCGAGGACAACGAGGTGGAGCTCGGCGACCTCATCAACAACCTGGTGACCACCGGCGAGATCGTGGTCAAGCACCTCGACGGCATCGAGCAGCTGCTGGTGATCTACCCCTACGTCGTCGAGGGCGGCTACACCGTCGTGTCGAGGTCACCCGGCACCGGCCTGTACGACGCCCACTTCGGCATGGTGCTCACCCAGGACCCGCACGTGTGCCTGGGCGGCTACGAGGGGACCGACCGTCGCTCTCCTCTCGACGGCAGCGACGCCGCGATGGACGAGGGCGCCGGCTGCACCGAGCCCGCCTCGAAGTCCAACGCCCGCGGCGCGCAGAACATCCAGGCGCCCCGCGCGGCCACCGGATGGGGTGCCGCGGACTTCGCGTACGACCCGGAGACGGGCGCCGTGACGTCCGACCCCGCAGAGATCGAGCGGCTCACCGGGTCGCGTGCGGCGGCGCCGCGCACGCTGGGCGAGGACAGCTGGAAGTGGCTCTACCTCGAGCCGTTGCTGGGCGAGGGCGTGACGTCCGGGGCAGCGGGTCGTTGACCCTCCAGACCCCTTGGAGGAGGGGTCGCAGCTCCAGGGAGGGAACATGTCCGTGCTGACCGACCTCGCCCGACCGGGCGAGTCCGTCGAGACCGGGTCCGTCGGGACCGGGTCCGCCACCGGCGACCCCGAGCGGCCGCCGCGGTGGCGGACCGTCCTCGCCGTCGCGCTCACGCTCGTCGTCGTGGCCTGCGTCGCCCTGCTCGTCTGGCTGACGGCCGGCGGGCGCGCGAGTGCCGACGGCGGCCTCGACCACTCCGAGGAGCGCGAGCAGGTGATGAGCCTGACCGACCAGTTCGTGAAGCGGCTCGGCACCTACAGCCCCGACATGCTCGACGACTCCGGGCAGATGCCCGACTACCGCGACCAGGTCCGGGAGGTGATCACGCCCAAGTTCGCCGCCGACTTCGACAAGGAGGTGGCCACGGCCGAGCAGCTCGTCGCCCAGGGGGGCATCACCCGCACCGCTGACGTCTTCGCCACCGCCGTCTCCTCCGTCGACGACGACTCCGCCCGGGTGCTGGTCGCCGGGGCGTTCACCGACAGCTACTCGCAGGGCGCGGGCAAGCAGGGATCGGGGAAGGCGCGGACCGTCGACCAGGAGCCGCTGCCGTTCCGCTTCACCGTCGACCTCGTGATGATCGAGGGGGAGTGGCTCGTCGACGACTTCACCCCCGTGAGCGCGCCCGCCGAGCCCGGGGCCGGCGCCGGCACCACCGAGGGGAGCGCACCGTGAACGACGCACCCACCTGGTACGACGTCCTCGATGTGCCGCGCGACGCCTCGAACGAGGATGTCCGCGCCGCCTGGAAGGACCGGATCGCCGACCTCGAGCCGGGCGACCGCCGCTTCGACACCCTCAACCGGGCCGCGAAGGTGCTCCTCGACCCGCCCGCACGGGAGGCGTACGACGAGACCCTCCCGGAGGCCTCAGCTGAGGCCGAGGAGGTGGCCGACGAGCCCCCGCTGGTCGACGAGGGCGCCCCGGCGCCCGACACGAGACCGGCCCGGACACAGCCCGGACTCGTGACACGAATTCGTCGTTCCTCGACCAGCGGATCGAGCGGCGTACCGACCTGGCTCCTGGCCGGCCTGGGCGTCCTGGCGGCCGGCCTGGTGGTCGCGACCGCCTGGACGTGGACGCAGGGCGCCGCCGCCGGGGACGACTCGGCTGCCCGGGCCGCCCAGGTCGCCGCCGAGCGCGCCGTCGTACCCGTGCTGTCGTACGACTACGAGTCGCTCGAGGCCGACCAGCGGGAGGCCCAGGCGCTGATGACCGGGGGCTACCGCGAGGAGTACGACAAGCTCTTCACGGTCCTGGAGGACAACGCGCCGCAGACGCAGACGAAGGTCAGCGCCTCGGTCGTCGCCTCCGGGGTCGTGCGGGCGAGCGACGACCGGGTGCAGGTGCTGGTCTTCGTGGACCGCCCCACGACCAACAAGCTCAACGCCGAACCGGTGGTCTACAAGGACCAGGTGACCGTGTCGATGCAGCGCGTGGACGGCGACTGGCTGGTCGACGACCTGATCACCTCCCCCACCCCGGGGTAGGTGCGGCGCAAGGCGACGGTCGGCAGAACGGGGGCCAATCGGCGCGTTCTGCTTGACCCGGGGCGACGTGGCGTTCATAGTCATGGCCAACGCGTGGAGCTGACCCTCTGGGAAATCGACCCCGCGTTTGTGGCGTGTCCTGAGTTGCGCTATCGTGTCTCCTTGCGCCTGCCCTCAGATGCCCGACGCCTTCCGGACGGCTGTTGCGGTGGTCGGCGGCGCCGATCACTCGCTCATCTGTGAGGACACCTCTTGGCCGTGCGCAGCTCTGCTGGTAACCACCGTCGCACCTCTTTCGCAAAGATCACCGAACCTCTCGAGGTTCCCCCCCTCATCTCGCTCCAGACGAGCAGCTTCGACTGGCTGGTCGGCGGCGAGCGCTGGGAGGCGGAGGTGGCTGCCCGTCGGGCTGCCGGTGAGGACGTCTCCGAGAAGACCGGTCTGCAGGAGATCTTCGAGGAGATCTCCCCGATCGAGGACTTCTCCGAGACCATGATGCTCTCCTTCGACAACCCGGTCTTCCTCGACGAGAAGTACACCGAGGAGGAGTGCAAGGAGAAGGACTTCACCTACTCCCGCCCGCTCTACGTCTCGGCCGAGTTCATGAACCACGAGACCGGTGAGATCAAGGGCCAGACGGTCTTCATGGGCGACTTCCCCATGATGACCCGCAAGGGCACCTTCATCATCAACGGCACCGAGCGCGTCGTCGTCTCGCAGCTCGTGCGCTCGCCCGGCGTCTACTTCGAGTCGAGCCCCGACAAGACGTCCGACAAGGACATCTTCACCGCCAAGCTCATCCCGAGCCGCGGCGCCTGGCTCGAGTTCGAGATCGACAAGCGCGACCTGGTGGGCGTGCGTCTGGACCGCAAGCGCAAGCAGAACGTCACCGTCCTGCTCAAGGCGCTCGGCTGGACCACCGACCAGATCCGCGAGGAGTTCGGTCAGTACGAGTCGATGATGCTGACCCTCGAGAAGGACAGCGTCCGCTACGAGGTCGTCTACGAGGAGCTGCAGAAGAAGGCGCGGGGCGAGGCCCCGACCGCCGAGCAGGTCAACGACGAGGTCACCCGCCTCGCGCTGCTCGACATCTACCGCAAGCTCCGTCCGGGCGAGCCGCCGACGGCCGAGGCCGCGCAGACGCTCCTCAACAACTACTACTTCAACCCGAAGCGCTACGACCTGGCGAAGGTCGGCCGCTACAAGATCAACAAGAAGCTCGGTCTCCACGAGGCGTTCGACCAGCAGACGCTGACCATCGACGACGTCGTGGCCGCCATCCGCTACGTCGTGCAGCTGCACGCCGCGGGTGTCCAGGCCGACTCGCCCGACCTGGTCGACGCCGAGGGCAACGTCGTCGAGGGTCCTGACGGTGCTCCCGTCAAGGTCCAGCCCGACGACATCGACCACTTCGGCAACCGCCGCATGCGCACCGTGGGCGAGCTCATCCAGAACCAGCTCCGCACGGGCCTGGCCCGCATGGAGCGCGTGGTCCGCGAGCGGATGACGACCCAGGACGTCGAGGCCATCACGCCGCAGTCCCTGATCAACATCCGTCCCGTGGTCGCGGCGCTGAAGGAGTTCTTCGGCACCTCGCAGCTCTCGCAGTTCATGGACCAGACCAACCCGATCGCCGGCCTGACGCACAAGCGTCGCCTGTCGGCCCTCGGTCCCGGTGGTCTGTCCCGCGACCGCGCCGGCATGGAGGTCCGTGACGTCCACCCGTCGCACTACGGCCGCATGTGCCCCATCGAGACTCCTGAAGGCCCCAACATCGGCCTGATCGGCTCGCTGGCCTCCTACGGTCGGATCAACCCGTTCGGCTTCGTCGAGACCCCCTACCGCCGCGTGGTCAAGGGTGTCGTCACCGACGAGATCGACTACCTGACCGCCGACGACGAGGACCGCTACGTCATCGCCCAGGCCAACGCGCCGCTCGACTCGAAGATGAAGTTCGTCGAGGACCGCGTCCTGGTGCGTCAGCAGAAGGGTGAGGTCGACGCGATCCTGGCCGAGGAGGTCGACTACATGGACGTCTCGCCGCGCCAGATGGTGTCGGTCGCGACGGCCCTGATCCCCTTCCTCGAGCACGACGACGCCAACCGCGCGCTCATGGGCGCCAACATGCAGCGTCAGGCCGTCCCGCTGGTCGTCAGCGACAGCCCGCTCGTCGGCACCGGCATGGAGTACCGCGCCGCCGTCGACGCCGGTGACGTGGTCGTGGCCGACAACGCCGGAGTGGTGAAGGAGGTGTCCGCCGACGCCATCGAGACGATGAACGACGACGGCACCTACCAGACCTACAAGCTGGCCAAGTTCAAGCGCTCCAACCAGGGCACCTGCATCAACCAGCGCCCGCTGGTGAAGGCCGGCGACCGTCTCGAGGTCGGCACGCCGATCGCCGACGGTCCCTGCACCGACGACGCCGAGATGGCGCTGGGCACCAACCTGCTCGTCGCCTTCATGCCCTGGCAGGGTCACAACTACGAGGACGCGATCATCCTCAGCCAGCGCCTGGTGCAGGAGGACGTCCTCACCTCGATCCACATCGAGGAGCACGAGGTCGACGCCCGCGACACCAAGCTCGGCCCCGAGGAGATCACGCGGGACATCCCGAACATCTCCGAGGAGGGCCTGGCCGACCTCGACGAGCGCGGCATCATCCGCATCGGCGCCGAGGTCACCACCGGTGACATCCTGGTCGGCAAGGTCACGCCCAAGGGCGAGACCGAGCTCACCCCCGAGGAGCGCCTGCTCCGCGCGATCTTCGGTGAGAAGGCGCGCGAGGTGCGCGACACCTCGATGAAGGTGCCCCACGGTGAGTCCGGCACGGTCATCGGCGTGCGGGTCTTCGACCGCGAGGAGGGCGACGACCTTCCCCCCGGCGTCAACCAGCTGGTCCGCGTCTACGTCGCCCAGAAGCGCAAGATCTCGGTCGGCGACAAGCTCGCCGGACGCCACGGCAACAAGGGCGTCATCGCCAAGATCCTGCCCGTCGAGGACATGCCGTTCATGGAGGACGGCACCCCGGTCGACGTCGTGCTCAACCCGCTGGGTGTGCCGCGACGGATGAACATCGGCCAGATCCTCGAGCTCCACCTCGGCTGGCTCGCCAAGCAGGGTTGGGACCTCGACCTGTCCGGTGAGAAGGGCAACGCCGACTGGAAGCAGCGCCTGATCGACATCGGCGCCGACAAGGCCACTCCCAACACGAAGGTCGCCACCCCGGTGTTCGACGGTGCGCGCGAGGACGAGATCACCGGCCTGCTCGGTGCGACGCTCCCCAACCGCGACGGTGAGCGGATGGTCAAGGAGGACGGCAAGGCCGCCCTCTTCGACGGTCGCTCGGGAGAGCCGTTCCCGGAGCCGGTGGCTGTCGGCTACATGTACATCCTCAAGCTGCACCACCTCGTCGACGACAAGATCCACGCTCGCTCGACCGGCCCCTACTCGATGATCACGCAGCAGCCCCTGGGTGGTAAGGCCCAGTTCGGTGGCCAGCGGTTCGGTGAGATGGAGGTCTGGGCGATGGAGGCCTACGGCGCCGCCTACGCCCTGCAGGAGCTGCTGACGATCAAGTCGGACGACGTGCCGGGCCGCGTGAAGGTCTACGAGGCCATCGTCAAGGGCGAGAACATCCCCGACTCCGGCATCCCCGAGTCGTTCAAGGTGCTCGTCAAGGAGATGCAGTCGCTCTGCCTCAACGTCGAGGTGCTGTCGCAGGACGGCAGCGCGATCTCGCTCAAGGACGCCGAGGAAGACGTCTTCCGGGCGGCCGAGGAGCTCGGCATCGACCTGTCCCGTCGCGAGCCCAGCTCCGTCGAAGAAGTCTGAGGTGACGTCCGGGCGGCGCTCGCGCCGCCCGGACTCCCCAGTCCCACAGCTACCTGACTCAAACAGCAACCAAAGGAACACATCTTGCTGGACGTGAACTTCTTCGAGCAGATCCAGATCGGCCTGGCCACTGCGGACGACATCCGCACGTGGAGCCACGGCGAGGTCAAGAAGCCGGAGACCATCAACTACCGCACGCTCAAGCCCGAGCGTGACGGCCTCTTCTGCGAGAAGATCTTCGGTCCCACCCGGGACTGGGAGTGCTACTGCGGCAAGTACAAGCGCGTGCGCTTCAAGGGCATCATCTGCGAGCGCTGTGGCGTCGAGGTCACCCGCTCCAAGGTCCGCCGTGAGCGGATGGGCCACATCGAGCTCGCCGCTCCCGTGACCCACATCTGGTACTTCAAGGGCGTCCCGTCGCGCCTGGGCTACCTGCTCGACCTGGCGCCGAAGGACCTCGAGAAGGTCATCTACTTCGCCGCCTACATGATCACCTCGGTCGACGAGGACTCGCGCCACCGCGACATGGACTCCCTGGAGAACAAGGTCGGCCTGGAGCGCGAGCGCCTCGAGAAGCGCCGCGACACCTCCGTGGAGGACCGCGCCAAGAAGCTCGAGGACGACCTCGCCACCCTCGAGGCCGAGGGTGCCAAGGCCGACGCCAAGCGCAAGGTGCGCGACGGTGCCGACCGCGAGATGAACCAGCTCCGCGACCGCGCCAACCGTGAGATCGCGCGTCTCGAGGAGGTCTGGGACACCTTCAAGAGCCTCAAGGTCCAGGACCTGCTCGGCGACGAGCTGCTCTACCGCGAGATGAAGACCTGGTTCGGCAAGTACTTCGAGGGCCACATGGGCGCCACGGCGATCCAGAAGCGCCTCCAGGACTTCGACATCGAGGCCGAGGTCGAGTCGCTGCGCGACACGATCGCCAACGGCAAGGGCCAGCGCAAGGTCCGCGCCCTCAAGCGCCTCAAGGTCGTCGACGCGTTCCGCAAGACCGGCAACCAGCCCATCGGCATGGTGCTCGACGCCGTCCCGGTGATCCCGCCGGACCTGCGTCCGATGGTCCAGCTCGACGGTGGCCGCTTCGCCACCTCCGACCTGAACGACCTCTACCGCCGCGTCATCAACCGCAACAACCGCCTCAAGCGACTGCTCGACCTCGGCGCGCCCGAGATCATCGTCAACAACGAGAAGCGGATGCTGCAGGAGGCCGTGGACAGCCTCTTCGACAACGGTCGTCGCGGTCGTCCGGTCACCGGCCCGGGCAACCGGCCGCTGAAGTCGCTCTCCGACATGCTCAAGGGCAAGCAGGGTCGCTTCCGCCAGAACCTGCTCGGCAAGCGCGTGGACTACTCGGGCCGTTCGGTCATCGTGTCGGGTCCGCAGCTCAAGCTGCACCAGTGCGGCCTGCCCAAGCAGATGGCGCTCGAGCTGTTCAAGCCGTTCGTCATGAAGCGCCTGGTCGACCTGTCGCACGCGCAGAACATCAAGTCCGCCAAGCGGATGGTCGAGCGCGCCCGCCCGGTCGTGTGGGACGTCCTCGAAGAGGTCATCACCGAGCACCCCGTGCTGCTCAACCGCGCGCCCACCCTGCACCGCCTCGGCATCCAGGCCTTCGAGCCGCAGCTGATCGAGGGCAAGGCCATCCAGATCCACCCGCTCGTGTGCGGCGCGTTCAACGCCGACTTCGACGGCGACCAGATGGCCGTGCACCTGCCGCTGTCCGCGGAGGCGCAGGCCGAGGCCCGCATCCTGATGCTGTCGACCAACAACATCCTCAAGCCGTCGGACGGCCGTCCGGTGACCATGCCCTCGCAGGACATGATCATCGGCCTGTTCTGGCTGACCGCCGACCGTGAGGGTGAGCCCGGCGAGGGCCGCGTGTTCTCCAGCCCTGCCGAGGCGATCATGGCCTTCGACCGTCGCGAGATCACGCTGCAGAGCAAGATCAGCATCCGCCTCACCGATGTGGTGCCGCCGCTCGACCTCGAGCTCGGCGCCGACTGGGAGGAGCGGACCGCTCTGCGGCTCGAGACCACCCTCGGCCGTGTTCACTTCAACGACACGCTCCCGGCGGACTACCCGTTCGTCAACGAGGAGGTCGGCAAGAAGCGCCTCGGCTCGATCGTCAACGACCTCGCCGAGCGCTACACCAAGGTGCAGGTCGCTGCCTCGCTCGACGCCCTCAAGGACGCCGGCTTCCACTGGGCCACGCGCTCGGGTGTGACCGTCTCGATCGACGACGTCACCACGCCCGACAGCAAGGCCGAGATCCTGGCCCGCTACGAGGCGCAGGCCGAGAAGGTCCAGAAGAACTACGAGCGCGGTGTGATGACGGACGACGAGCGTCGTCAGGAGCTCATCGAGCTGTGGACCCAGGCTGCTGCCGAGGTCGGTCGCGCGATGGAGGCCAACTTCGACCGCAAGAACCCGATCTACATGATGGTCGACTCGGGTGCCTCCGGAAACATGAACCAGATCCGGCAGGTCGCGGCCATGCGTGGTCTGGTGGCCAACCCGAAGGGCGAGATCATCCCGCGCCCGATCAAGGCCAACTTCCGCGAGGGCCTGACGGTGCTCGAGTACTTCATCGCCACCCACGGTGCCCGCAAGGGTCTCGCCGACACCGCGCTCCGCACCGCCGACTCGGGTTACCTGACCCGTCGTCTGGTGGACGTGTCGCAGGACGTCATCATCCGTGAGGACGACTGCGGCACCGAGCGTGGCCTGCCCAAGCGGATCGACGACGAGCACGTCGAGACCTCGGCCTACGCCCGCTCCTCGGCGACCGAGATCCTCCACCCGGAGTCGGGTGAAGTGCTCGCCACCGCCGGCGAGGACCTGGGTGACGTCAAGATCGGTGAGCTCGTGGCCGCCGGTGTCACCGAGGTCAAGGTCCGCTCGGTCCTGACCTGCGACGCCCGCACCGGCACCTGTGCCAAGTGCTACGGCCGCTCGCTGGCCACCGGCAAGCTGGTCGACATCGGTGAGGCGGTCGGCATCATCGCCGCCCAGTCCATCGGTGAGCCCGGCACGCAGCTGACGATGCGCACGTTCCACACCGGTGGTGTGGCCTCCGCCGACGACATCACGCAGGGTCTGCCCCGTGTGGTCGAGCTCTTCGAGGCCCGCTCGCCCAAGGGTCGTACGCCGATCTCGGAGTCCGCCGGTCGCGTGAAGATCGAGGAGACCGACAAGGCCCGCGTCGTCGTGGTCACCCCCGACGACGGCTCCGAGGTCCAGGAGATCCCGGTGTCGAAGCGTTCGCGCCTCAACGTGGAGGACGGCGACCACATCAACGTCGGCCACCACATCACGTCCGGTACCCCCGACCCGCAGGACGTCCTGCGCATCCTCGGTGTCCGCAAGGCCCAGGAGCACCTCGTGGACGAGGTCCAGGAGGTCTACCGGTCGCAGGGCGTGGCGATCCACGACAAGCACATCGAGATCATCGTGCGGCAGATGCTGCGTCGCGTGACGGTCATCGAGTCCGGTGACACCAACCTGCTCCCGTCCGACCTGGTCGACCGGGTGCGGTTCGAGGAGGAGAACCGTCGCGTGGTCTCCGAGGGCGGCAAGCCGGCCTCGGGTCGCCCGGTCCTCATGGGCATCACGAAGGCCTCGCTCGCGACCGAGTCGTGGCTCTCGGCGGCCTCCTTCCAGGAGACCACCCGAGTGCTCACCGACGCCGCGATCAACGGGCGCTCCGACAGCCTCCGTGGCCTGAAGGAGAACGTGATCATCGGAAAGCTCATCCCGGCCGGCACCGGCCTCGAGCGCTACCGCAACATCCGGGTGGAGCCGACCGAGGAGGCGCGCGCCGCGGCCTACTCGGTCACCGGCTACGACTCCTACGACTACGACTTCGGTCCGTCGTCGCAGGCTGTCGCGCTCGACGACTTCGACTTCGGTTCGTACCAGAACTGAGCCTTCGAAGTTCTGGTGCGGTGATCCAGATCGAGTAGCACGAAACGCCCGCCCTCGCTCGCGAGGGCGGGCGTTGTGCGTATCGAGATCGACCAGTGGACCTGAGCGCCCGGCGTCGCGCCGACGCCACTTGGGCCGCGACGCACACTGGACGTCATGGTCCGATCGCTGTGGCACCGCACCCTCTGGTCCATGCTCGCCTTCTGCGCGGTCGTGCTGGTCGCGACGCTGCACGCCCACGGCGGGCAGCCTGCATCCGCGAGCGCCTCCGAGGCGCGGACGACGACCGCGACCCCGGAGTGCCGCTCCGCCGACCTGCGGGCCGACTACCGGGCGCGGGACGCGGCGGCGGGACACCGCTACGGCGTGGTCCGGCTGCGGAACACCTCTGACCGTGCCTGCGTCGTGCAGGGCTACGGCGGGCTCTCCTACCTCGGCGGCGACGGCACCCAGGTCGGTGCGGCGGCCGACCGCGACGGCGGGGCGACGCCGCGTGTCGTGCTCGAGCCGGGGGAGCGGGCCACCAGCCTCGTCACCGAGACCGTCGCGGCCAACTACCCGCGAGCGCGGTGCCGGCCGACCCACGTCGAGGGCTTCCGGGTGTACGCGCCGGACGCCACCCGGTCGCAGTTCRTCGCCCACCCGACGACGGGCTGCCGCAACCCGGAGGTGCACCTGCTCTCGCACCGGGCCTTCCGCTGACCCGTCCGCCTGTGGCGTCTGAGAGAATCCGCGCGTGACACCGCCCTCCTCGCGCCCCACCTCCGCCGACGTGCTGGTGGTCGGCGCCGGCCCCGCCGGCTCCGCCGCCGCGGCGTGGGCCGCCCGTGCCGGGCTCGACGTCGTGCTGGCCGACGCGGCGACGTTCCCGCGCGACAAGACGTGCGGTGACGGGCTGACCCCGCGCGCGATCGGGGAGATGCAGAAGCTCGGCCTCGAGGACTGGCTGCGCGCCCACACCGTCAACGAGGGCCTGCGCGCCCACGGCTTCGGCCAGACGCTCCTGCTGCCGTGGCCGGGCGGCTCGCTGCCCGACTGGGGCTCGGCCGTCGCCCGCACCGAGCTCGACGACCACCTGCGCACGGTGGCGATCAAGAGCGGCGCGCGTGCCGTCGACGGCGCCCGCGCGGTCGGCGTACGCCGCCAGGGGGAGCGGGTCGTGGCGGTCGAGCTGCGCGACGCCGACGGCACCTACGAGGTCGCCTGCCGGTGGCTGGTCGTGGCCGACGGCGTCCGCTCGCCGCTCGGCAAGCTCCTCGGGCGCGAGTGGCACCGTGACACCGTCTACGCGGTGGCCGGCCGCTCCTACGTCGACTCGGAGATGAGCGACGACCCGTGGATCAGCTCGCACCTCGAGCTGCGCGACGACCAGGGCGAGCTGGTGACGGGCTACGGGTGGATCTTCCCGCTCGGCGACGGCACCGTGAACCTCGGCGCCGGCACGCTGGCGACGAGCCGGCGGCCCGCCGAGGTCGGGATCAAGCCCCTGATGCAGACCTACGCCGACACGATCGGCGCCGACTTCGGGCTCTCGGGCGAGCTGCGGATGCCGACCTCGGCGCTGCTGCCGATGGGGGGCGCGGTCAGCAACGTCGCCGGCCCCAACTGGGCCCTCATCGGTGACGCCGCCGCGTGCGTCAACCCGCTCAACGGCGAGGGCATCGACTACGGCCTCGAGACCGGTCGCCTCGTCGCCGAGCACATCGCGAGCGGCGTCGGCCTCGGTGAGGCGTGGCGCTCCACGCTGGTGGAGCACTACGGCGAGGCGTTCTCCATCGCCCGCCGCCTCGCCGGGATCGCCACCCAGCCGAAGGTCGTCTCGGCGCTCGGCCCGGTCGGGATGCGCTCCGACTGGCTGATGACGCTCGCCCTGCGCTGGATGGGCAACCTCGTCGACGACGCCGACCGCGACCGCGCGGCACGGGTCTGGCGCTGGGCGGGCCGCCGTTCCGTGGCGCGCGACGCCCGGCCACCCTTCGCGTGAGCCGGGAGCACACCTACCGGGCGGCCGTCGCGCTCGGTAGGGCCGGCATGCGCGCGCTCGGGATGCAGGTCACCGGCCTCGGTGCCGAGCACGTGCCGACCGAGGGCCCCGTGCTGATCGCGGCGACGCACGTGTCGTACCCGGACTTCGTGTTCCTGCAGGACGCTGCCCGGTCGTCGGGCCGCTACATCCGGTTCATGACCCGCCACGACGTGTGGCAGGTGCCCGGCGTGGCGCGGGCGATGAGCGCGATGCGGCACGTCCCGGTCGACCGCGAGGCCCCGGCCGGGGCGTACGTCGTGGCGCGCCGGCTGCTGCGCGACGGAGAGGCGGTGTGTGCGTTCCCCGAGGCAGGGATCAGCTACTCCTACACCGTCCGGTCGCTGATGCGCGGGGTGGCGAGCCTGGCCCGGGAGACCGGCGTCCCCGTCGTCCCTGTGGCGCTGTGGGGCTCGCAGCGCGTCTACTCGGTCGGCATGCCCGACGAGCGCGGTCGCGAGCCGCGTCCCGACCTCACCCGCGGTCGTCGGATCGACGTCAGCTTCGGTCCGCCTCTGACGATCGGGCCCGACGACGACCTCACTGCGTGGACGCACCGGCTGGGCGCTGTGCTCACCGAGCAGCTCGAGGAGCTCCAGCAGCTGTCGCACCACCGGCCGCGGCCCGACGAGCACGCGCCGTGGTACCCCGCGCACCTCGGCGGGCACGCACCGACCCGCCTCGAGGCCGTCCACCTCGACGTCGTGCCGCGCGCCGCGGTCAGACCGACGTGGGGGCCGAGCCAGCCCGGGCCCGGCGGCGCGCCTCCAGCCAGCCGAGCGGGTTGGTGAACGGCTCGAGCACCCGCCGCACGGGCGGGCAGGCGAGGAAGAAGGTGAGGCCGACTGCGCCGATGACGGTCAGGACCAGGCCGATCGTCGGGTAGGCGGCGGTGAAGTCGGGCCAGCCCAGCGCCATGAACGTCTTGATGACGAAGCCGTGGAACAGGTAGATGACCATCGTGGCGCTGCCCATCGTGGTGAACCAGCCGAGGTTGCGCCGCGGCACCAGCGACATCGCCGAGAAGGCGCCGAGCAGCCCGACCATCATCACGGTGAGGCGGGTCTGGAAGACGATCTCGTTGTCGATCGGGATCTCGGAGTACCCGGTGTCGTACCAGAGCAGCGCCGACTCCGCCCAGGTGTCGGTGTAGAGCGCCATGATCCCGATGCCGACGAGCATCGGCACCGCCGCGATCTTGACCCACACGTCGTCGAGGTGCGCGAGGTGCCTGGGCTTGAGGTGCAGGCCGAGCACGAAGAACGGCAGCAGGCCGAGGAAGCGCGGGATCATCAGCGCCTCGGTGTCCCAGACTCCGCCGACCAGGCTGACGATCACCGACAGCGGCAGGAAGAGCCAGTGCAGCTTGAGGATCGGGGTGATCAGGCGCCACATCAGCAGCACGATGAGGTACCACATGGTCCAGTGCGGCTCGATCCACAGCGGTCCCGTGACGCCCTCGCCGACGACCTCGCGGCGGTAGTAGAACAGGGCCGGCTCGAAGAGCAGGTAGGGGACCAGGAGCGTGTAGACCAGGCTCTTCATCCGGCGGCGGTCCCACTCGAAGGACTTCGAGAGGTAGCCGCTGACGAAGACGAAGGCCGGGATGTGCCACAGGTAGATGAAGTCGTAGACCCAGTGGCTGCCCGCGCTGGCCTCGACCAGCCCGATCGAGTGCCCCACGACGACCAGCGTGATCAGGACCATCTTGACGTTGTCGAGCCACGGATCTCGGGACGCGGGGGGCACGGCGCTCACCGTACTTCACTAGGTTGGGCGCATGGGATCCCTGCCGAGGCGACAGCGGGTGGCGGCGTACGCCGTCATCCTCCGCGAGCGCGGCGGTCGGGTCGAGATCCTGCTGAGCCGCCTCGCGCCGCGCGTCTCGCGCTCCGAGCTGTGGACCCTCCCGGGGGGCGGCGTCGACCACGGCGAGGACCCGCGCGACGCCCTGATCCGCGAGGTGCAGGAGGAGGCGGGCCTCGACGCCACGGTGGGTGACCGGGCCCGGGTCTACAGCGCCCACATGCCCCGCTCGCCCCGGGACGGGCAGCTCGTCGACGCCCACGCGATCCGGCTGGTCTACGAGGGCTGGGTGCCACCCGACGCGCCCGCCCCGCGGGTGGTCGAGGTCGACGGCTCCACGGTCGAGGCCGCCTGGAAGGCGCTCGACGACGTCGCCTCGGGCGCCGTCCCGGTGTCGTCCGTCGTGACCGAGGCCCTCGTCGACCACCAGCCGTTCCGGCTGCAGCGCGTCGCGGCGTACGCCGTCGTCACCCGCTGCGCCGGAGGCGACAACGAGGTGCTGCTGACCCGGCTCTCGTCCACCGCCGCACACCCCGGGCGGTGGACGCTGCCCGGCGGGGGCGTGGACCACGGCGAGCACCCGTCGGTCGCGCTGGCCCGCGAGGTCGAGGAGGAGTGCGGGCTGCCGTGCGAGGTCGGCGCCCTGCTCGGCGTGCACGACACCCACTTCTCCGGCACCGCCCCGTCGGGGCGGATCGAGGACTACCACGGCGTGCACCTCGTCTACCGGGCGAGCGTCGCCGACGGGGAGCCGCGGGTGGTGGAGGTGGACGGCACCACCGACGCCGTCGCATGGGTGCCTACGGCACGGATCGCATCGGGCGAGGTCGACGTGCTCGACGTCGTCACCTACGCGTTGGGAGCAGAGCGTGACTGAGAGCGTCTTCACCTACGCCGCACCCGGGCTGAAGTTCGGCCGCGGCGCCAGCGACGAGATCGGCTGGGACGTCCAGCAGCTGTGCCGCGACGTCCCGGGCGAGGCGGCGCGGCGGGTCCTGCTCGTCACCGACCCCGGCGTGGCGGCCACCGGGCACCCCGATCGGATCGCCAACGGCATGCGGTCCCGCGGTCTCGAGGTGGTGGTCTACGGCGAGGCCCGCGTGGAGCCGACCGATGCCTCCCTCGAGGCAGCCGTCGCCGCGGCTCGCGCGAGCGGTCCCTTCCACGCCGTGGTGGCGGTCGGGGGCGGCTCGTCCATCGACACCGCCAAGGCGGTCGACCTGATGCTGACCAACCCCGGCGAGCTGATGGACTACGTCAACGCCCCGGTCGGCGGCGGCCGGGCGCCCGAGCACCCGCTCCTGCCCCTCGTCGCCGTCCCGACGACCACCGGCACCGGAGCCGAGTCCACCACCATCTGCGTGCTCGACGTCCTGGCGCTCGAGGTGAAGACCGGCATCTCCCACGCCCGGTTGCGGCCCACCCTCGCCGTCGTCGACCCCGACCTGACCATGACGCAGCCCGCGATGGTGACCGCGTCGGCGGGCATGGACATCCTCTGCCACGCGCTCGAGAGCTGGACGGCGCGGTGGTTCGCCGACTTCGACGCCAAGCAGCCCGAGCAGCGGGTGCCCTACTGCGGCGCCAACCCCATCGCCGACATGTGGGCCGAGAAGTCCCTGTCGCTCCTCGCCGGAGCGTTCCGGCGCGCGGTCCGCGACGGCTCCGACGCCGAGGCGCGCGAGCAGATGGCCCTCGCCGCCACCTTCGCCGGGCTGGGCTTCGGGAACGCCGGCGTCCACGTGCCGCACGCCTGCGCCTACCCGATCGCCGGCCGGGTCCGCGACTACCGCCCCGAGGGCTATCCCGCGGACGAGCCGATCGTCCCGCACGGGATGGCCGTCGTGATGACCGCGCCCGCCGCCTTCGCGTTCCTCCACGACGCGGCGCCCGAGCGCCACCGCCGTGCGGCCGAGCTCCTCGGTGGCACCGGCGAGCCGCTCCCCGACGTGCTGCGCCGGCTGATGCGGGACGTCGGCCTGCCGAGCGGCCTGGCCGAGCTCGGCTTCGGCCAGGCCGACGTCGACGACCTGGTCGAGGGGGCGCTCAAGCAGCAGCGCCTGCTCGCCACCGCACCCGTGGAGGTCACGGCCGAGGACCTGGCCACCGTGTTCCAGGAGTCCCTCGAGCACTGGTGACCCCGCCTCCGGGCGGCGACGCGCGAGGAATGAGTGGCCGCCCCGCCGGTCACTAGGATGGGGGCATGAACCCCCGCCACCGTCGACTCGTGATCCCGGTGGCGCTGGGGGCACTGATCCTCATCGTCGTCCTCGCCGCCGTCCTGTGAGCACTCCTGCGGAGGCAGGGCTCGCCACCGTCCGCTCGGCGATCCTCGACGCCGACCACCTCGTGCGCGCGCTCGCGAGCGGTCGGCGCAAGGGCCACCCGGTGCCCGTCGTGGAGGGACGCGAGGTGCGTCGCGTCGAGGTGCGGGTCGTCGACCTGCGGGCCGGGCGCCACCTGCAGGTGACGTCGTACGACGCCACGCAGGCGCACACCACCAACCACCTCGTGGGCGAGGCGGCCGAGGCGGCGGTGGACGCGCTGCTCGCGGAGCCGTTCGCCAACTGGCACGTCGACACCGCCACCGAGACCCACCAGCTGCGGGTGACCAAGAAGGGCGTGCCGCTGCTGCACACCTCGACGCGCACCGACGAGGTCGCGCCGTCCCGGGGCCACGACCGGCCCAAGGACCGGCTGCTCGCCGAGGACCACCCGGTGCTCGTCGCGCTCGGGATCAGCGACGCGCAGGGGCGGGTCAAGCCGACCCGGCAGGCGAAGTACCGCCAGGTGGAGGAGTTCGTCCGGCTGCTCGACGCGAGCCTCACCGAGGCCGTCGCGCAGGGGCGGGTGCGCACCCCGACCGCCGACGACCCGCTGCGGGTGGTCGACCTGGGCTGCGGCAACGCCTACCTCACGTTCGCCGCCCACGCCTACCTGTCCGACCGCCTCCCGGTGCGGGTCACCGGCGTCGACGTCAAGCAGCAGTCCGCCGACCACAACGCGCGCGTGGCGGCCGACCTCGGCATCGACGCGGACTTCGTCGTCGGGTCGATCGCCGATGCCCGGCTCGACCAGGCGCCCGACGTCGTGCTCGCCCTGCACGCCTGCGACACCGCGACCGACGACGCCCTCGGACGCGCGCTGGAGTGGGAGGCCCCGCTGGTCCTCGCCGCCCCCTGCTGCCACCACGACATCGCCGCCCAGCTCCGCACGACGGACGTGCCCGAGCCCTACGCGATGATCACCCGCCACGGCATCCTGCGCGAGCGCTTCGCCGACACCCTCACCGACGCCCTCCGCGCCGCGCTGCTGCGCCGGGAGGGCTACCGCGTCGACGTCGTCGAGTTCGTCGAGAGCGCCCACACGCCGCGCAACACGCTGCTGCGGGCGGTGCGCACCGGGGCCGACGGCTCCGACGCGGCTCGCGAGTACGACGACCTGCTCGCCGCCTGGGCCGTGAAGCCCCGGCTCGGCGAGCTGCTCGGCCCGTGACCGGGCGTTGGCCCGGCGCCGACCAGCGGAGGATCAGCCGGTGAAGAGCGCCGAGGCCTTCACCAGCGTCTGCCACAGGCCGTAGGCCAGGGGGATGCCCACGAGCAGCCAGGCGAGGGCGATCAGCAGCGGGCTCGTCGTGGCCGGGTCGGTGGTCGGGGCAGGGCTGGTGTTCGCGTCGGTGCTCATCGGGTGGCCCCCAGTCGGTCGGAGATGCGGTCCTCGTTGGCCGCGTGCGCGTCGTGGTCGAAGTGGGTGTCCGAGACGGGTCTGATCATCAGGTTGGCCACGAACCCGACGGCGAGCACGCCGGCCATCGTCAGCAGCGCGGGCCGGTAGTCGGCCGCGACCAGCGAGCCAGGTTCGCCGGCCTGGTCGAGGAACCCGTTGACGATGAGGGGGCCGGCGACGCCCGCGGCGGCCCACGCGGTCAGCAGTCGCCCGTGCACGGCGCCCACCTCGAGCGTCCCGAAGAGGTCCTTCAGGTAGGCAGGCACGGTCGCGAACCCACCGCCGTAGTAGGAGATGATCACGGCCGCGAGCGCGACGAACACGAAGGTGCTGGAGCTGCCGAACAGTGCCAGCAGCAGGTAGAGCACGAGCCCGACGCCGAGGTACATCACGTACGTGCCCCTGCGGCCGATCCGGTCGGACAGGCTCGACCAGACGAACCGGCCGATCATGTTGGCCAGCGACAGCACGCCGACGAAGCCGGCCGCCGCCGCGGCCGAGATCGAGCTGACCCCGCCGACCCGGAAGAAGTCCTGGATCATCGGTGCGGCCTGCTCGAGGATGCCGATCCCGGCGGTGACGTTGCAGAAGAGCACGACCCACAGGAACCAGAACTGGGGGGTCCGGACGGCATTCGACGCGCGCACGAGCGCGCCGTTGGTGCCGGGCGAGTGCTCGGCAGTCTGGTCGTCGCCATGGCCGGGTGGCACTCGGATCAGAGCGGCGCCGATCAGCATGAACACCGTGTAGACCACGCCGAGCGTGATGAAGGTCTGCGACAGGGCCGAGCCCGACGCCACCGCGCCGGGCTCGGTGGGCACGAACCCGGGGTCGAAGGCGCTCATCAGCCGATTGGAGAGTGGTGCGGCGATGAGCGCGCCGCCGCCGAAACCCATGATCGCCAGGCCAGTCGCGAGTCCCGGCCGGTCGGGGAACCACTTGATGAGCGTCGAGACCGGTGAGATGTAGCCGATGCCGAGGCCGATGCCGCCGATGACGCCGTAGCCGAGGTACAGCAGCCACAGCTGGGCGGTCGCGATGCCGGCCGCGCCGACGAAGAAGCCCGTGCCCCAGCAGAGGGCGGCCGCGAGCATCGCCTTGCGGGGCCCGGACCGCTCCACCCAGGTGCCGAGCACCGCGGCGGAGAGCCCGAGCATCACGATCGCGAGCGAGAACACCCACCCGATCGCGGTCAGGCTGGTGTCGAAGTCGGCCACCAAGGAGTTCTTGAAGACCGAGAACGCGTAGACCTGGCCGATGGAGAGGTGGACGGCCAGCGCGGCCGGCGGGATCAGCCAACGGCTGTAGCCCGGACCGGCGACGATGGCCTGCTTGTCGAGGCGCGACATGCGCATCCTTTCCCGAGATGACCCGCGTCACGTTACGGACGGGTGGTCGACCTGTCCCCACACCTGAGGAGGAGGCGCGGCGAGTGGTCGTCCGGGTACGACGAACGGCCCACGACTACGGTGTCGGGGTGAAGGGGACGCATCTGCTGCTGGGTGCGGTCGTGACCGTCCCGTTCCTCCTCGGTGCCGCTGCCGGCGTCCCGGACGCGGCGGACGAGGTGGCCTTCCGGTTCACCGACCCCGACATCGTCGAGTCCAGCGGGCTGGTCGCCGTGGACGGCCTCGTCGTGACCACCAACGACTCCGGCGACTCGGGCCGGGTCTTCGCCGTCGACCCCGCCACCGGCGCCACGGTCGGCGTCACCAGGTGGGCGACCGATCCCGAGGACGTGGAGGCCCTGGCCCCCGCCGGCCCGGGCCACGTGTGGGTCGCCGACATCGGCGACAACCAGCACGCCCGCGCGTCGGTGTCGGTGCTCCGCGTGTCGGTCGGGCGCGGCGACCGCGACGTCGTGCCAGAGGCCTACGAGCTCGTCTACCCCGACGGCGCGCGTGACGCCGAGGCGCTGGTCAGCCACCCCGTGACCGGCCAGCTCTTCCTCGTCTCCAAGGGCGTCTTCTCCGGCACGGTGTACGCCGCCCCGCATCGGCTGCGCGCCGACCGGCCCAACCGCCTGACCGAGGTCGGCCAGGCGCCGGGTCTCGTCACGGACGCCACCTTCCTGCCGGGCGGGGGAGGGGTGGTCATGCGCACCTACACGACGGCCCACCTGTCGGCGTTCCCGTCGTGGCAGGGCGTCGAGTCGTGGCCGCTGCCCGACCAGGACCAGGGCGAGGGCATCGCCCTCGCGGGGGACGAGCTGCTGGTCAGCACCGAGGGAGCCCGCTCCCAGGTGCTCCGGGTCGGCCTGCCGGCGTCCGCCGGCGCGACCGACCTGCTCTCGCCCGCGTGGACCAGCCTGCGCTGGCTCTCGACGGCGTACGGCCTGCCGCTGTCCGCTGGTTGAGGAGGTCGCGGAGCGACCGTCACGAAGCCTCAGGCGAGGGCCGCGTCGAGCGCGGCCTGGACGTGCAGCGTCGTGCAGGGGAAGACCGGCAGCTCGACGTCGGCCTGCTTGACCAGCAGCTCGAGCTCGGTGCACCCGAGCAGCACGCCGCCGGCGCCGGCGTCCCACAGCTCCTCGATGATCGACACGACCCGGCCGCGCGTGCGGGGGAGCACGACACCGTGGACGAGCTCCTCGTAGATCGCGTCGTTGAGGAAGTCGTGGTGGGAGGTGTCGGGCACCACGACCGACAGGCCGTGGGCCTCCAGCCGGTCGACGAAGAACGGCTCAGACATCGCGACCTTGGTGCCGATCAGCCCGACGGTCTCGACCCCCGCGGCCTTGACCGCCTCCGCGACGACGTCGCCGAGGTGGAGCAGCGGGATGCCGACGGCCTCCTCGACCTGGTCGGCGACCTTGTGGAACGTCGTGGTGCACAGCAGCAGGAAGTCGGCACCGGCCCGCTCGACCCCGCGGGCGGCGTCGGCGAGGAGCGTCCCCACCTGGTCCCAGTGCTCGTCGTCCTCGAGGTGGGTGACCTCGGCGAAGTCGACCGTCGTGAGCGCCAGCCTGGGTGAGGACAGCCCGCCGAGGCGCTCCCGCATCCCGAGGTTGAGGTCGCGGTAGTAGACCGCGCTGCTCTCCCAGCTCATGCCGCCGACGAGTCCGATGGTCTTCACGCGCGGCAGTCTTCCATGCACACGCCCGCGCCCGCCGCCGTCTCGCCTGCTGCGCAGGCGTCCGGCGACGGGCCCGGGCGTCAGGAGCGGTGGACCTTGTGTGCCGCAGCCTGGGCACGCGGCTTGATCACCAGCTCGTCGATGTCGACGTGCGAGGGCCGGGTGGCCACCCACGTGATGGCGTCGGCGACGTCCTCGGCCAGCAGCGGCTGGTCGACGCCGGCGTACACCGCGTCGGCCTTCTCCTGGTCGCCGTCGAAGCGCACGAGCGAGAACTCGTCGGTCCGGACCATCCCGGGGGCGACCTCGCTGATGCGCACCGGCTCGCCGTTGAGCTCGAGCCGCAGCGTCTCGGTCACCACCTTCACGCCGTGCTTGGCGGCGGTGTAGCCCGCGCCGCCCTCGTAGGCCCAGCGCCCGGCCGTCGACCCGACGTTGACGATCACCGCGTCGCCGCTGGCGCGGAGGGCGGGCAGCAGCGCCTTGGTCACCCGGACGAGGCCGAGGACGTTCACGTCGTACATCCAGCGCCAGGCGTCGAGGTCGGCCCCGTCGACCCGGTCGACCCCGACGGCGCCGCCGGCATTGTTGACCAGCACGTGGCAGGCCGGCACCGCCGCGGCGAGCGCGTCGACCGACGCCTGGTCGGTGATGTCGCACGTGATGGCCTCGCCCCCGATCTCGGCGGCGAGGTCCTCGATGCGATCGGTGCGGCGGGCGGCGCAGACGACGCGGAAGCCCGCCGCCGCCAGGGCGCGGGCCGTCGCGGCACCGATGCCGCTCGAGGCCCCGGTCACGACGGCGGTGCGGGGCTGGGTGCTGTCAGTGCTCATACGGCCATCCTGCCAAGATGTGCCCGTGATCTTCGCGGCGGCCGACGGTTCGGCACTCGGCAACCCCGGCCCTGCCGGCTGGGCGTGGTACGTCGACGACGACTGCTGGGCGTCCGGCGGCTGGCCGCGCGGCACCAACAACATGGGCGAGCTGATGGCGGTCCTCGACCTCCTCCAGCAGACGGCCCACGTCGACGACGACCTGCACGTGTTCTGCGACAGCAAGTACGTCATCGACTCCGTCACCAAGTGGATGCCGGGCTGGAAGCGCAAGGGCTGGAAGAAGAGCGACGGCAAGCCGGTGCTCAACGTCGAGCTGATGAAGGCCCTCGACGCCGCCATGGACGGCCGGCGCGACAGGGTCCGCTTCGAGTGGGTCAAGGGCCACGCCGGCCACGAGCTCAACGAGGCGGCCGACAAGCGCGCCAACGCCGCTGCGTCGGCCTACCAGCGCGGTGTGGAGCCCGATGCCGGGCCGGGCTTCGCCGGCAGCAGCACCGCCCACCCCGCCGCGACGGTCGGGCAGGTCGAGCAGGAGCCCGACCTGTTCAGCGACCTCGCCGACCAGGCCGGGCAGGTGGAGTCGACCGCCGAGGAGCACGTCGTCGCGATGGAGCGGGCGCTGCTGAGCGACGAGGTGCGCGGCGACCGGGCCGCCGTCGCGGCCCTGCTCCACCCGCAGTGGCAGGAGGTCGGGCGCTCGGGTCGGTTGTGGACCCGCGACGACCTGCTCGCCCAGGTCGGCCCGATCGAGCCGGTGAGCCTCGACGTGGTGTCGGTCGAGCGGGTCGACCGCGACACGATCCTGCTCCTCTGGCGCGCGCTGGCCGACGAGCGGTCGACGCTGCGCAGCAGCCTCTGGGTGCGCGCCGGCGGACCGTGGCAGCAGCGCTTCCACCAGGGCACCGACGAGCCCTGAGGGACCGGCCCGAGGGTCTGCTCGACGGCCCCAGGACCGCCCATCGGGGTGAGACGTGGCACACTCGCCCGATGCCTCCTGCGAAGCTCGCTGCGTCGCTCGCTGTCCTGGGCGGCGTGCTGTGGATCCTGCACGCGCTGCTCGGCGGCGGCGACGGTTCCGTCCTCGACGTCCTGCACGTCATCGGCCTCGCGTGCCTGATGGCAGCGTCTGCCGTCTTCGGAACCACGCTCGTGAAGGGTGACGCCGTGGCCGTGCGCGCCGTCGTCGGCGTCGCGTCCGCCCTCCTGGCGCTGTCGGTCATCGAGGCGTTCCGGCCCGACGGCGCGTCCTGGTACGACGGCTTCTGGGGCGTCGTGGCGGTGGTCCTCGGCGGGCTCGCGCTCGCACGCGGCCGGGGCCGCTCGGCCAGCCGTCGCCCGGCCGGCGCCCACGCCCGCTGACCCGCGGGAATCCACGAGGGAATCCCAGCGGACCTCCCGGGGTTGTGCCTGAGGTGCCCTGACCAGGGCACGCAGTCGAGGTCTCGAGGAGGCAACGTGGGCGAGCGGGTCGCGATGATCAGCCTGCACACCTCACCGCTGGACCAGCCCGGGACGGGCGACGCCGGCGGGATGAACGTCTACGTCATCGAGCTCTCGCGACGCCTGGCCGCCCAGGGCATCGCGGTCGACGTCTTCACGCGGGCCACCTCCTCGTCCCTCCCACAGGTCGTCGAGGCCGCCGACGGCGTGCTCGTGCGCCACGTCGCCGCCGGCCCGTTCGAGGGGCTCACCAAGGGCGAGCTGCCCGGTCAGCTGTGCACCTTCGCGCGCGAGGTGCTGCGCACGGAGGCGATGCAGCCCCTGGGGCACTACGACGCTGTCCACTCCCACTACTGGCTCTCCGGCCAGGTCGGCGCGCTCGCCCGGGACCGGTGGAACGTCCCCCTCGTGCACTCGATGCACACCATGGCCAAGGTCAAGAACGAGGCGCTGGCCGACGGCGACACCCCGGAGCCCGTGTCCCGCGTGATCGGCGAGGAGCAGGTGGTGGAGGCCGCCGACCTCCTCGTCGCCAACACCGACACCGAGGCCCGCCAGCTCATCGACCTCTACGACGCCTGCCCCGACGCCGTCGAGGTGATCCACCCCGGCGTCGACCTCTCGGTCTTCGCCCCGCGCGGCCGGGCGGCGGCCCGCCGCGAGCTCGGCCTGCCCGAGGACGCGGCCGTGCTCCTGTTCGCCGGCCGGATCCAGCCCCTCAAGGCACCCGACGTGCTGCTCCGCTCGGTCGCGGTGCTGCTCGAGCAGGACCCGTCCCTGCGGCACCGGCTCGTCGTACCCGTGGTGGGCGGACCGTCCGGCTCCGGGCTCGAGCACCCCACGGCCCTGGCCGACCTGGCGACCGACCTCGGCATCGACGACGTGGTGCGGTTCGTCCCGCCGGTCAGCCAGGCCGAGCTGGCCGTGTGGACGTCGGCCGCCACCGCGGTGGCGGTCCCGTCGTACAACGAGTCGTTCGGCCTCGTCGCCGTCGAGGCCCAGGCGACCGGCACCCCGGTGGTGGCCGCCGCGGTCGGCGGTCTCACCACGGTGGTGCGCGACGGGGTGAGCGGCATCCTCGTCGACACCCACGAGCCCCGTGACTGGGCCGCCGTCCTGCGCCGCCTGATCGACGACCCGGAGCTGGTCGAGCGGCTCGGCCGCGGCGCCGTGGCCCACGCGCAGGACTTCTCGTGGGAGCGCACCGCCGCCCGCACGCTCGACGCCTACGAGCGTGCCAGCGGGCGCATGCGTGCTGAGATGGCCTCATGAGCGCCCCGTCCCCGTCTGCCACCGCGACGGCCGTCGACGCCGTCCGCGACTACCTCGTCGCCAACGAGATCGAGCACGACGAGACCGCCCGCGAGGGCGTCGAGGGAGCGCGTTTCTCGCTGACGCTGCCGGGGGAGAAGAAGCTCCAGACGCCCGTGCGCCTCGACGTCGGCGCCCACGCGCTGGGCGTGCACGCCTTCGTGTGCCGCAACCCCGACGAGAACCACGCGCGGGTCCACCGCTGGCTGCTGGAGCGCAACCTCAGGATGTACGCCGTCTCGTTCGCCGTCGACCGCCACGGCGACATCTACCTCGAGGCGCGGCTGCCACTGGCCTCGGTCGACCCCGACGAGCTCGACCGCATCCTCGGCTCCGTGCTCGCGAACGCCGACGAGTCGTTCAACGCGATCCTGGAGCTCGGGTTCGCCACGTCCATCCGCAAGGAGTGGGAGTGGCGGATCTCCCGCGGCGAGTCGACCCGCAACCTCGAGGCGTTCCGCGGCTGGCTCGAGGCCTAGCGCGTGTCCCTCAAGTCCATGGCCTGCTGCGCGGCGTCATGAACGCACGCTGGCTGCGTTGTCGTCAGTCGCCATGGCTCCGCCATGTCTCCCTCCTCCGCCTTGCCATCGCACGTCCCTGACGCCGCTCGCAACGGCCGAGACTTGGGAGACACGCCCTAGCGCGCCACCCGCGGCTTCCGGCGCGTCATCAGCACGCCGACGATGGCCAGCGCGCCGCCGACGAAGCTCAGGGTCGGCGGCACCTCGTTGATGGTCAGCCACGCCACGAGCGTGGCGATGCCCGGCACGAGGAACGTCGTCAGCGACAGGGCTCCGGCGTCGGTGTGGGTGAGCGCGTAGGCCCACGTCGTGAAGGCGACGGCGGTGGGGAACACGCCCAGGTAGACGATCCACCACAGCTCGGCGCCCCCGTTGGCGACGATGCCCGGGAGGTCGCTGGAGAAGGGCAGGCAGATGAGCGCGCCCATCATGAACGAGACGAACACGACCTGCACGGACGGCAGCCGGCGCAGCAGGACCTTCTGGGTCAGCACCCCGACGGCGTACATCACCGCCGCGACGAGCACGAGGCCCACTCCGAGGAGGCTGGCGTCGGCGTCGGTCGAGGACCCACGGGCGATGACCGCGACGCCGGCGAAGCCGACGAGCATGCCACCGAGCAGCCACCCGTGCATCCGCTCGCCGAACAGCGGGACCGCGAGCAGGGCGACGATGACCGGGCCGATCTGGATGATCATCGCGGCGGTGCCCGCGTCGACGTGGCGCTCACCGGCGTTGAGGGCCAGGTTGTAGATGCCGAACCAGCCGATGCCGCCGGCCGCCAGCAGGGTCCACTCACGCCGGGTGGGGCGCACCCAGCCGCGGCGCAGCACCAGCGGCAGCACCACCAGCGCGGCGACCAGCAGGCGACCCGATCCGAGCGCGCCGGGGCTGACGTCGTGCGCCACGTGCCGGATCACCACGAACGCCGACGCCCACATGACCAGCGTGACGGCGCCGGCGGCGACCGGCAGCCACGGGGCGGGGGAGGTCGTGGTGGGCTCGCTCGCGGCGGTCGGGGTCGTGGTCGTCACAAGTCAAGGCTAGGTACGGTCATGACTGGCCGCCAGCGCTTTTCGGACGTCGTACGCCGACATCCCGTCACCCCTCAGAGATCGGAGATCTCGACACGTCCCTCGCTGCCCAGCGCGGCGGGCTTGACTCTTCCCTTCGGTCAGAGGTCCAGCTTGTAGCCCAGGCCGCGGACGGTGACGAGGTACTTCGGCTCGCCCGGGTCGGGCTCGAGCTTGGCGCGGAGCCGCTTGACGTGCACGTCGAGCGTCTTGGTGTCGCCGACGTAGTCCGAGCCCCACACGCGGTCGATCAGCTGGCCCCGGGTGAGCACGCGGCCGGGGTTGCGCAGGAACATCTCGAGCAGCTCGAACTCCTTGAGCGGCAGCCGCTGCTCGGTCCCGTCGACGGTGACGACGTGGCGCTCGACGTCCATCCGGACCGGGCCGGCCTCGAGGGTGTCGGGCATCAGGTCGGGCTCGTGGCCGCGACGCAGCACGGCGCGGATGCGGGCGACCAGCTCGCGCGGCGAGTAGGGCTTGGTGACGTAGTCGTCGGCGCCGAGCTCGAGCCCCACGACCTTGTCGACCTCGTCGTCCTTGGCGCTGACCATGATCACCGGGACCGACGACGTCTGGCGGATCTGCCGGCAGACCTCCGTGCCGGGGATCCCGGGGAGCATCAGGTCGAGCAGGACGATGTCGGGACCGAAGCGGTCGAACTCCGTGAGGGCGGTGTTGCCGTCGGCGGCGATCGCCACCTCGTAGCCCTCCTTGCGGAGCATGTAGGCGAGGGCGTCGCTGTAGCTCTCTTCGTCCTCGACGACGAGTACGCGGGTCATGCGGGGTCCCCTCGATGTTGTTCGGCGGAGGAGCGAAGCGGGGGAGGCGAAGAACATCGAGGGGTGCTCATCTATTGGTCTCCTGCTGTGCTCTGCGTGGTCCGGGATCGGTGCCGGCGGAGGGCCGCACGGGGGCGACGACCTCGACCGGGGTGGTGGTGCTGCCGGTGCCCGGGGCGGGCTCCGAGCCGCGGGGGAGCGTGAGGGTGAAGGTCGAGCCCTGTCCCTGCACCGACCACACGGCGATGTCRCCTCCGTGGGTGGCCGCGACGTGCTTGACGATCGAGAGGCCGAGGCCGGTGCCTCCCGTCGAGCGGTGGCGCGCGGGGTCGACGCGGTAGAAGCGCTCGAAGATGCGGTCGATGTCGCCGGCCGGGATGCCGATGCCCTGGTCGACCACCGAGATCTGGACGTGGTTGCCCTCGGACCGGGTCGTGACGACCACGCGCGAGCCTGCGTTGGAATAGGCGACCGCGTTGGCGACGAGGTTGCTGATCGCGGCGCCGATCTGCTCCTGGGACCCGAAGACCTCCAGGTCCGGCTCGCCGCGGGACTCCACGGTGATCTGCTTGGCGGCCGCCTCCATGGCGCTGGTGTCGACGGCGGTCGCGACCGCGGCGTCGAGGTCGACCATGACGGGCCGCTCGAGCGGGTCGTGGCCCTGCAGCCGGGACAGCTCGATGATCTGCTGCACGAGCTTGGAGAGCCGGTCGCTCTCGGTGAGCATCCGCCCGGCGAAGCGCTGGACGGCCTCGGGGTCGTCGGCCGCGTCGGTGACGGCCTCGGCGAGCAGGCGGATCGCGCCGACCGGGGTCTTGAGCTCGTGGCTGACGTTGGCCACGAAGTCACGGCGGACGGCCTCCACGCGGCGCTCGCGGGTGCGGTCCTCGACGAGCGCCAGCACCAGCCGGGCTCCGAGCGGCGCCACCCGCGCGGTCAGCGTGCGGGTGAACCCGCCGTCGAGCGCGGGCATGTCGATGTCGCTCTCGCGGATCTGCCCGTCGCGTCGCACCTGCGCGATGAGGTCGAGCAGCTCGGGCAGCAGGACGATGTTGCCGCGCACCAGCCCGAAGGCGTACGCCGGCGCCGAGGCCTTGAGGACGTGGTCGGACTCGTCGACCACCACGGCGCTGGAGCGCAGGATGCTCAGGACGGCCGCGACGCCCGCCTGGACGACGGGCGGCTCCGCCTCGGGAGCCGTGTGGCGCTGCCGGTCGCTGATGTGCCACGCGAGGACCGCGCCGCCCGCCACGATGGCCCCGACGAGCGCAGCCAAGGCAGCCTGCGTCGTCGGATCCACGCTCACATCGTACGCACCGCGGACGTGCGTCCTGACCGGATGGACGGGCGGCACGCAGTGTTCACCCCTCGTTCATCGACCACGCACATCTGTTCGCTTCGGCTGCCTACAGTGCCCGACATGCGTGAGGCTTTCCATGACCAGCTCGACGGCATCTTCGCCGACCTGTCCGACATCTGCGGACAGGTCGAGATCGCCGTACGCGAGGCCACCAAGGCGCTGCTGAGCGGCGACGTGCACACCGCGGACCAGGTGATCAGCAACGACAAGGCGATCGACGCGGCCCGCGAACGGGTCGACGACACCGCGTTCGCGCTGCTCTCGCTGCAGCAGCCGGTGGCCGGCGACCTGCGGATGATCGTCTCCGCGCTGCGCATGGTCAGCGAGCTCGAGCGGATGGGTGACCTCTCGGTCCACGTCGCGAAGATCGCCCGCCTGCGCGTGCCGTCGGTCGCTGTGCCCGACGAGCTGCGCCCGACCATGGAGCAGATGGCCCGCACGGCCGAGGACATGGTGCGTCGGGTGCGGGACATCATCGTGGACCGCGACGTCGAGGCGGCCATCGAGCTCGGCCGCGACGACGAGGTGATGGACCAGCTGCGGCGCCGCAGCTTCACCGAGCTGCTGTCGACCGACTGGCAGCACGGCGTCGAGGCCGCGGTCGACATCGCCCTGCTCGGCCGCTACTACGAGCGGATCGCCGACCACGCCGTCTCGGTCGCCAACCGGGTCGTCTTCGTCGTCACCGGCGACCTGCCCCCGCGCGACTGACGTACGCCGCTGCTTCCGCTCCGTGGAGCGGTGCCGGACCCACATTCCGGAGGCCCGGGACGTGGGTGGGCCACCGCTCCGGCGGAGGAAGCTGTCAGCGACCCTGGTTGGCGACGGCTGCGGCAGCGGCCGCGGCCGCCTCGGGGTCGAGGTACTCGCCGCCGGAGACGGTGGGACGCATGTCCTCGTCGAGGCGGTAGACCAGCGGCATGCCCGTGGGGATGTTGAGGCCGGCGATGTCCTCGTCGCTGATCTGGTCGAGGTGCTTGACCAGGGCGCGGAGGCTGTTGCCGTGGGCGGCCACGAGGACGGTCCGGCCGGTCTGGAGGTCCGGCACGATCTCGGCCTCCCAGTAGGGGAGGAAGCGGGCGATGACGTCCTTGAGGCACTCGGTGCGCGGCAGCTCGTCACCGAGGTCGGCGTAGCGCGGGTCGGCGGCCTGCGAGAACTCCGAGGAGTCGTCGAGCGGCGGCGGCGGGGTGTCGAACGAGCGGCGCCAGAGCATGAACTGCTCCTCGCCGTACTCCTCGAGCGTCTGCTTCTTGTCCTTGCCCTGGAGTGCACCGTAGTGGCGCTCGTTGAGGCGCCACGAGCGCTTCACCGGGATCCAGTGGCGGTCGGCGGCGTCGAGGGAGAGGTGGGCGGTGGTGATCGCCCGGCGCTGCAGCGAGGTGTGCACGATGTCGGGCAGCAGCCCGGCCTCGACCAGGAGCTCGCCCCCGCGGACCGCCTCGGCACGGCCCTTCTCGGTGAGGTCGACGTCGACCCAGCCGGTGAAGAGGTTCTTGGCGTTCCACTCGCTCTCGCCGTGGCGGAGCAGGACGAGCGTGTGTGTCATGAGGCGTCCATGCCTTCCCAGTAGCCGAAGTCGTCGGGGACGACGGGGACGTTGAGCGAGACGCGCTCGCCGTTGCCGAAGTCGACGGACAGCGCGAGGAAGTCGCCCGCGGCGAAGTCGCCGGTCAGGACGATGTCGGCCGGCGGCTCGGCCAGGTTGACCAGGCCGGCGGCCGGGACGACAACGGGCTCGAACTCGGCGGCCTCGACGGTCGTGCCGTCACTGCCGGGGTCACCGCCGGAGATGCCGGTGAGGCTCTGCTCGTCGACGTTGTCGTTGTTGGACAGCGAGGCCACGAAGGTGCCGGACCCCTCGGCGCTGGAGACCACCACGGCGGAGAGCAGGTCGACCACGCCCTCGCGGTTGTTGGCCCCGCCGGCGGGGGTGTAGTCGCGCTCGGTGGCGTAGCTGAACCCGCACGAGGTCAACGGAACGGCGAGAGCGACGACCGCGGCGGCAGTCGCGAGGGATCGGAGTCGCATGGCCGACAGCCTAGCGTCGACTCAGGTCAGTCCGACGGTCCGCCCTGCGATCAGGATCGCGGCGACGACGAGGCCCGTCCACACGCCCGCCAGCAGCAGGAGGCGAGGGGTGCCGGTGCGCAGTGCCACCAGCATCGGGAACGACTTCTCRCCCTCCTCGTGGTCGTGCACCAGGCCCGGCAGCGCGAGGAGCACGTGGACGCCGAGCCCCAGCGCTGCCGCCAGGGCGACCATCACCGGCGTGGGCGGCGTCGGGGAGCCGACCCCGCCCCAGCCGCCGTACGCCAGGAACGCGGGGTAGAGCGCGAAGCTCGCCATCCACGGCACGAACGACAGCGCCCGTGCGTGCAGCAACCGGTCGCCGACCGCGGAGACCACGAGGAGCGCGAGGTAGGTCGCCCCGGCGCGGCGCCCGTTGGCCACGGCAAGGGGTACGACGAGCAGGAACGCGCACGTGAGCGCGAACCACACCGTGCCGGGGTCGAGCCGGCCCGAGGCCAGCGGCTTGTCGGGCCTTCGTCGGGCGTCGCGCTCCCGGTCGGAGAGGTCGTCGGCCCAGCCCAGCAGCGACTGGCCGACCAGCACGGTGACGGCGACGAGGCCGACCTCGCGCAGCGGTCGTCCGGCGACGGCGGCGGCGGTGCCCAGCGCGGCCGCCGTCACGAGCGCCTGGCGCGGGTGGGCTGCCCGGACGAGGAGCAGCGACGGGGTCGTTGCAAGGGCCCGAGGCATGGGCCGCAGTATGGCCCAGGGGTGGGTCGACAGGGGGCTCGCACCACAGCAACGGGTGACTTGTCAAGCCCGCATAGGGCCTCTGACCTGCACAAACGCGGCTGGAGGTACCTCGAACCCGTGTTAGAATGTTCACCTAGGAAGGGGAACTGAACATATGACTTTCACCGTTGGCGAAACGGTCGTCTATCCCAATCACGGGGCCGCTGTCATCGAGGAGATCGAGACGCGGACGATCAAGGGAGAGGACCGCGAGTACCTCGTCCTCCGGATCGTCGCCCAGCAGGACCTGGTCGTGCGCGTCCCGGCCTGCAACCTCGATCTGGTCGGCGTCCGCGACGTCGTCGACAAGGAGGGCCTCGACCGTGTGTTCGACGTGCTGCGTGCAGCCCACGTCGAGGAGCCGACCAACTGGTCGCGCCGCTACAAGGCCAACTTGGAGAAGCTCCACTCCGGTGACGTGATGAAGGTGTCGGAGGTCGTGCGCGACCTGTGGCGCCGCGAGCGTGACCGTGGGCTCTCCGCGGGCGAGAAGCGGATGCTCGCGAAGGCACGGCAGATCCTGGTCTCCGAGCTCGCGCTCGCTGAGAAGACCAACGAGGACAAGGCCGAGGCCATGCTCGACGAGGTGCTCGCCTCCTGAGCGTGGACGACGCTGGCCGAGGCCCCTGGGACGACGTTCCCCGGGGCCTCGGTCTCGTTCTGGACGAGGACCGCGGCGCCCTGCCCTACGCACTGATCCACGGTGAGGCGCTGGTGGCCTGCGCCGCCTGGGCGCTGGGCGAGTCCGGGGTGGACATCCTCGACGCGTCCGTCTCGTGGGAGGGACTCGTCGAGTCCGAGGAGGACCTGGTCCTCCACGACGCCCTGTGCCCGATGACGCCGCCGGCCTTCATCGCCTCCTGCCTCGAGCACGCCCGTGGGACCGGGCGCCCCGTCGTGGGTGTGCGCCCGGTGACCGACACCGTCAAGGTGGTCGCCGACGGCGCGGCCGGACAGGTCGTGGGAGAGACGCTCGACCGCGACGCCCTGGTGGCCGTCGCCTCGCCCCTCGTCGTCCCGGCCGCCGTGCTGGCATCGCTGCCGCGGTGGCCGTCGACCGACCTCGCCAGGGCGGTCGCCGACCTGGCAGCCGCCGGTCACGCGGTCGAGACGCTCGAGGCGCCACCGGAGGGTCGGCGGGTGTCCTCGCCCGACGACGTACGCCTCCTCGACGCGCTCACGGCCCCGTTGGGCTGAGCTCGTCGGCCAGCCTCACGTCCTCGGGGAAGGTGACCTTGAGGTTGAGCGGGCTGCCGGGGACGGCCGCGACCTCGACGTCGCGGTAGGCCGCGACGCACGCCGAGGTGTCGGTGCCCTCGAAGCCGTCGGCCGACGCTGCCCGGTAGGCCGCCAGCACGTCGCGGGCGCGGAAGGCCTGCGGTGTCTGCACGCCGCCCACCCGCTCGCCGACGAGCCGCTGGTCCTTGGTCAGCAGGTGGGTCACCGGGACCACCGGGATCGCTCCGCCCACCTCGCGGGCGGCGGTGACCACCGCTTCCCACAGGGGACGCCCCGCCAGCGGCCGGGCGCCGTCGTGGACGACCACCACGTCGACCTCGCCCGACTCGACGTCGGGGGCGAGCACCCGCAGCGCGGCCCACTCCGAGGCGTGCCTCGTCGCGCCACCGTCGACGACCAGCACCTCCTGGTCGCCGAGGTGGGGCGCGACGGCCGACTCGATCGCCGAGCGGTCCTCGGGGCGCACGACGAGCACGAGGCGGCGTACGTCGGGCAGCGCGAGCGCGTCGCGGACCGACCACACCAGCACGGGGACGCCCCGCAGCGGCAGCAGGACCTTGTTGACCTCGGCACCGACCCGGCTGCCCGATCCGGCGGCGAGGATGACGACAGCAGTCGACACGCTGGCCGCCTCAGCGGGTGAGGAGCGCGGTGGCGATCGCCGCCACGCCCTCGCCGCGGCCGGTGAGGCCGAGGCCGTCGGTGGTGGTGGCGGACAGGCTCACCGGGGCCTCGAGAGCGGCGGTCAGGGCGGCGACTGCCTCGTCCCGGCGCGGGCCGAGCCGGGGGACGTTGCCGATGACCTGCACGGCGACGTTGCCGATCTCCCACCCCGCGGCCCGTACCCGGCGGGCCGTCTCCTCCAGCAGCGCGGCGCCCGACGCCCCGGCCCACTCGGGCGCGGAGGTGCCGAAGTTGCTGCCCAGGTCACCGAGCCCGGCGGCGGAGAACAGTGCGTCGCACGCGGCATGGGCGGCGACGTCGGCGTCGGAGTGACCCTCGAGCCCGGCCGGCTCGTCCGGCCACGCCAGGCCGGCGAGGTGCATGGGAACGCCGGCGACGAGGCGGTGCACGTCGGTGCCGATGCCGATGCGGGGGGTGGGGAAGGGGGAGGTCACGTCGGCATCATGCCGGACCGCCCGTCACAATGGACCCGTGACCGCTCGCCGTGCTCCCTGGGTGCTCGCCGGAGTGCTGGCCGGTCTCGCCGGCCTGGCGACCAGCTATGCGACCGCCATGGTCCTCACCATCCGGGACGCGCCCGTGGTGGCGGTGGCGGAGGTGGTCATCCGGCTCACGCCCGGACCGATCGCCGAGCGGGCCATCTCGGTCCTCGGCCACTTCGACAAGCCGTTCCTCGTCGGCGTCGTCCTCTTCCTCCTCCTGGGCTGCTTCGCGCTGGCGGGGCTGCTGGCCCGCGGCGGCTGGTACCGGCCGCTGTTCGTCTGGTTCCCGCTCGCCGGCGTGGGCCTGGCCGCCGTCCTGAGCCAGCGGGGTGCCGGTGCGGTCGACACCCTGCCGGTCGCCGTCGGCCTGCTCACCTGGGTGGCGCTGCACTCCGCGCTCACCGACGCCCTCGAGCGGGGGCGGGGCCGGCCCGACCTGGAGTCGCGCGAGCGACGCGTCTTCCTCATGGTCGCCGGTGCCGTGGCGGTCGCCGCGATCGGCATCGCGGTCGCCGGGCGACTGGTGGGAGCAGGTCGCCGGCACGTCGAGGTCAGCCGGCGGCTGCTCCGCATCCCCGGCGTCACCCGGCGCCAGGCGCCCGCGAGCACCTCGGTCGGCCTGGCCGGCATCACGCCGTGGGAGACGCCCAACGAGGACTTCTACCTGATCGACACGACCATCGCGAAGCCAACCATCGAGCCGGAGGAGTGGTCGCTGCGCATCCACGGCATGGTCGACCGCGAGCTGACCCTCAGCTTCTCCGACCTGGTCTCCCGCCGGATGACGCAGTCGTGGATCACGCTGAACTGCGTGAGCAACGAGGTCGGCGGCGGGCTGGTGGGCAACGCCCGCTGGAGCGGCATCCGCATCGCCGACCTGCTCGCCGRCCTCGGCGTCTCCGACGACGCCGACTGCGTGCTCCAGACCTCGCACGACGGCTGGACCTGCGCGACCCCGCTCGAGGCCCTCACCGACGACCGCGACGCCATGCTCGCGGTGGCGATGAACGGCCGCCCGCTGCCCATCGAGCACGGCTTCCCCGTCCGCACGATCGTGCCGGGCCTCTACGGCTACGTCTCGGCCACCAAGTGGGTCGTCGACCTCGAGGTGAGCACGTTCGCCGAGTCGACCGGCTACTGGACGACGAAGGGCTGGTCCGCCGAGGGGCCGGTGAAGATCGCCTCGCGGATCGACGTCCCGCGCTCCGGGGACGACGTCGCGGCCGGCCCCGTGTCCTTCGGGGGCGTGGCCTGGCACCAGCACACCGGCATCGACCACGTCGAGGTCCAGGTCGACGGCGGCGAGTGGATCCGCGCCGCTCTCGGCGGGGTGCCGTCGGTGGACACCTGGGTGCAGTGGGCCGTGACGATCGACGTGCCGGAGGGCGACCACGAGGTCCGGGTCCGGGCGACCGGCAAGGACGGCGAGACCCAGACCAGCGTCGTACGGTCCCCGGACCCGGACGGTGCGACGGGCTGGCACGCGGTCGAGTTCAGCGCCGGCTGACGACCGGGGGACGCCGGCTCTCGCTCAGGGCAGGCCCGGGTTCCCCGATGTCAGCTGTTGCGGACGACGTACGCCGTCCCGCCGGAGGCGGCGATCCAGATCCGCTCGAACTGCGCCCGGTCGTAGACGCGGCGCACGTCGGCGTTGGTCGCACCGGCGGGGTCGTTGACCACGACGTCGCCGTCGGCCTCGAAGCCGACGACGACCAGCAGGTGGCCGTTGCTGGCGGAGATGGGTGCGCCGGTGAGCTGGTTGCGCCCGAAGGCGATCGAGACGATGAGCGGCACCCCGGCGACGATGTAGTCCTCGGCCTCGCGCAGGTCGCGCATCCGGGTGACGTAGGAGTCGCCGCCGGCGAGCGTGGCGGCGTAGGCGGTGTTGAAGGCCCAGTTGCCGGTGCCGCGATAGCCGTTGTCGTAGACCATCTTGGCGGTGTGGTCGACGACGGCGTCGGTGTGACCGGCCGTGATGCCGGTGGGGGTCGGGGAGATGCCGTGGTAGGCGAGCACCATCGCCAGCGACGTGGGGGAGCACCACGCCTCGCCGCCACCGCCCCAGGCGGGATAGTGGCCGCTGTGGACCATCTGGGAGTACGTCGGCACGGGCAGGACGGTGCCCGCCGCAGGCCCGGGCTGCGAGGTGGCACGCGGCGCCGAGGCGTCGGCGGAGGCGACGGCGCCGACCCGCTCGAGGCTGACGGCCTTGCTCGACCCCTTCGGCCGCATCAGGGTGATGCGCAGCTGGTACGCCGTCACGGCGGAGGTGGCGAACCAGGTGTCGGCGCTGACCCGGCCGAGGTCGTCGGTCTGGCCGGAGTAGGTGGTGCGGGGCACGGGGCGGTTGGTGCGCGCCCAGTCGGCCACCGTGTCCCAGGTGCCGGTGCGGCCGGTGGCGTCCTGCGCCCGCAGCTCCACGCGCACCAGGGTGCGGCCGGGGGTGGTGGCCTCCCACGACGGGATGATCGCGGTGGCGCCGAAGCCGGGCGTGGCCCACGGGGACGTCCAGGTGCCCGCCTCGTAGGACCTGCCCGCGACGGTGCGGGGCTTGGCCTTCAGCAGGGAGACCTGGCCGCGGCCCAGCTTGATGCCCTTGCGCTGGCCGGCCTTGAAGTCGGCGTAGCTGCTCCACGACGTGAGGTCGACCTGCGGCGTCGCGCGCTTCCGGGCCGCGGGCTCCTCGGTGGCGCCCGCCACGGGGGCGAAGGTGGTGGCCAGCAGCAGGGGAAGGGCGAGGACCGCGAGACATCGGAGCACCGGTCGACGATAACCCGGAAAGTCCCACACGTCTCAGGAGTCACATCCCTCGGCCGGCGGCGCCGCTCGCCGAAGCCGGAGGATCGGACCGCTCGCCCTAGACTTGCCCGGTGACCCTGAGGCTCCACGACACCGCGACGCGCGAGACCCGCGACTTCGTCCCGCTCACCCCGGGACGGGTCGGCATCTACGTATGTGGGCTGACCGTGCAGTCGGAGCCTCACGTCGGGCACGTGCGCTCGGCGGTCAACTTCGACGTGCTCCGCCGCTGGCTCGCCGTCACCGGCCACCAGGTCGACTTCATCCGCAACGTCACCGACATCGACGACAAGATCCTCGCCAAGTCCGCCGAGCAGGGCGTGCACTGGTACGCCCTCGCGTCGGCGATGAAGCGCGAGCTCGACGCCGCCCTCGGCGCGATCAACGTGCTGCCGCCGACCTACGAGCCGGGCGCCACCGGCCACGTCCCGGAGATCGTCGAGCTCATCGAGCAGCTCATCGCCCGCGGCCACGCCTATGCCGCCGAGGACGGCAGCGGCGACGTCTACTTCGACGTCCGCAGCTGGGCGTCCTACGGCGAGCTGACCCGCCAGCGCGTGGAGGACATGGAGCGCGCCGGCGACGCCGACCCGCGGGGCAAGCGCGACCCCCGCGACTTCGCTCTCTGGAAGGGGTGGAAGAAGGAGTCCGAGCCACAGACCGCCTCCTGGCCCTCCCCGTGGGGCCCCGGCCGCCCCGGCTGGCACATCGAGTGCTCGGCGATGGCCGGCAAGTACCTCGGCCCCGCCTTCGACATCCACGGCGGCGGCGTCGACCTGCGCTTCCCCCACCACGAGAACGAGCAGGCCCAGTCGCGTGCCGCCGGCCGCCCGTTCGCGTCGTACTGGCTGCACAACGCCTGGATCACCACCGCCGGCGAGAAGATGAGCAAGTCGCTGGGCAACTCGATGCTCATCCCGTCGGTGCTCGAGCGCGTGCGCGGCATCGAGCTGCGCTACTACATCGTGGCGGCCCACTACCGCTCGCACGTCGAGTTCAGCTTCGAGGCGCTCGAGGAGTCGGCCAAGGCGTTCCGCCGCCTCGAGGACTTCCTCGACCGCGCCGCTCCCGTCGTCGGCTCGTGGTTCGCCTCGATGCCCGACGCCTTCCGCGAGGCGATGGACGACGATCTCGGCACGCCCGCCGCGGTGGCGGTCATCCACGACTCGGTCCGCGAGGGCAACCGGCTGCTGGCTGACGGGCCGTCCGACGAGCTCAGCCAGAAGTTCGGCGAGGTGGTCGCGATGCTCGACGTGCTGGGGCTCAACCCCGCCGACCCCGCGTGGGCCACCGGCGGCTCCGACGACCGACTGACCGAGGTCGTCGACGCGCTGGTGAAGGGACTGCTCGAGGAGAGGACGGCGGCGCGCGAGGCCAAGGACTGGGCTCGCGCCGACGCCATCCGCGACCGGATCAAGGCGGCCGGCTTGGAGATCGAAGACACCTCGACCGGCCCACGGTGGACGATTGTTTTGGGGAGCGTGTGACATGGCCGGCAATTCGAAGCGCAAGGGCGCGATCAAGAAGACGGGCAAGGGCAACCCGACCGCCGGCTCGGGCGGACGGGTCCGCCGGGGGCTCGAGGGCAGGGGCCCGACGCCCAAGGCCAAGGACCGGCCCTACCACCAGGCGCACAAGGCGGCCAAGCGCGCGGAGCGCGACAAGACCACGCGGCCCAAGCGGCGTACGACCGCCGAGGCCGAGTGGGCCGCCGGTCGCAACTCGGTCGTGGAGCTGCTGCAGGCCGGCGTGCCGGTCACGGGGGTCTACGTCGCCGAGGGCACCGAGCGTGACGGCCGGATGCGCGAGGCGTTCAAGCTCGCCGCCGAGCAGGGGCTGACCCTGCTCGAGGTCACCCGCAACGAGATGGACCGGATGACCGGCGGGGCCGTCCACCAGGGCCTCGCCGCACGGCTGCCCGCCTACGAGTACGCCCACGCCGACGACCTGCTCGAGCGGGCATCCGAGGCGAAGGAGCCGGCGCTGGTCGTCGCCCTCGACTCGGTCACCGACCCGCGCAACCTCGGCGCGGTCGTCCGCTCCGCGGCGGGCTTCGGCGCCCACGGCGTGCTGATCCCCGAGCGCCGGGCCGCCGGCATGACGGCCTCGGCCTGGAAGACCAGCGCGGGCGCCGCCGCGCGGCTCCCGATCGCCCAGACGGTCAACCTGACCCGCCAGCTCAAGGCCTACCAGGACGCCGGCTGCATGGTCGTCGGCCTGGCGGCCGACGGTGACATCTCGCTGCCCGAGCTGGTCGCACCCGGTGGCCTCGCCGAGGGCCCGCTGGTGGTCGTCGTCGGGTCCGAGGGCAAGGGCCTCGGCCGGCTCGTCGCCGAGACCTGCGACCAGATCGTCTCGATCCCGATGGCCGGTCAGCTCGAGTCGCTCAACGCCGGCGTGGCCGCCTCGGTCGCCCTCTACGCGATTTCGCAGGCCCGCTCGTAACGATGGGATCCACCCCGCGGCGGCTGCTCGTCGGTGCCGTGCTGCTCGTGGGCAGCGTGGCTCTCGGGCTCGCCGTGGCGGTGTCGCTGTTCCTCAACAGCAGCCGGACCGTGGTTCTGGTCGGTCACGACACCGTCGTACGCCCCACGCTGGCGCGCGACGCCGTGGTCGAGACCGGGCCGCTGCTGCCAGACCTGCGCTTCCGCGACATCGGCCCGCTCGGCGTCACGTTGACGCTCGGCAAGACCGAGGTCGGGTCGATCGAGGAGCTGGTCCAGCGCTACGCATTGATCGCGAGCGACCCGACCGTGCCGGCCGAGAAGGTGCAGGACGTCGTCCTCGACATGGCGCTCTCGGCTGCCCTCCGCGGCCTGGCGGTCGGGTTGCTGCCGGTCGCGGTCTTCCTGCTCCTGGGCCGGCACCGGCGCGGCGAGCTCTTCCGGGGGCTCGGGACGAGGCAGGGCCTGCTCGCCCTGGTGCTGCTGCTGGCGCTCCCGCTCCTCGTGTGGCAGCCGTGGGAGAGCGAGGAGGAGACCCAGGAGGACCAAGGGAGCTGGCAGACGCTGGCCGACCTGGCCGGCCCCGACGTCGAGCTGCCCGAGGAGGTCCGCGACATCGAGGTGCGCACCGGGCCGGTCACCACGCAGAGCAAGCGGCTGGTGCTGAGCGCCGTGGACACCTACGACAAGAGCAAGGAGTTCTACTCCACCGCAGCGGAGGCGGCCGCAGACCTGACCGATCAGGGCCTCCGCACGCCCGAGGAGGACGAGACCGTCGCCCTGCTGGTCAGCGACCGGCACGACAACATCGGGATGGACCGGGTGGCTCGCGCCATCGGCGAGGCCGCCGGGGCGAGCGTCGTGCTCGACGCGGGCGACGACACCTCGACCGGCCAGCCCTGGGAGGCCTTCAGCCTCGACTCGCTCCAGGCGGCGTTCGACGACTGGGACCGCTTCGGGGTCGCGGGCAACCACGACCACGGCACGTTCGTCAGCACCTACCTCGCCGACCTCGGGTGGACCATGCTCGACGGGGAGGTGGTCGACGCCCCGTGGGGCGGCACCCTCCTCGGCGTCGACGACCCGCGCAGCAGCGGGCTCGGCAGCTGGCGCGACGAGTCGGGGCTGAGCTTCGCCGAGGTGGGCGACCGGCTCGCCGATGGCGCCTGCGCCGCCGCTGAGGACGGCGAGCGGATCAGCACCATGCTGGTCCACGACGCCAACCTCGGTCGCGAGGCGCTCGCCCGCGGCTGCGTGGACCTCGTGGTCGGCGGCCACACGCACGTGCAGAACGGTCCGGATGCCGTGGACGGCGAGGACGACGCGACCGGCTACACCTGGACCAACGGCACGACCGGCGGGGCGGCGTACGCCTTCGCGCTGGGCAGCAAGCCGCGCCGGGACGCCGAGGTCAGCCTCGTGACGTACGCCGACGGGCGACCGGTCGGGCTGCAGTGGGTGCGGCTGCGCACCAACGGCACGTGGCAGGTCGGCGACTGGGAGCCCGTCACACCTGGCCCGTGATCGCCTCGTCGGGCTTGGCGGTGAGGAAACGGTCGATGTAGTCGCGCGCGGTCGCGTGGATGTTGACCTCGTGGCCGGCCTGCTCCGAGAGGTACCAGCGGTGCTCCAGGATCTCGTGGAAGATCTCGGCCGGCTCGAGCTTGCCGGTGGCGTCGGGCGGGATCATCGCCATGATCGGCTCGAAGATCTCGTGCATCCAGCGGCTCGCGACGACGTGGCGGTCCTCGCGGCCGAGGTCGTAGTGGGCGGCGAACGACGCGACGTCGTTGAGGATGCGGCGGGCCTGGTTGTCCTCGACGGTCATGCCGGTGAGGTCGCGCAGCTCGCGGGTGTGGTGGCCGAGGTCGACGACCTTGGGCTGGATGCGGATCGTGTCGCCGCCCAGGTCGGTGACGATGTCGAGCTCGTCGACGTCGAAGCCGAGGTCGTTGAGCCGCTCCACGCGGCGCTCGATCCGCCACATCTCGTCGGCGCCGAACTCCTCGAGGTCGGTCAGCTCGCGCCACAGCGCCTCGTAGCGTGAGCGCAGGTGCTCGATGATCGCGAAGCCGTCGATGGGGCGCTGGACCGCGCCGCTCGCGCTGAGGTCCATCAGCTCGGCGAAGATGTTCTCGCAGCCCACGGTGATGTCGTACTCCCGCAGCCGGTCGCCGACGGCCTCGTGCAGCTCGCCGGTCTCGGCGTCCACGAGGTAGGCGGCCAGTGCCCCGGCGTCGCGGCGGAAGAGCACGTTGGACAGCGAGACGTCGCCCCAGTAGAAGCCGGCGAGGTGCAGCCGGACCAGCAGCACGACGATCGCGTCGATGAGCGTGGGCACGTGCTCGGCGTCCATCCCGCGGCTGAAGAGGCTGCGGTAGGGCAGCGAGAACCGGAGGTGGTGGGTGATCAGCGCCGCGGGCAGGTCCTCGCCCTCGCGGCTCTCGCGGCCGGTGACGACGCCCTGCGGCACGACCGACGGCATCCCCATCCGCTGGAGGTCGCGCAGCATCCGGTACTCCCGGAAGGCGATGTCGTCGTTGGTCTCCTTGACGGCGTAGACGCTGCTGCCGAGCCGCACGATGCGCACCACGTGGCGCGAGAGGCCGCGCGGCAGCGGGACGACGACGTCGTCCGGCCACTCCTCCAGCGGGAGGTGCCAGGGCAGGCGGAGGATGGCCGGGTCCGGCCGGCTGGCGACGATCCGCATGGCCATGGTCGCGACCCTAGCCGCGCACGAGGTGCGAGGGCGAGGTGTGGGGTGTCGGGCCGGGACCGGCTACGCGGTGATCTCCCAGACGTCGAGTCGCGAACCTGCCGACGCCGCGACCTCCACGCCGTCGGCGCCAGTGGCGAGGTCGGCGCCGCCCGGCTCGGACCCGAAGAGGTGCCGGCCCGGCCCGACCGGCAGCGTGAACGCGCCGCCCGCAGCGCGGCGCGCGACCACGAGCACGGTCTGGTCGGGGTGCTCGCGGAGGTAGGCGATGGTGTCGGTGTCGACATGGGCCCAGCGCAGCCCGCCACGGCGCAGCGCCGGGTGCTCCCGCCGCAGCCGCGCCAGGTCGGCGTACGTCGTGAGCGTCTGCTCGTCCCACTCCTCGCGGCGGTGCCACGGCATCGGGCGGCGGGCGTCCTCGCCGTTGACGCCCTCGAGCCCGATCTCGTCCCCCGCGAAGATCATCGGGACGCCGGGCATCGTGAACTGCAGCCCGGCGGCGACGCGGTGGACGGCAGCGTCCCCGCCGACGAGGGTGCGGATGCGGGCGGAGTCGTGGGAGCCGAGGATGTTCCAGCTCGACGCGGTGGCGCGCCAGCCGAGTGCGCCCTGCCAGGCCCGGAACGTCTCGACGACGGGACCGCCCCCGCGACGCGGGACCGGCACCGGTCGGCCGAACGGGCGCGCCGGCGACCCGGGATCGCGCAGCCACGACCACACCGGCCACGAGAAGCCTGAGTAGTTCATCGTGCCGTGCCAGCCGTCGCCGTCGACGTCGCCGCTGGCGTCGTGGTTGTGCTCGCCGATGACCCACGGGTCGTCGTGCAGCGCGGCCGCCGTGGCCCGCACGGTGCGGGCGACCTCGTGGGCCACGTCGATGGCACCGAGCCGGCCGGTCATGTTGGCGACGTCGATGCGCCACCCGTCGACGGCGTAGGGCGGCTGGAGCCAGCGACCGACCACGGAGTTGGGTCCGTCGACCATCGCGTGGCGGACGTCGAGGTTGGCGTGGTTGATCTTGGGCAGCGTGCCGTGGCCCATCCAGTTGGCGTAGGTGCCGTCGTCGCCGAAGTAGTAGAACGAGCGGTGCGGGTCGCGCGCGTCGTCGACCGCGCAGAGGAACCACTCGTGGGTGTCCCCAGTGTGGTTGGTGGTCAGGTCGCCCAGGATCCGCCAGCCCCGCTCGTGGACGGCCGCGCTCAGCCGGGCGTACGCCTCGCTGCCGCCGAGCAGCTCGTCGACCTCCGTGAAGGTGGTCGCGTTGTAGCGGTGGTTGCTCTCGCCGGGGAAGACCGGCGTCGTGTAGAGCACGTCGGCCCCGACCGCGGCGACGTGGTCGAGGTGCTCGGTGATGCCGTCCAGGTCGCCGCCGTAGAGCTGCATCGGCGTGCGCGGGTCGCGGCCCTCGAAGACGACCTCGTCGTCCCACTCCGCCGGCAGCGCCCAGTCCGGGACCTCCCGCTCGTCGGCCGCGGCCGAGCGCGCGAAGCGGTCGGGGAAGACCTGGTAGACGACGCCGTCACGACCCCAGTCGGGTGCGGGCGGGTGGGCGGCCAGCCGGAAGTCGACGGCGTCCGGCAGGTCGTGGCCCACCAGACCGGCGCCGGTCAGCCACTCCTGCTCGCCCTCACCGTCGGCAAGGGCGCGCACGAGGAGGAAGCGGTAGTGCGTGACCGGGTTGTGCACCGGCAGCTCGCCCTCCCACCACACCACGTCGCCGGTGGTGGTCGACGTCGTCGGGTGGAAGACCGGCTCGGCGTCGTACGTCGTCCGCAGCCAGACCGCCTCGACCGGGTCGGTCGCGCTCGTGCGGACGCGCACGGTGACGGTCGCGCCGAGCTCCGGTGCCTCGTCGGAGACGTAGAGCGGGGACCCGTCGTGGTGGGGGTCGTGGAGGAGGCTCACGGGCCACATCCTCCCTCACCTAGGATGGCCGCCGCGCCCTCGGGCGCACGCCGCGTTAGCTCAGGGGTAGAGCACCAATCTTGTAAATTGGGTTGCGAGAGTTCGAATCTCTCACGCGGCTCGGATGTCGGTGGCGAGGCCTAGCGTCGCGACATGAGCTGCCTCGGGTGCGGCGCGACCCTGACCAAGCGCCACCAGAAGTCCTTCTGCAGCAACCGGTGCCAGAGGGCGATGGAGCGCCAGCGCAACATCGCCCGCTGGCTGGAGACCGGGGTCGCCCAGCCAGGCAGCGGCGTCGGCCACTACGTGCGGTTCTACCTGCTCGAGGTGCAGGGCAGTGCCTGCGCGATCTGCGGCTGCCCGACGACGTGGCAGGGGCAGGAGCTCCGACTCGTCCTCGACCACGCCGACGGAGACGCCAGCAACAACCAGCGCGCGAACCTGAGGCTGGTGTGTCCCAACTGCGACTCCCAGCTGCCGACCTTCAAGGCACGCAACAGGGGCCGCGGGAGGGCGTGGCGGCGGCAGCGCTACGCCGACGGCAGGTCCTACTAGCGGACCTGCTGCACCGCGAACTCGTTGGCCGGCGAGGCGATGGCGTCCTGGGCGGCGATCAGCCGGAGCTCGCGCTCGCCGGAGTCGAGGGTCTCCTTGAGGACGGCGAACACCGAGGACGCGGTCCGGGCGAGGGCGTCGGCGGGGGAGCCGGTCGTGCGCAGGTGTGCGGTGAACAGGGCGGCGGTGATGTCGCCGGAGCCGTTGGCCTTCATCGGCAGGCGCGGGGTGGTGACGAGCCAGGCGCCGTCGGCGGTGACGGCGAGCATCTCGATGACGTCGTCGTCCGCACCCTCGCGGTCGACCGACGTGACCAGCACGGTCGACGGGCCGAGACCCCGCACCTCGTCCACGGCGGACAGGATGTCGTCGAGCGACGAGGGACCGCTCAGGCCGTCACGGTCGGTGATGAAGCCGAGCTCGAACTGGTTGGGCGTCAGCACGTCGGCGACCGGGATCACCGTCGAGCGGTACTTCGGCGGGATCGCCGGGTTCACGAAGCAGCCCGATGTGGCGTTGCCCATGACCGGGTCGCAGGTGTACGTCGCGTCGGGGTTGGCCGCCTTCACCTGCGCCACCGCGTCGGCGATCACGTCGGCGATCTCCGGGGAGCCCTGGTAGCCCGAGAGGATCGCGTCGCACGTCTCGAACGCGCCCCGCTCGCCGATCCCGGTGATCACCGCGGCGACGTCCTCCGCTGCGATCAGCGGCCCGCGCCAGGCGCCGTACCCGGTGTGGTTGGAGAAGTTCACCGTCAGGACGGGCCACACCTCGTGGCCGAGGCGCTGGAGCGGGAAGACGGCAGCGGAGTTGCCGACGTGGCCGTAGGCGACGTGGGACTGGATCGAGAGGACGCGCACGCACCGACTTTAGCCGGGTCTCGGTACCCGCCGTCGCGGCCTCGTTCCTCGGCCGCGGGCGCACTCGACCTCGCCTGATCTCGGTCGCCTCGTCCCTCGGCGCCCGTCAGGCCACCTGGAGCGACCTCTTCGACAGACCCATCCAGTAGCCGTCGATGACCTGGATGCCCGGCTCGTCGGCGGTCGTCGCCGCGCCGAGGGTCACGAACAGCGGTGTGTAGTGCTCGACGGTCGGGTGGGCGTACGGCATGCCGGGCGCCTTCGACCTGTAGGCGGACAGCGTGTCGACGTCCCCGCGGGCGAGGGCGTCGGCCGCCCAGAGGTCGAAGTCCACCGACCAGCCGGGAGCGGCGGCCTCGATGCGGAACTCCTTGAGGAAGGGCAGGCCGTGGGTGAGGAAGCCCGAGCCGATGATGAGCACGCCCTCCTCGCGCAGTGGACGCAGCCGCTCGCCGAGCTTCATCAGGCGGTGCGGGTCGTCGGTCGGGAGCGACATCTGGAGCACGGGGATGTCGGCCTCGGGGTACATGATCTTCAGCGGCACCCACGCGCCGTGGTCGAGCCCGCGCGACACGTGCTGGTGCACGGGCTCGCCGCTCGGCATCATCGCCGCGACGCGCTGGGCCAGCGCCGTGGCGTCAGGGGTCTCGTAGGTCATCTGGTAGTACCTCGGCGCGAACCCGCCGAAGTCGTAGACCAGGGGAGCGCCGCTCGCGGTCAGGCTCACCGGCGCCGACTCCCAGTGCGCCGAGACGATGAGGATCGCCTTCGGGCGCGGCAGGTCCTTCGCCCACGCCGCGAGCTGGCCGGACCAGATCGGGTCGTCGAGCAGCGGCGGCGCACCGTGGCCGATATACAGGGCAGGCATGGGAGTGGTCATGACGTCCTCAATAGTTGTTGGTTCAACTATATTCCCGCGGTAGTCCAGTGGCAAGTGGTCGGCGGCGGGCCGTCCGCGAGACCGTTCGCCACTGGACTACCGCGCCGGGACGTCGTCGTACGCCGGCAGGGTCCAGTCGACCGGCTCGGCGCCCTGCTCCTCCAGCAGCCGGTTGACCGTGCTGAAGGGCTTCGACCCGAAGAACCCTCGCCGGGCGCTCAGCGGGGAGGGGTGGACCGACTCCACGCACGGCACCTCGCCGAGCAACGGCTTGAGCTTCTGCGCGTGCCGGCCCCACAGGACGGCCGCGCACGGACCGCCGCGCTCGGCGAGCGCGGCGATGGCCCGCTCGGTGATCGGCTCCCACCCCTTGCCCTGGTGGCTGTTGGAGTCGCCCGGCCGCACCGTCAGGGTCCGGTTGAGCAGCATCACGCCCTGGTCGGCCCACGCCGACAGGTCGCCGTGGCGCGGCGGCACGATGCCGAGGTCGTCGCGCAGCTCGACGTAGATGTTGAGCAGGCTCGGCGGCAGCGGCCAGACGTGCCGCTCGACGGCGAAGCTCAGCCCGATCGGGTGGGCGGGGTTGGGGTAGGGGTCCTGCCCCACGACCAGGACGCGTACGTCGGCGAGCGGGCGCTGGAACGCCCGGAAGACCCGGTCGGCGGCGGGCTGGTAGCCCCGGCCGGCGACGTCCTCGTCGCGCAGGAAGCGACCCATCGCCGCGATCTGCTCGTCGACCGGCGCCAGCGCCTCCGCCCAGTCGGGAGCCACCAGCCCCTTCTCGACCAGCCCGGCGAGTGCGCTCATCGGGGTGGTCATCCCACGTCCCCGCGGACGGGTCGCTGGAGCCGGTCGAGGAACGCCACCAGCAGCGCCTCCCGCATCGCCGGCGACGCGACGTCGAGCATCGCGTTGACCTCCGCCATCCGGCTCGGCAGCTCGAGCTCGCCGTCGGCCGACTCGCTCACGAGCCCCGATGCGGCGAGCAGGCCGTCGAAGTCGTCGTCGCCGAGCGCGGTCGGGTCGAGCGCCTCGATGAACCCGACCACGCCGGGGTCGACGGCCACCGGGCCGGCCGCCTGCGCCGCAGCCACGGAGGCGGAGAGCGCCGAGGCGAACTCCTCGACGTGCGGGTGCGTGCCGGCGCTCACCGACAGGTGGATGCTCGGCCCGTGATCCCCGAAGGACAGCTGTGGCTGGACGTACCACCCGCGGGCGACCAGCTCGTCGGTGAGGGTGAACGGGTCGCAGGACGCGTCGGTCGCCAGGGTCACGAGGGTGGAGTCGGGCGCCACCACCAGCCGGAGCGCCGGCTCTCTCTCGATGCACGCCACGATGGCGTCGACCGCGGCGAGGGCGCGCTCCGCGAGCGCGAGGTAGCCGTCGTCGCCGATGTGCTCGACGACCGCCCACGTGCCGGCGACGGGGCCGCCCGAGCGGGTCGACTGCGTCGTGGCGTTGAGCATCGTGTAGCCCGGCCACGCCGCGGAGGCGAAGAACTGCGGCTTGCGCAGCGCTGCGTCGCGGTGCAGCAGGAGCGAGGTGCCCTTCGGGGCGTAGGCGTACTTGTGGGTGTCGACGGAGATCGACGTGACGCCCTCGACGGCGAAGGTCCACGGCGGCACCGGACGCCCCAGCCGGGCGGCGTACGGCAGCACCCACCCGCCGATGCAGGCGTCCACGTGGCAGCGGACCCCGCGGGCAGCCGCGGCCGCCGCGATCTCGGTCACCGGGTCGACGACCCCGTGGGCGTACGACGGAGCGCTCGCCACGACCAGCACCGTGTCGTCGTCGATGGCGTCGGCCATCGCCGCGGCGTCGGCCCGGAAGTCCGGCCCGACAGGCACGAGGACGGCCTCGACGCCGAAGTAGTGCGCGGCCTTGTGAAAGGCGGCGTGCGCGGTGGCGGGCAGCACCATCCGCGGGCGTACGACGTCCGGGCGGCTGTCGCGCGCGCCCTGGACCGCCAGCAGGATCGACTCCGTGCCGCCCGACGTGACCGTCCCGACCGCGGAGGCGGGGGCGTCGAGCAGTCCGCAGGCGAAGCCGACGAGCTCGTTCTCCATCTGCAGCAGCGACGGGAACGCCGTCGGGTCGAGCGCGTTGGAGGCGGCGTAGGCCGCGACCGCCTCCCGGGCGACACGGTCGACCTCGGGGTCGCCGGAGTCGTAGACGTAGGCCAGCGTGCGGCCTCCGTGCACGGGCAGGTCCCGGCTCTGGAGGGCATTGAGCCTCTGGATCGCGTCGGTCACTGGACTGCTCCTTCCGCCGCCGCCACCTCGGCGGGGTCGAGGGTGTACTGGCGCAGCCACCAGAGGCTGACCAGCGTCAGGATCGCCGGCACGATCGAGAAGCCCAGCGCGATCGTCGTGAGTGCGGAGTCGGGCTGGCTGATGTCGCGGCCCTCGCTCGACAGGTAGCCGCCGAGCGCGAGCATCAGGGCGAAGAGCGCCGGGCCCAGGGCGAGGCCGAGCGTCTCGCCGGCCGTCCAGACGCCGGTGTAGACCCCGGCCCGGTTCTCCCCGGTCCGGGCGGCGTCCACGGCGGCGACGTCTGGCAGCATCGCCATCGGGAACACCTGGCATCCGGCGTAGCCGACGCCGACGAGGCCTGTCGCCACGAACGTCCAGACGTCGTTGCCGCCCCGCGCCAGCACGGCGAGGGCGGCGCCCGCGGCGAGGAGCAGCGACGAGGCGACGTAGCCCTGCTTCTTGCCCACGCGCTCACCCCAGCGGGCCCACAGGGGCGTCAGCAGCAGCGCCGGCCCGACGAAGCAGACGAACAGGATGGTCGCCGCCGAGGTGCGACCCAGCAGGTCCTCGGCGACGTAGGCGACGCCGGCGAGCATGCACCCGGTGGCGAGTGCCTGCAGGACGAAGGTGGTGAGCAGCACCCGGAAGTCGCGGGCCCGGGAGACCACCTGCAGCTGCTGGCGCAGCGTGCCGGCGCCGGCGCCCACCGCCCCGATCGGCGCGTGGCGGGTGCCCCACCAGGCGGCGAGGACACCGACGAGGATGACCGTGGCCATCACGACGCCCATCACGCGGTATCCGTCGCGCCCGCCGACCGCGTCCCGGATCACCGGCGCCGTCGCACCGGCCAGCATGATCGTGAAGGCGAGGATCGCGACCCGCCACGTCATCAGCCGGGTGCGTTCGTCGTAGGACGTGGTGATCTCGGCCGGCATGGCGACGTAGGGCACCTGGAAGAAGGCGTACGCCGACGCGGCGAGCACGAAGAAGACGAGCACCCACCCGGCCTCGAGCCACCGGCTGTCGAGGTCGGGCGCGGCGAAGATCAGCGCGAACGCCCCCGCCAGCATCAGCCCGGCACGGACCAGCCACGGGCGTCGCGGACCGGCCGGGTCGATCGTGCGGTCGCTGACCCGCCCGGCGATCGGGTTGAGGACGACGTCCCACGCCTTCGGCAGGAAGACGATCACGCCGGCCCAGAGCGCCGCGATGCCGAGCTCGTCGGTGAGGTACGGCAGGAGCATCAGGCCCGGCACCGTGCCGAACGCCCCGGTCGCGACCGAGCCGCTGCCGTAGCCGATGCGTACGCCGAGCGGCAGCCGCCCTGCGTCGACCGACGTGCTCATCGTCCACCCAGCGCGCGGGATCCGGCCGACCCATAGCGGCGCGAGGGGTTCGAGCCGATCGTGCCGCGGGACGCCTTGGCCTTCGGCAGCGGGCCGCGCGACCACTCGTCCACCCACTCGTCGATGGCGGTCCAGGTCGTCGATCGGGCGGCCCGGCCGGTGAGCATGCCGAGGTGGCCGCCGGGCACGACCTCGAAACGCACCTGCGGCGACCCGGTCAGCAACGGCACCACGGCGCGTACGGCAGGCAGCGGGGCGATGCCGTCGGTGTTGCCTGCGAACACCAACGTCGGGACCGAGATCGATGCGAGGTCGATGGTCCGGTCGCCGATCTCCATGCTGCCGGTCGCGAGGGCGTTGCCCTTGACGAAGCGGTGGTAGAGCTGCCCGAACGTGCGGCCCGGGTAGGCCGTCATGTTGGACATGAACCGGGTGACCGCCTCCATCTGGGCGAGGTAGTCGGTGTCGTCGAGGTGGGTCAGCACCGCGAGCGGCTTGGTGAGCATCTTCTGCGCGGAGGCGGCGGTGAAGGCCCAGCTGACGAAGGGGGTAGGCACGCCGCCGAGGACCCGGTAGGCGCGGGTGATGACGCCCCGGCCCTGCGTCAGGTTGAGCAGCGGCCGCACCGGCGCGACGAGCGGCACCTTGGTCACGTCGACCGGGGACCCCACGACGGTGATCGAGGCGATCGGCAGGTCCTGGCGATCCGCGGCGACGAGGAGGGTGAAGATCCCGCCGAGGCTCCAGCCGACGAGGTGCACCCCGCGGCCGCCCGCGTGCTCGCTGACGACGCGGATCGCCTCGGGCAGCACCTCGTCGACCCAGTGCTCCATGCCCAGCGACCTGTTCTTGAACGAGACCTGCCCGTACTCCAGCAGGTACGTCGGACGCCCCTGCGTGACGAGGTGCTCGACCAGGGAGCAGTCGCGGCGCAGGTCGAAGCACAGCGAGGGCGCCGCCAGCGGCGTCACCAGCAGGACCGGGTCGCCGGTCTGGGGGACGCCCGCGGCCGGTCGGTAGTGGTAGACCTCGCGCAGCTCGCCGTCGTCGATCAGCGTCCGGGGCATCGGCCGCAGGTCGGCCAGCCCGCCGTAGAGCAGCGTGTGCGCGACGTTGCCGGCCGCGGCGACCACCTGGTCGGGCTTGGGGATGAGGTCCATGGGGGAAATCTACGTGGAGAAAACTTCGGGGTCGGTGCATCCAGTGGCGGGGTTGCTCCCGAGAACAGGGGGACGGGCGCCAACGGGCGCCCCTGACGGAAGGACCTTCCTCATGAAGCGACGCGTTCCCGCCATCCTCGCGGCCTCGGCCCTCGCCCTGGGCGCGGTGCAGGCCACGGCCCCCGCCGCGAGCGCCAAGGCCGCCGGTGAGGACAGCCTCGCCGCTCTCCTCACCTCGGACGGCAACACGTTCGACAAGAACAAGAACGACTTCGACATCGTCACCGAGGCCGCCCTGGCCATCGTCGCCGCCAAGCCCGACTCCCCGGTCGCGCTGCTCGCCGACGGCAGCCAGCGCCTCACGGTCTTCGCGCCCACCGACGAGGCGTTCCGCCTGCTGGCCAAGGACCTGACCGGCAAGACGATCAAGAGCGAGAAGAAGATCTTCGACGCGCTCGTCGAGCTCGCCGGTGTCGACACGATCGAGACCGTCCTGCTCTACCACGTCGTCCCGGGCAAGACGCTCACCAGCAACAAGGTGCTCAAGGCCAACGGCGCCAAGCTGACCACCGCCCAGGGCGGGAAGATCACCGTCAAGGTCAAGACCAAGCCGAGCGTGAGCGTCACGCTCAAGGACCGAGACAAGAACGCCCAGGACCCGAAGGCCATCCTCAAGGCCCTCGACCTCAACAAGGGCAACAAGCAGGTCGCCCACGGCATCGACCGGGTGCTCCGCCCGATCGACCTCTGAGGCACGGCAGCACGGAGGCCTGACGGGCGGAGAGCGCGATGACCATCATCCCGTTCTCCGCCCGCGCGGCACGCCGGTACGGTGGCCCGGTGGTCACCGAGGCGATGGCGTTCGAGGGCGAGCAGGACGCCGGCGTCCAGGCGCTCGCCGCTCGACTCGTCGCGGGCGAGGAGACCGCCCTCGAGGAGGTCTACGACCGGTGGTCGGCCCTCGTGCACACCTACGCGCTCCGTGCCCTGCGTGACGCACACGATGCGGAAGAGGTCACCCAGCAGGTGTTCGTCGCTGCGTGGCGCAGCCGGCGCACGCTGACCCCGAGCCCCTCCGCCCTCCCCGCCTGGCTGGTGGGGATCGCGCGCCACAAGGTGGCCGACGTACGAGCGGCCCGGGCCCGCGACGCCGACAGGATCGCGGCCGTGGTGTCACTCCCCGGCGCCCACCAATCCGCAGACGAGGACGTCGCCGAACGACTGGTGGTCCGGCAGGCCGTCGAGGACCTGCCGGATCCCCGCCGCACCATCATGTTCCTCGCCTTCTGGGAGGGACACAGCCACGCCGAGATCGCCGAGAAGGTCGGCCTGCCGCTCGGCACCGTGAAGAGCCACGTCCGCCGTGGCCTGATGAAGCTCCACCAGCAGCTCGAGGGGGTGCGCCATGAGTCACGTTGATCCCGAGCAGCTCGCCGGGCTCGCCCTCGACCCCACCGACGGCCCCGTCGACGTGCGGGAGCACGTCGAGACCTGCCCCGAGTGCGCAGGGCTGGTCGCCGCGTTCACCGGCGTACGCCGCCGCGCCGGCGCCGACGCCCTGGTCCCGCCCCCCGCTGAGCTGCGCGCGAAGGTGATGGCGGAGGTCCGGTCGGGCGACGCCCCGCCGGTGCCGCTGCCCGCCCGCACCGAGCCGGTGCCCCGACGCGGCGTGCCGCTGTGGCTGGCCGGCGTCGCCGCCGCGCTCGCCCTCCTCGCCGGCGTCGGCCTCGGGCGCCTCGGCACCGGGACGGACGAGACTCCTGAGGCGGTCAGCCCCCCGGCGGAGACCGGGACCGTCGTGGCCGCGACCCCTCTCACCGCCCTCGACAGCGACGCCGAGCGCGGCGAGGCGAGCGCCGTGAAGACCGACGACACCTTCACCATCCGGGTCAGCGCGAGCGAGCTCGGCGACGAGCCCGGCGTGCACGAGGTGTGGCTGATCAACGTCGACGGCGAGCGGATGATCTCCATCGGCCTGCTCGCCTCGGGCGACGAGGGGGAGTTCGCCGTCCCCATGGACCTCATCGACGAGGGCTACCGCATCGTCGACATCTCCGTCGAGCCCGACGACGGCGACCCCACCCACTCAGGGGTGAGCATCGCGCGCGGGGAGCTCGCCTGACCCCTCCATCCGGACGGTCTGTCCTCGACAACGCGTGACGGGAGGGCTAGGAACGGGTCATGAAGTGGAGGTACGCCATCCTCGGCGGCACGGCAGCGGCGGCGGCCGTGACGACCGTGCACGACCTGGTCCAGACGAAGCACGCGATCGTCCGCAACTTCCCGGTGATCGGGCACGCACGCTTCTTCCTGGAGAGGTTCGGCCCCGAGCTGCGGCAGTACATCGTCACCAGCAACGACGAGGAGCGCCCGTTCAGCCGTGACCAGCGGCGCTGGGTCTACGCCAGCTCCAAGCTGGAGAACAACTACTTCGGCTTCGGCACCGACAACGACGTCGAGGGGCTCGCGGGCTACCCGATCATCAAGCACCGCACCTTCACCGGGCCGGGTGCGGTCACGATGCCGCACGCGCAGGAGGAGATCGTGCTGCCCTGCGCCAAGGTGATGGGCGCCGCGCGCGGTCGTACGCACGCCTTCCGGCCCTCCTCCGTCGTCAACATCTCCGGCATGAGCTTCGGCTCCCTGTCGGGCAAGGCCATCGAGGCGCTCAACAAGGGCGCGGCCATGGCCGGCTGCTTCCAGAACACCGGCGAGGGCGCCCTGTCGCCCCACCACCGCAACGGCGGCGACATCGTCTTCCAGATCGGCACCTCCTACTTCGGCTGCCGCGACGAGCACGGCCGCTTCGACATGGCACGGCTGGTCGACGTGGTGCAGTCGGCACCGGTGCGCGCGATCGAGGTCAAGCTCAGCCAGGGCGCCAAGCCCGGGCTCGGTGGCATGCTCCCCGCCGAGAAGGTGAGCCGGGAGATCGCCGAGATCCGTGGCATCGAGGAGGGCAAGGACTGTGTGTCACCGAGCCGCCACACCGTCTTCCACGACATCGACTCCATGCTCGACTTCGTCGAGTCCGTGGCCCAGGCGACCGGCCTGCCGGTCGGGATCAAGTCGGCGGTCGGCAACCTGACGATGTGGGACGAGCTCGTCGAGGAGATGGGCTCCGGGACGCGCGGCGTCGACTTCGTCAACATCGACGGGGGCGAGGGCGGCACGGGGGCGGCGCCGATGATCTTCGCGGACTCCGTCGCCTACCCGTTCCGCATCGGCTTCAGCGAGGTGTGGCGCCGGTTCGCGACCGCCGGCCTCAGCGACGACGTCGTGTTCATCGGGGCGGGCAAGCTCGGCGTCCCGGAGAACGCCGTCGTCGCCTTCGCCCTCGGCGCCGACATGGTGAACGTCGGCCGCGAGGCGATGATGTCGATCGGTTGCATCCAGGCCCAGAAGTGCCACACCGACCACTGCCCGGTCGGCATCGCGACGCAGAACCCGCGCTACACGCGGGGCCTCGACGTCGGCCTCAAGAGCGTGCGGGCGGCCAACTACGTCCGCTCGCTGCGACGTGACCTGCTCAAGGTCTCCGAGGCGATCGGCGTGGTCCACCCCGGGCTGATCTCGCCGCGCGACATCGACATCGTCGACGGGACGCGGTCCGCGGTGGGCCTCGGCGAGGTCTACGGCTACGACCCGACGTGGCCGCGCCTCGGCGCGCACCTGGTGAGCGAGATCGAGGCGATCATGGTCGCCCAGGACGAGACCGCACCGTCACGACGCACCCCCGCCTGAACCTCGGTCCGCCGAGGCTGGGCCGAGCGGGGAGCAGGGCTGCGGTCAGCGCGAGCGCGACTCTCGCACCGTCTTGTCGTGGTGCTCGGGCAGGTCCTCGAGCTCGCGCAGGAAGTCGGCGGCCCACTTCGCGACGTCGTGCTGGACGACGGTCCTGCGCATCGCCCGCATCCGCCGGGACGTCTCCTTCTTCTCCGCGGCGAAGGCATCGAGCAGCGCGGACTTCATCCCGTCGATGTCGTAGGGGTTGACCAGCCAGGCCTGCCGCAGCTCCTGCGCCGCCCCGGCGAACTCTGAGAGCACCAGCGCGCCGTCGTCCTCGAACCGGCAGGCGACGTACTCCTTGGCGACGAGGTTCATCCCGTCGCGGAACGGCGTCACCACCATGATGTCGGCCGCCCGGTAGAACGCGGCCATCTCCTCGCGGGGGTAGGAGTTGTGGAGGTAGTGGATGGCCGGGTTGCCGATCTTGCCGTGGTCGCCGTTGATCCGCCCGACGAGCATCTCGATGTCGTCGCGCAGGATGCGGTACTGCTCCACGCGCTCGCGAGAGGGCGTCGCGACCTGCACGAAGACGGCGTCCTCGACGTCGAGGTGCCCGTCGCGCACGAGCTCGCCGAACGCCCGCAGCCGGGAGTAGATGCCCTTGGTGTAGTCGAGCCGGTCGACGCCCAGGAAGATCCGCCGCGGGTTGCCCAGCGCCTCGCGGATCTCGGCGGCCCGCTTCTCCACCGCCTCCGAGCGGGCCAGCTCCTCGAACCCGGCCGTGTCGATCGAGATCGGGAACGCGGTCGCCTTCACGGGCCGACCGTCCGGGAGGTAGATGGTGTCGCGGTGGGTCTTGTGGCCCACCCGGCTGCGCACGAGGCGTACGAAGTTGGCGGCCGCACCCGGCAGCTGGAAGCCGATCAGGTCCGCGCCCAGCAGCCCCTCGAGGATCTGGCGGCGCCACGGCAGCTGGGAGAAGAGCTCGGCCGGCGGGAAGGGGATGTGGAGGTAGAACCCGATGCGCAGGTCGGGCCGGGAGGCGCGCAGCATCTGCGGCACCAGCTGGAGCTGGTAGTCCTGCACCCACACGGTGGCACCCTCGGCCGCCACCTCGGCGGCCCGGTCGGCGAAGCGCTGGTTGACCGCGACGTAGGAGTCCCACCACTCGCGGTGGAACTCCGGCTTGGCGATGACGTCGTGGTAGAGCGGCCATAGCGTGCCGTTGGAGAACCCCTCGTAGAACTCCTCGACCTCCCGGGCGCTCAACGCGACGGGGATCAGGGAGAGACCGTTCTCCTCGAACGGCTCGAACTCGTCGTCGTCGGCCGAGCCCGGCCAGCCGATCCACGCGCCGTCGTTGGCCCGCAGCACCGGTTCGAGGGCGGTGACGAGCCCGCCGGGGGAGGGCCGCCACGACACCGAGCCGTCCGGCTGGCTCACCCGGTCCACGGGCAGCCGGTTGGCCACGATCACGAGGTCTGCCTGCGCCGCTCCACTCACGCCCGCAACCCTAGCGACGGCCGGTGAGACGCAGACCACCCCGCGGTGTCCCGGTCTCCCCGATCTGGCGGGTGCGCTCCACGAGACCCCCGCAGGTTTTGTCCAGACGACTCGCCGGAGGCGAATGACATCGTTGTCGTTCGTCGCCTAGACTCGTCCTCGTCCACCCGGTCACGGGTGGTGTGGGGTCGAGGAGGAGATGTCCGATGGACGCAGCCGAGCACATCACAGCCCAGCAGGCGACTGCTGCCGGGCTGAGCGAGCGTGACGGCGAGATCCTCGAGTTCGAGCGGCACTGGTGGAAGTACGCCGGTGCCAAGGAGCAGGCCGTCCGCGAGAAGTTCGACATGTCGTCCACCCGCTACTACCAGGTCCTCAACGCGCTGATCGACCGTCCCGAGGCGCTCGAGGCCGACCCGCTGCTCGTACGCCGCCTCCGCCGGCTGCGGGCCTCCCGTCAGCGGCAGCGCTCGGCGCGCCGCCTCGGGTTCGAGATCTGACACCACCTGTGACTCACCTCTGACCCAACGGCCCGCCCTCTCACGATTGGTCACCTTCCCCATGGCCTCCTTCCCCAGCCCCGGCCGACCCGCGTCCCGTCGTCGTGACGAGTGCGGCGTCGCCTTCCCGTCCCCGCTCGTGATGCTGTCGGTCCTCGCCGTCGCGATGGCCTCGATCACCTTCGTCGCGACCCGCGACCAGGCGCCGACCGAGCGCCGCGTCGACACGGCCACGATCGCCAGCGCCGAACAGTCGCCCAGCGCCGAGCCGTCCCCGACGGTGGCCGAGACCCCATCGCCCGAGCCCAAGCCCAAGCCCAAGCCGCAGGTCAAGCGGGGCGAGGTCTACGTCGAGGTCTACAACAACTCCGGCATCCGGGGGCTTGCCGCCGAGACCGCCGCGAAGGCCACCGGTGTCGGCTGGGCCGTGGTCGGCGAGGACAACTGGCAGGGCCTCATCCCCACCAGCACCGTCTACTTCCCGCCCCGGCTCAAGGCTGCCGGCAAGCAGCTCGCCCTCGACCTGGGGATCAAGCGCACGGCGCCGGCCGTCGGCGTGATGAAGCGCGACCGGCTCACCATCATCCTCACCGCCGACGCCCCGCGCTGACCCTCGGCCCTCCCTCGCCCCGATGCAACCGCGGGCAGGGTCGGCGCACGTGCGCCGCACGTGGTTGGGTTGACCCATGGAGTTCACCTCCGACGACGCGCGCGCCCACTACGACGCCGTACGCGACGTCCTCGATGGCGTCGTCGTCGGCCTCGACTTCGACGGCACGCTGTCACCCGTCGTCGACGACCCCGAGGCGGCCCGCCTGCACCCCGCGGCCCCGGGCGCGCTGCTCGAGCTCGCCGAGGCGGTGCGCGCGGTCGCGGTGATCACCGGTCGGCCGGCGCGCCAGGCCATCGCCATGGGCGACCTCGACGCGCTCGGCAACGCCATGCTCGACCGCGGCGCCGAGCTGTTCGTCTTCGGCCAGTACGGCAACGAGCGCTGGTCGGCCACCGAGCAGCGCATCCGGTCGCCGCGGCCGCCGGCCGGACTGGCGAGCTTCGAGCGCGAGCTGCCGTCCGTCCTGCGCAGCGCCGGCGCCGCCGGGGCGTACGTGGAGGAGAAGGGCCTCGCGGTCGCCGTGCACACCCGCCGCATGGACGACCCGACCGGCACCTTCGAGCGGCTGGTGAAGCCCATCTCCGCCCTCGCCGAGCGCCACCACCTCACGATCGAGCCCGGTCGCAACGTCATCGAGGTGCGCTCGGGTGACATGCACAAGGGTCACGCCCTGCGGGCCTTCGTCGCCGAGCAGGAGGCCACCGGGGTGGTCTTCGGCGGCGACGACCTCGGCGACGTCGAGGCGTTCGAGGCGGTCCGCTCGCTGCGCGCCGACGGCCTGCCCGGCCTGGTGGTGTGCTCGGCCTCGACCGAGCGACCCGACCTGATGCGGCTCGCCGACGTGGTCGTCGACGGACCCCAGGGCGTCGTGGAGCTCCTGACCGCTCTTTCCGCCCGCCGCTGACCGCTCCGCGGACGCCGTCGTGACCACATCGTGGACTCGATGTGCACATCGTGAGACAGCCTGCCTAGGCTGAGCGTGCTCATCACGAGGGACTGAGGGAACGGCCCGACGAAGTCCCGGCAACCACCCGCGAGCCTCCTGTCCGCCTCACGGCCGGCAGTCGCGGGAGCAGGTGCCAAATCCGACCCCAGCGAGAGTCGCGGGGACAGATGAGAAGGAGGACTTCATGAGCACCCTGCTGGACGAGAACACCACTGGCACCCCGTCGAGGGGCCTGCGCGAGGGTGCCTTCGGCAACGCCCGCGCCCTGGCCTGCCGCGAGTGCGGGCACGAGGTCGCTCTCGGCCCCTTCTACGCGTGTCCGGAGTGCTTCGGGCCGCTCGAGGTGGCCTACGACTTCCCGACGGTGACCCGCGAGGAGATCGCCGCCGGCCCCCGCAACATCTGGCGCTACAAGGCGCTCCTCCCGGTGCCCGACGACATCGAGCAGAGCCCCAACACCGAGCCCGGCTTCACCCGGCTGCTCGAGGCGAAGAACCTCGCCCGGGAGCTCGGCCTCGAGAAGCTGTGGGTGAAGGACGACTCGACCAACCCGACCAACTCCTTCAAGGACCGCGTGGTCGCCTGCGCCCTGAGCGCGGCCCGCGAGCTCGACGCCAAGGTCTTCGCCTGCCCCTCGACGGGCAACCTCGCCAACGCCGTCGCCGCGGCCGGCGCCCGGGCCGGGATCAAGACGGTCGTCTTCATCCCGAGCAACCTCGAGAAGCCCAAGCAGGTCAACTCGGCCGTCTACACCGACCGCCTCGTGGCGGTCGACGGCAACTACGACGACGTCAACAAGCTCGCCTCGGAGATCGCCGGCGAGGAGGAGGGCTGGGCGTTCGTCAACGTCAACGTGCGCCCCTTCTACGCCGAGGGCTCCAAGACGCTGGGCTACGAGATCGCCGAGCAGCTCGGCTGGCGGCTGCCCGACCAGATCGTCATCCCCGTCGCGTCCGGCTCGCAGCTGACCAAGGTCGACAAGGCCTTCAAGGAGCTCATCGCCCTCGGCCTGGTCGAGGACAAGCCCTACAAGGTCTTCGGCGCCCAGGCCACCGGCTGCTCGCCGGTCTCGGTCGCCTACAAGGCCGGCACCGACGCGATCCGCCCGGTCAAGCCCGACACCATCGCCAAGAGCCTGGCCATCGGCAACCCCGCCGACGGCATCTACGTCCTCGACATCTGTCGCCGTTCCGGCGGCGCGGTCGAGGACATCAGTGACGACGAGGTGCGCGAGGCGATCGTGCTCCTGGCTCGCACCGAGGGGATCTTCACCGAGACCGCCGGCGGCACCACCGTCGGCGTGCTGAAGAAGCTCGTCGAGTCCGGTCAGCTCGACACCTCCCTGGAGACGGTCGTCATCAACACCGGCCACGGCCTCAAGACGCTGGACGCGGTGTCCGACCGCGTCGGTCCGGCCGCCACCATCGCCCCGTCCTACGACGCCTTCGTGGCGGCGGACATCCTCTGAGCACGAAGGAACGAGCCATGGCAGTCTCCGTCCGGATCCCGACCATCCTGCGCACCTACACCGGTGGTGAGTCCGAGGTCAGCGCCGAGGGCGACACGCTCGCGGCCGTGCTCGACGACCTCGACGCCCGCTACTCCGGCATCAAGGGCCGCATCCTCGACGAGGCGGGCAAGCTGCGCCGCTTCGTCAACGTCTACGTCGGCAACGACGACGTGCGTTTCCTCGACGAGCTGGAGACCGCCACGCCCGACGGCGTGCAGATCTCGGTGATCCCGGCGGTCGCCGGGGGCTGAGCCCCGGCGACCGTGCCGGTCATCGAGCGCGTACGTCGACCACGGCGGCGTTGCCGTGGTCGTCGACCCGCAGCTCGGCGACCGCGCCGTCGCGCAGCAGGTGCTCGGCCTCCTGGGCGTCGTCCTGCGGGAGGAACCAGCTCTCGATGCCGCACCGGACCTGCCACGACCGGTCGTCGCAGGCGAGGTAGGGGCCGTCGTCGGGCCGCGTGCGCGACCACGCTTCGCCGATCCAGACGCCGTCCGTCTCGACCAGCGTGATGTAGACGTCGCCGGACTCCCCGTCGTCCAGCGAACCGAGCCCGGGCTCGACGAGCGACTGGGACCTGTCGTGGCGCAGGTCGGGGTAGTCGAGGGCGACGTACGCGCCGCGGAACGGGTCGATCGGGTCGACCGGTGCCACCCGCACCAGGTAGGTGTCGCCGGCGATCCTGGCGGAGAGCTGCGGTGCGACGGCCAGGCCGACGAGCGCGAGCTGGCTGGTGGCGACGACCGCGGTGGTCAGGACGATCTTCATCGGTCGGTTCCCTTCGATGCGGTGTCGGTGGCGGTGTCGGCGGGGTCGAGGGCCTGCACCAGCTCCCGGCGGGCCCGGTCGAACAGGAAACCGGTGCCGAGGAAGACGGTGCCGAGCACGACGAACAGCCAGGCGCCGGTGACGATGGGTGCGAAGACGGCGAAGCTCTGGAAGGTCGTGAAGACGACCAGGCCGACCATCGCCATCCAGGTCAGGGCCTGGTGGTCGCGCACGGTGCCGAGCGCGACGAGGGCGACGGCCAGCAGCACGTAGGCGACGACGGAGATCGCCGCGTGCGCCCAGTCGGCCCCGTCGACAGCGGTCGTGTCGGTTCCAGTGGCCCACAGGCTCAGCGACGTGGCGGTCAGCAGCACGGCGATGGCGCCCAGCGGCTCGAGGATGCCTGCGCCGCGGCGGACGACGCCGGCGAGGACCGTCGCAGCTGCCGCGACGGCGACCGCGACCACGAGCCAGGTCGACCACGTCAGGCCGTCGCTGCCCGTGTCGGGGATCGCGGCGACGAAGAGCGCCGCGAGCGCCATGCCGCCCGCGAGGGTGCGCCAGGTCCAGGCGAACCCATCGATCCACCCGTCGTGCAGCACCGCGAGTGCAGCGGCGAGGACGGCGCCGGCGCCGAGCAGCACGACGACCGTGGTCCCGTCCTGGGCGTCCCACAGGGGCTGCATGAACCACCATGTGACGCCGGTGACGACACCGACGAGGAAGGGCAGGTGGGCCCGCGTCAGGTAGGCGTGGATGAACGCGCCGACGGCCCAGAGGCCGATGAGTCGCGGCTCGTACGCCGGGACCTGCAGCGACTGGGCGGCCTGGAAGATGACGGCGCCGGCACCGAGTGCGGCGAGGAGTCGTGCGGCGCCGACCAGGGGCGGCGAGGCGTGGCGCGCCGCGAGCGTCTCACCGCCGACGAGGAAGGCCAGCCACAGGGCCGCCACAGCCGCGAAGCGTGCCAGGGGCGAGAGCTCGTCGAGGTTGGCGGCGACCAGCCAGATCAGCCCGACGCCGACGAAGCCGCCGCCGAGGTAGAGCAGGACCCGCCCCACGCTGACGCGGGCGTCGTGCTCGGAGCGGTAGCGCGCCGCGATGCGCGTGGCCTGCTCCTCGCCGATGAGGCCCTCCGAGGTCCAGTCGTCGAGCTCGTGGCGCAGCCAGGCGAGCTGCTGCGGCGCGACCGATCGGGTCGCGAGGGCGGGTGCCGGTGACGAGGTGTCGGTCATGCCCCCACCGTGGCCCGGTGCGGCCGGGTTGTCCTGAGTACATCGACCCATATGTGGGGTGCCGTTGGGTGGCGGGATGCCCAGGGTTGCGCAGGCGTTCAGGTGGGTCTGGTTCACAGGGGGCGTGCGGAGCAGACACCTGGCCCGGGCCGGCGTCGCGCTGGCCGTCCTCGGCGGCGTGGCGGGAGGGACGGCGTACGGCGCGCGCGAGCTGTTGCACCGACAGGCGGCGCAGGCCCGGCGCGCGATCGGCAAGCCGTTGGGGGAGCGGGCGCCGGACGCCGACCGCCACTACAAGAAGAAGCACGGCGAGCCGGTGGACCTGCTGGTGCTCGGCGACTCCATCGCCGCGGGCCTGGGCGCGGACAGGGCCAAGGACACCCTCGGCAGCCGACTGGCGCGTGGCATCGCTGCGAGTGCCGGTCGCTCGGTGCGGCTCAGGACGGCGGCGGTGGTCGGCTCGGAGAGCAGCATGCTCGCCTCCCAGCTCGCGTCCCTGCCCCGGGGATATCGCCCGGACGTGGCCGTCATCGTGGTCGGTGGCAACGACGTCACCCACCGGGTGCCGGTCGCCGAGTCCGTACGCCACCTGGTCGAGGCCGTCGAGGACCTGCGGGCCCGCGGGACGGAGGTCGTCGTCGGCACCTGCCCGGACCTCGGCGCGCTCCGCCCGGTGCCGCAGCCCCTGCGCGCTCTCGGCTCACGTGCCTCGCGGCAGCTGGCGGAGGCCCAGCGGGAGGCGGCCCTGGCGCGCGGCGCGCGGGTGGTCTCGCTGGCGCACGTGGTGGGTCCTTTCTTCATCACCAACCCCGAGGAGATGTTCAGCCTCGACCGCTTCCACCCGAGCGCGCACGGCTACAAGCGCACGGCGAAGGCGATGCTCCCGTCGGTGCTCGCGGCCCTCGGCGTCGTGGCCGACGTGCCGTTCGGGCACCACGCACCCGACGTGGGTGGGTCAGGCTAGGGTTCCCGGGTGCGCACCACTGCTCGACGAGCCGGCCAGGCCGTCAAGAAGGCTGCCAAGAAGGCCGGCCGGATGCAGGCATCGCCCGCACCGGTCGAGCCCGAGCCGCTCGACCCGAAGGTCGAGCGCCGCCGTCGGTTGCTGGCCAGCAACCTGACCGAGCTGGCCATCGAGTTCCGCACCGACAAGTGGGGCGTCCACAAGTACACCCCCCACTACGAGCGCCACCTCCAGCACCTGCGCGGCGAGTCCTTCACGCTGCTCGAGCTCGGGATCGGCGGCTACAAGAAGCGTCGCAAGAGCGGTGCCTCGATGAAGATGTGGCGCTGGTTCTTCCCCAAGGCGCGCATCGTCGGGCTCGACATCGAGGACAAGTCGTGGCTCACGCGGGGGCACATCCACACCTACCTCGGTGACCAGACCGACCCCGAGATCCTCCAGCGCATCATCGACGAGCAGGGCGCGCCGTTGGTGGTCATCGACGACGGCAGCCACATCCCGGCCCACGTGCGCGAGTCGTTCCGGATCCTGTTCCCGCTGATGCCCGACGGTGGCATCTACTGCATCGAGGACACCCAGACGTCCTACTGGCCGGCGTGGGGCGGGCAGCTCGACCCCCGCGCTCCGGGCACGTCGATGGACCTGGTCAAGGACCTCGTCGACGGCCTCAACCACGAGGAGTTCCTCCTCGAGGGCTACGAGCCGACCTACACCGACCAGTGGGTGCGGGCCGTGCACTGCTACCACAACCTCGTGATCATCGAGAAGGGCGACAACCGGGAGGGCACCAACCGCGACAACGTCGCGCACGAGCTCTACGGCGCCTCCGAGCTGCCCGACGGCTCCGACGGCTCCGACGACGCATGAGCGTCCTGCTCGCCACCAGCGGTGACCTGCCGCAGGGGGAGCCCGGCGCGGGCGCCCTCGACGCGGTCCTCCACGCCCGCGGCACCGACTTCGCCTGGGCCCGCTGGGACGACCCGTCCGTCGACTGGTCCGCCGCCGACCTCGTCGCGGTGCGGTCCACCTGGGACTACGTCACCCGCCACGGGGAGTTCCTCGCCTGGGCGACGTCGCTCGACCAGGCCCGCCTGCTCAACGGCGCCGACGTCTTCGCCTGGAACCACGACAAGCGCTACCTCACCGAGCTCGGCGACCTGCCGGCGGTGCCGACGCTGCTCGCCGACGACCGGGCCGGCCTGGCCGACGCGGTGCGCCGCTTCGGCTCCGCGGTCGTCAAGCCCCGCGTCGGCGCCGGGGGAGCGGGCCTCCTCGTGGTGACCGACCCCGACGACCCCCGTCTGGGGCGGCCCGTCCGCAGTCACGCCGACTACCCCGAGGTCGACGGGCCGTGGGTCGTCCAGCCGCTCGTGGAGTCGATCCGCACCCACGGCGAGGCGTCGGTCTACGTCCTCGACGGGCGGCTCGGCCAGCGCTTCGACAAGCTGCCCGGCGAGGGCGACGTACGCGTCAACGAGGAGTTCGGTGGCCGGGTGCGCGCCGTCGAGACCGGTGACGTCGGCGACCTGGTGATGAGCGCGTACGACGCGATGGCCGAGCGCTTCGGCCGGCCGATGGACTACCTCCGCGTCGACCTGCTGCGCTGGGACGGCCAGTGGGTGGTGAGCGAGCTCGAGCTGATCGAGCCGGGCCTCTACCTCGACGTGTCGCCGGCCAACGCGGAACCGTTCGCCGACCTGCTCGCTGCGAGGGCCGCCCGCCGGGGCTGACCCGCCTGTCTAGACAGGTCGGCAAACAAATCTCGGTCCGGGGGGTGGGACATGCCCCCCTCAAGTTAGGTTGCCCTTGTCTTGCCTGCGCTGGGGGGTGCGGGCAGGGCCGGTGATCCGTCATCCGTGCCGGATCACCGTCACAACCTTCGCGGCGTCGGGAGCGTTCTCGCGCGTCGCACCTGCGGGAGGAAATAGTCATGCCCTTTTCACGCCCACGCGAGGATCGCGGTGCGGCGGCGGTGGAGTTCGCACTGATCGTGCCGATCCTGCTCGTCGTCCTCTTCGGCATCATCGACTTCGGGTTCGCCATCAACCGCTACACCATCGTGAACAACGCGGCTCGCGAGGGCGTGCGTGAGGCGAGCCTCGGCGCCAGCGAGGCCGAGATCCGGGCGGCCGTGACGCACGGGATGTCCGACCTCGGCGGCAGCTACACGATCACCGTCAGCTGCAAGAAGAAAGACGCTACGACCAACTGCACGAGCTGGAACGCCGGGCAGGAGAGCGGCGGGATCGCCGCGGTGAAGGTGGACTTCACCCACACCTGGATCACGCCCGTGGGAGACATGGTCGACGGCGGAGAGAACCTCCACCTCGTCAAGACCAACTACATGAGGATCGAGTGATGCGCCGGTCGCCGCGGCGCCGCGGCGAGGACGGTGCCGTCGCCCTCATGACCGTGTTCCTGTCGCTGGTCATCTTCGGGGCCGCTGCCATCGCGATCGACATCGCCACGTTGGCGATGCAGCGGCAGAAGCTGCACGACGCCGTCGATGCGGCAGCGCACGCCGGGGCCTACGCCATGCCAGGTGATGGTGCCTCGGCCATCGCCGCCGCGCGCAGCATCGCCTTCGCCAACGATCCGGACCTGGAGTGGGACTTCACCCAGCAGAACCCGAAGATCCGGCTCTGGTGCGTCGTGGCGTCGACCGGCACCACCCCTCCAGCTGTCAAGACTAGCCAGATCCCGAGCACCTGCTACCCGGGGACGGGACCGTACACAACGTCGAAGTACCCGGACCTGCGCTGCAACGGAGTCATCTGCAAGATCCCCTGCGCGCCGAGCTCCACCACCAACTGCAACACGGTGGAGGTCGTCGCTCAGAAGGACGTGCCGTTCGGTTTCGCCAACATCGCGTTCGGCGAACCCAAGGGATCGACCGGTTCTGTCGCGTCTGCGGCCTGCAAGGGGTCGTGCGGGGCCGAAACCCCAAACCCGATGGACGTCGTGGTCCTGGCCGACAGGACCGCGAGCCTCTCGGACAGCGACCGCGGGAGCATGGTCAGCGCCGTCAAGAACATGATGCTCACCATGGATCCGACGATGCACTTCCTGTCCATCGGGACCATCGACAAGAGTGCCCCCACGTCAGCCTGCCCCAGCAACCGTCGGCCGCTGCCGCCGGGCAAGACGTCGAGTGGGTCCTCCAACTACAAGGTCACTCCGGCATGGACGGCCGCCGACCTGGAGAACACCAGCCACAAGTGGATACCCAGCGACTTCAGTCGGGACTACGTCACCGGAGCTCCCGGGGCTCGAGTCGGCAAGAGCACCGATCCGGTCTACAAGACCATCAACTGCATCACCAGTTCTTCTCTCGCGGAGTACGGCACGCACCTGGCGGCCCCGCTCAAGGAGGGGGCGCGCAAGCTCCTCAACCTGAGCGGTAGCAACTTGGGCACCCTCAGCGCGAGCTACCCGCGTCCGGGGGACGACGACGTCACGAAGGTGCTGATCCTCGAGACCGACGGGGCGCCTAACGAGTTCGTTGCGTCGGGCACCGATGCGCAGACCAATGTGCTGACGGCCGGCGCGGAGCTGCGCCACCCTGATGGGAATGTCGCGTGCGAACAATTGCTCAAGGTCGCCGCGAGTGCCAAGGCGCAGAAGATCGTGGTAATCACCATCGGCTTCGGTGAAGTGGTCTCGGCGAAGTGCAACAGGTGGAACAACTTCGGTGGCAAGACAGGGTCGACGTCCGGCTCCTCGAAGAACGTGCGTGACGTCCTCGCGGCGGCGGCCTCTCCCCACCCGGGCACCGGCGCGGCGAGCACGGCGAACAGCTGCAGCGGTTCGAGCGCGGTTACTGCCGAAAATGCGGACGGTGACTTCTTCTTCTGTGCGGCCAGCGGGTCTGAGTTGGCGGACCTTTTCCGCACAGCACTCAATCAGGTCAGCAAGGGCGTCCGGCTGGTCAAGCTTCCCAACTGAGCGACAGCGCCGCGGTGCACGGGTCCCGTGCCGCCAAGGACGGGACCCGTTTGCACTCTCCGGGGTCGAGTGCTAAACATGAGACTGGCACTCTCCACACGAGAGTGACAACGACCCAGGTGACGCTGAGGTCTCCGACGCCGGCGGGAATGGATCGCCGGCCGAGCGGGATCGTCCGTCGCGGGCAGCCCGCCTGGAGTCGACACACAGACTCACGTCGATAGGAATCGCACGCGATATGGCCAAGCTGATTGCTTTCAACGAGGAGGCCCGCCGCGGCCTCGAGCGGGGTATGAACACCCTCGCCGACGCGGTCAAGGTCACCCTCGGCCCCAAGGGCCGCAACGTCGTCCTGGAGAAGAAGTGGGGCGCCCCCACGATCACCAACGACGGTGTCTCGATCGCCAAGGAGATCGAGCTGGAGGACCCCTACGAGAAGATCGGCGCCGAGCTGGTCAAGGAGGTCGCCAAGAAGACCGACGACGTCGCCGGTGACGGCACGACGACGGCCACTGTCCTGGCCCAGGCCATGGTCCGCGAGGGCCTGCGCAACGTCGCGGCCGGCGCCAACCCGATGGGTCTCAAGCGCGGCATCGAGGCCGCCGTCGCCGCCGTGTCCGAGCAGCTGCTCGCCATGGCCAAGGACGTCGAGACCAAGGAGCAGATCGCCTCCACCGCGTCGATCTCCGCCGCTGACACCACCGTCGGCGAGATCATCGCCGAGGCGATGGACAAGGTCGGCAAGGAAGGCGTCATCACCGTCGAGGAGTCCAACACCTTCGGGCTGGACCTCGAGCTGACCGAGGGCATGCGGTTCGACAAGGGCTACATCTCGGCCTACTTCGCCACCGACCTCGAGCGCATGGAGGCCGTGCTGGAGGACCCCTACGTCCTCATCGCCAACTCCAAGGTGTCGACGGTCAAGGACCTGCTGCCGCTGCTGGAGAAGGTCATGCAGTCCGGCAAGCCGCTGCTGATCATCGCCGAGGACGTCGACGGCGAGGCGCTGTCGACCCTGGTCGTCAACAAGATCAAGGGCACCTTCCGCTCCGTCGCCGTCAAGGCGCCGGGCTTCGGTGACCGCCGCAAGGCCATGCTGCAGGACATCGCGATCCTCACCGGCGGCCAGGTCATCTCCGAGGAGGTCGGCCTCAAGCTCGAGTCGGCCGGCATCGAGCTGCTCGGCCAGGCCCGCAAGGTCGTCATCACCAAGGACGAGACCACCATCGTCGAGGGTGCCGGCGACCAGGGCCAGATCGAGGGCCGGGTCAACCAGATCCGCGCCGAGATCGAGAAGTCGGACTCCGACTACGACCGCGAGAAGCTCCAGGAGCGCCTCGCCAAGCTGGCCGGCGGCGTGGCCGTCATCAAGGTCGGCGCGGCCACCGAGGTCGAGCTCAAGGAGCGCAAGCACCGCATCGAGGACGCCGTCCGCAACGCCAAGGCTGCGGTCGAGGAGGGCATCGTCGCCGGCGGCGGCGTGGCGCTCGTCCAGGCTGCTGCCACCGCGTTCGACAAGCTCGACCTGTCGGGTGACGAGGCGACCGGCGCCAACATCGTTCGCGTCGCGACCTCGGCCCCGCTCAAGCAGATCGCCATCAACGCCGGTCTCGAGGGTGGCGTCGTGGCTGAGAAGGTCGCCAACCTGGAGGCGGGCCACGGCCTCAACGCCGCCACCGGTGACTACGTCGACATGATCGCCGAGGGCATCATCGACCCGGCCAAGGTCACCCGCTCGGCGCTGCAGAACGCCGCGTCGATCGCCGCGCTGTTCCTCACCACCGAGGCCGTCGTGGCCGACAAGCCCGAGAAGGCGCCGGCCATGCCCGGCGGCGACATGGGCGGCATGGGCGGCATGGACTTCTGATCGTCTGATCGGAACCACCCGCTCCACCAGCACCATCTACAAGGCCCCCGCCTCCGGCGGGGGCCTTGTGGCGTCTGTCACACCCGCAGGGGTGAATGTGCCGATCGCCGGACGCGGGCGGCTGCGGTACCTAGGCTCCGGGAGCCGCGCCGCCATCGAGGGGGTGCCACTCGACTCTTGGGGGTCACCATCTTGCGTTCGCTCACGTCCTCGCGCCCGAAGGGCCGCACCGTCTCCGCCATCCTCGTCGCCGGTGCCCTGGTGGTGTCGGCCGGCGTCGGCGGCGCCACGGCCGGCGCCCTGATCACCGGCAAGGACATCAAGGACAAGTCCATCACCGGTGCCGACATCGCCGACCGCTCGCTCGGCAAGCGACAGCTGAGCACCGCGGCGGTCGAGAGCCTCCGCACGAGCTGGAACTCCGGCGTGGGTGCCCCGGCCGCCAAGGACGGCTCCACCAACAGCTGGTACCTCGACACCGCCACTGGCGACGCGTACAAGAACACGCCGCGCGGCTGGGAGCTCCGCGTCAACATCATGGGCGCCACCGGTGCCCCCGGCGCCGTCGGCCCGCAGGGCGTGTCAGGCGCAACCGGCGCGAAGGGCGACACCGGCGCGACCGGTGCGACCGGTGCGAAGGGCGACACCGGCGCGGCCGGTGCGACCGGCGCCAAGGGCGAGACCGGTGCTACCGGAGCGCAGGGCGAGAAGGGCGATGCCGGCGCCAAGGGCGACCGCGGCGACACCGGTCTGACCGGCGCAGCCGGTGCCGCCGGCGCCACGGGCGCGAAGGGCGACCAGGGCGCGAAGGGTGACGCCGGCGCCCAGGGCGACCGCGGCGACACCGGCC
>NZ_JBFUMR010000006.1:0-163944 GCF_054049275.1 Nocardioides sp. P5_E3
CCCCCACGCCCCCCGCACACCCGGCCGCCCACGCGGCTGCCCGCCCGCCGCGCCCGGGCGCGCCGCGTCGCGCCTACCGCGACATCTCGGCGCCGATCGCGGGCGGCGTCGCGGCCGGGCTCGCCCGACACCTTGCGGTGCCGGTGCTGTGGGTGCGTGGCTTCTTCGTGGCCACAGCCTTCCTCGGCGGCTTCGGGCTGATGCTCTACGCCGGGCTGTGGGTCTTCATGCCCGCCGACCAGCACTTCGAGGTCGGCGCCCCCGGCCTCGAGAGCGCGACCCGCACCGGCAAGCGCCCCGGTCGGCGATCGCGCCTGCGTGACGCCGGACCGGCGATCGCCCTGGGGGCCCTGTTCTTCGGTGTCGTCCTCGGCGTCGAGGGGATCTTCGGCCAGGGGGTGCTCTTCTGGCCGGTCGTCCTCGCGGTCGCGGGCATCGGGTTGCTGTGGCGCCAGGCCGACGAGGCCCAGCGTGAGCGCTGGATGGACTCCTCCGGGCGCATCGACCCGTTCCGCGCGATCTTCGGCAGCGGCGGGTGGGCCGCCTACGCCCGGATCGCCGCCGGCCTCGGGCTGATCGTCACCGCCCTCATCGTCTTCGCCGTCGCCGCCGGCCAGGCCACCTTCGCCGTGCCGGTGCTGGTCGCGGGCCTGCTCGGGCTGCTCGGACTCGCCATCGTCGTCGGCCCGTGGGCCCTGCGCCTCGTCAACGACCTCGGCGCCGAGCGGGCCGAGCGCGTGCGCACCCAGGAGCGCGCCGACATGGCCGCGCACCTGCACGACTCGGTGCTGCAGACGCTGGCGCTGATCCAGAAGAACGCCCACGACTCCACCACCGTCGCCCGCCTCGCGCGGTCCCAGGAGCGCGACCTGCGCCAGTGGCTGTTCGAGGCCGACACCCCCGACGCGACGACCCTCGCGGGAGCGCTGAAGGAGATGGCGGCCGACGTCGAGTCGCAGCACCCGGTGGTCGTCGACGTCGTCACCGTCGGCGACTGCGACCTCGACGAGTCGCTGCGGCCCCTCGTCCTCGCCGCGCGGGAGGCCGTCGTCAACGTCGCCAAGCACGCCGGCACGCAGCGCGCCGACGTCTACGCCGAGACCACCGGGGGAGCCGTCGACGTGTTCGTCCGCGACCGCGGCGCCGGCTTCGACCTGGGTGGCGTCGCCGGCGACCGCCACGGCGTCCGCAACAGCATCGTCGACCGGATGGCGCGCCACGGCGGCAGCGCGGACGTACGCTCGGCTCCCGGCGAGGGCACCGAGGTCCGCCTCCACATGCCGCGCACCGGCCACGCCGAGTCACGCCACGAGTCCCACCCCGAGCCCCACCACGAGTCCCACCACGAGGAGACCCCATGACCCAGGCCATCCCCGAGCGTCCCGTGCGGGTCGTCCTGGTCGACGACCACGCGATGTTCCGCGCGGGGGTCCGCGCCGAGCTCGCCGCCAGCGGAGCGGGTGTGGTCGAGGTCGTGGGCGAGGCGGCCGACGCCGATGCGGCCATCGCGGTCGTGCGCGAGCAGCAGCCCCATGTCGTCCTGCTCGACGTGCACCTGCCCGGCGGGGGAGGGGTGGAGGTCATGCGGCGCCAGCCCTCGCCCGACACGCTCTACCTCGCCCTGTCGGTCTCCGACGCCGCCGAGGACGTCATCGGCACCATCCGCGGGGGCGCGCGCGGCTACGTCACCAAGACCATCACCGGCCCCGAGCTCGTCGACGCGATCACCCGCGTCTCCGGGGGAGACGCAGTGTTCTCGCCGCGACTGGCCGGCTTCGTGCTCGACGCCTTCGCCGGGTCGATCGACGTCGCCGCCGTCGACGAGGACCTCGACCGGCTCACCGAGCGCGAGCGGGAGGTGATGCGGCTGATCGCCCGCGGCTACGCCTACAAGGAGGTCGCGAAGGAGCTGTTCATCTCGGTCAAGACCGTGGAGACACACATGTCGTCGGTGCTCCGCAAGCTCCAGCTCTCCAGTCGTCACGAGCTGACGAAGTGGGCCTCCGACCGACGCCTGCTCTGAGGCGCGCACCGCGCCCGTCCGGGTGGGCGTCGATTGACAACGCCGCGCAGAACCGGTGGGGTCGGGGCACATCCCCACCCCTCTCGGGAAGCGAGGCACGATGGCTGACGCCGCCACCATCCCGCACCAGGACGAGGAGGACGGCGAGCTCAAGCGCTCCATCACCGGACGCCTCCTCTTCTTCTACACGCTCGGAGACGTGCTGGGGTCGGGCATCTACGTCCTCATCGGCCTCGTCGCCGCGGCCGTCGGAGGCGCGTTCTGGATCGCCTTCGCGCTGGGCGTCACCGTCGCGGCCATCACCGGGGCGGCGTACGCCGAGCTGGTCACCAAGTACCCCCAGGCCGCCGGCGCCTCGCTCTACGTCAACAAGGCCTTCGGCAACCGGCCGCTGACCTTCCTGGTCACCGTGTCCTTCCTCGCCGCCAGCATGGCGGCGTCGGGATCGCTGGCGGTCGGCTTCGCCTCCTACTTCGACACCCTGTGGTCCGGTCCGCCGGCGCTGCTGGTGTCGCTGGTGTTCGTGGCGCTGCTCGTCGTCGTCAACTTCATCGGCATCACCGAGTCGGTGTGGATGAACATGCTGATGACCTTCGTCGAGGTCGCGGGCCTGCTGATCGTGCTGGTCATCGGCATCGTCTACATCTTCCAGGGCAACGCGGACTTCGGTGTGCTGACCCAGATCGACACCAGCGGTGACTACGGCAGCCCGGCCCTCGCCGTGCTGGCCGGCATCTCGTTCTCCTTCTTCGCGATGACCGGCTTCGAGAACACCGCCAACGTCGCCGAGGAGACCATCGACCCCTACAAGTCGTTCCCGCGCTCGCTCGTCGGCGGCATGGTGGTGGCCGGCCTGGTCTACGTGCTCGTCTCGATGGCCGCGGCCCTCACCGTGCCGGTCGAGACGTTGGCGAACTCCGACGCTGCGCTGCTCGAGGTCGTCAAGCAGGGGATCCTGCCGTTCTCCACCGAGTTCATGACGAAGCTCTTCTCCGTCATCGCACTGATCGCGATCACCAACACCACGCTCGTCACGATCGTGACGCAGCCGCGCGTGCTCTACGGCATGGCCCGCGAGGACGTCGTGCCCGGGATCTTCGCCAAGATCCACCCGGTCCGCCGCAGCCCCTGGGTCGGCCTGATCTTCTCGGGCGCCGTGGTGGGGTCCTTGCTGGTGATCGGCACCCTCGTGACCGAGGCCGGCGGCGGCATCGACCTGGTCGGCCGGCTCGCCACGGTGACCGTGGTGCTGCTCCTGGCGATCTACGCGATCGTGATCGTGGCGTGCCTCAGGCTGCGCGGCCAGGACGAGGAGAACCCGTTCTTCCGCGCCAACACCCCGTTGCTGTTCGTCGGCCTCGTGGGCAACCTCGCGATCCTCTACTTCACGATCTACGACGACCCGCACTCGCTCATCTGGTGCGCCGGGCTCCTCGGCGTCGGCCTGGTCCTGTTCCTCGCCGAGTACTTCTTCGGCAGCAAGGGCACCGGGTCGCGGACCCCCGACCTCGACAGCCAGGAGGCCTGACATGCACGTCATCGTCGCCACGGACGGCTCCCGCCAGTCGCTGGCCGCCGCCAAGCACCTGAAGTCGTTCGCCGATCCCACCAAGGTCACCGAGATCTCCGTCGTCGCGGTGATCCGGCCGCTGGCCTCGGTGGCGTTCGCCGACGACCTGTCCGAGGACGGCTTCGACGGGTCGTTCCGCGATGCCGCGCAGAGCGCCGTGGACACGATCGCGGCCGTGTTCGACGGCTGGGGACCCAAGGTCAACAAGCGCATCCGCAGCGGATCGGCAGCCAACGAGATCATCAAGGCCGCCAAGCAGTACGACGCGGGGCTGGTCGTGGTCGCGGCGGGCGGGCGCGGGCTCAGCGACAGCGTCCTCGTCGGCAGCACCGCCCAGCGCGTGCAGCACTACGCGCCCTGCCCGGTGCTCGTCGTACGCCCCGCACCCAAGCCGAGGAAGCGCCGCTCCTGATCGTTAGGGTGTCCGCATGGAGACCCTGCGGCTGGTGCTGCTCTTCGTCCACATCCTCGGTTACGCCGCCCTCCTCGGAGGCCTCCTCGTGCAGGTGCGCGACGACACGAAGAGCGTGAACTCGCTGATGCGCGACGGCGCCGGGACGGCCTTCGTCGCCGGCCTGCTGCTCGTCGGCGTGCTCGAGAACCTCGGCTCGCCCGACCACGCCAAGATCGGCGTGAAGTTCGCCATCGGCCTGGTGATCCTGGTGCTCGTGATGGTCAACATGCGCAAGCCGAGCATCCCGCAGGGCCTCTACCTCGGCCTGCTCGCGCTGACGATCGCCAACATCGCGGTGGCGGTCTTCTGGTCGCCCGTGCACGCCTGACCGACGCCGACCGGGCCCCGATCGGGGCTGACCGGGGCTGACCGGGGCTGACCGGTCTGTCGCACCCGGCGCATAGGCTGGGGGCGACATGAGCCCCATTGACGCACCGGCCGACCAGGCCCTCTTCGAGCACCGCGACCACCCGCTCCTCGCCGGGCTCAACGAGCCCCAGCGGGCGGCTGTGACGCACGCCGGTGCCCCGCTGCTCGTGGTCGCCGGCGCGGGCTCGGGCAAGACCCGGGTCCTGACGCGTCGCATCGCCTGGCTGATCAACGAGCGCAAGGCGCACCCGGGCTCGATCCTGGCGATCACCTTCACCAACAAGGCCGCGGCCGAGATGAAGGAGCGCGTCGAGGCCCTCGTCGGCAAGCGGGCCCGGATCATGTGGGTCTCGACCTTCCACTCCGCCTGCGTCCGGATCCTCCGCAAGGAGATCGACCGGGTGGGCTTCAAGTCCAACTTCTCGATCTACGACGCGGCCGACTCCAAGCGGCTGATGACGTTGGTGCTGCGCGACCTCGAGCTCGACCCGAAGAAGTACCAGCCCAATGCGGTGCTCCACTGGGTCTCGGACCAGAAGAACGAGCTGCGCGACCCGGAGGACGCCGCCAAGGAGGCGCGCAACTCCTTCGAGGAGGCCTACGCCAAGGCGTTCAGCAACTACCAGCGCCGGCTGCGCGAGGCCAACGCCCTCGACTTCGACGACCTGATCATGACCACGGTCCACCTGCTGCAGGCCTTCCCCGACGTGCGGGAGAACTACCGCCGCCGGTTCCGCCACGTGCTCGTCGATGAATACCAGGACACCAACCACGCGCAGTACAGCCTGATCCAGCAGCTGTGCGGCCAGTCCTTCGAGATCGACACTGCGCTGGAAGAACAGGGTGCGGAGGCAGCGGAGCGTGTCGAGCCGAGCGAGCTGATGGTGGTCGGTGACGCCGACCAGTCGATCTACGCCTTCCGGGGCGCCGACATCCGCAACATCATGGACTTCGAGCAGGACTTCCCCGACGCCACCACGATCCTGCTGGAGCAGAACTACCGCTCGACGCAGACCATCCTGTCCGCCGCGAACTCGGTCATCGGCAACAACCGCGGCCGCAAGCCGAAGCGGCTGTGGACCGACGCAGGGGCGGGCGAGCGGATCGTCGGCTACGTCTCCGACGACGAGCACGACGAGGCCCGGTTCGTCAGCGAGGAGATCGACAAGCTCACCGACGACGCCGGCGTACGCCCTGCCGACGTGGCCGTCTTCTATCGCACCAACGCCCAGTCACGCGTCTTCGAGGAGGTGTTCATCCGCACCGGCCAGCCCTACAAGGTCGTCGGCGGGGTGCGCTTCTACGAGCGCAAGGAGGTCCGCGACGCGCTGGCCTACCTCCGGATGCTGGTCAACACCGCCGACGAGATCTCACTGCGTCGGGTGCTCAACACCCCCAAGCGCGGCATCGGCGAGCGGGCCGAGGCCTGCATCGCCGCCCTCGCGGAGCGCGACCGGATCACCTTCTGGGAGGCGCTGACGCGGGCGGCAGACGCCCCGGGCCTGGCCACCCGCAGCCTGAAGAACATCGAGGCGTTCGTCGCGATCATCCAGGAGCTGCAGTCGATGGTCGAGGCCGACGAGCGCCCCGACGTCATCCTCGAGTCCGTGCTCGAGCGCTCGGGCTACCTCACCGAGCTCGAGGCGAGCGACGATCCGCAGGACGGCACCCGCGTGGAGAACCTCGCCGAGCTCGTCGCGGTCGCCCGCGAGTTCGCCGAGGACCCGCAGCCGGGGCCGAGCGCCGACCCGGCGGAGGTCGAGGCCGGCACGGTCGCCGTCGGTCTCGGCGACTTCCTCGAGCGGGTCGCCCTGGTCGCCGACGCCGACCAGATCCCCGACTCGCCCGACGGCGACGACTCCGGGGTCGTCACGTTGATGACGCTCCACACGGCCAAGGGCCTCGAGTTCCCGGTCGTCTTCCTCACCGGCCTCGAGGACGGCGTCTTCCCCCACCAGCGCTCGCTCGGCGACCAGCCCGAGCTCGAGGAGGAGCGCCGCCTCGCCTACGTCGGCCTCACCCGCGCGCAGAGCCGCCTCTACATCTCCCGGGCCCTCGTCCGCTCCGCGTGGGGCGCGCCCAGCCACAACCCGGCCAGCCGCTTCCTCGACGAGCTCCCGGTCGACCTCGTCGACTGGCGCCGCACGGCCGCCGAGCAGACCCGCTGGGGCCGCAGCGACCTCAGCGGCGGCTCCACGCGCCTCGGCATCCCCACCGACGCCGGCCGCCGCAACTTCAGCTCCGCCGCCCTCCGCGCCGACGCCGCCTCCAAGGCCAAGCCCGCCCGCGAGATCCCGAGCCTCTCCCCGGGCGACCGGGTGGCCCACGACTCCTTCGGCCTGGGCACCGTCGTCGCCGTCGAGGGCGCGGCCGAGAAGTCCGTCGCCTCCATCGACTTCGGCTCCGAAGGCGTCAAGCGCCTCCTCCTCCGCTACGCGCCGGTCGAGAAGCTCTGAGGCTGGTACGCCGCACCTGGCGGTGAGTCAGCCACATTCCGGGGCGCCGGGATGTGGCTCAGGCACCGCCTGGGCGCGTGTCGGCGTACGACGTACCGCCGGGCGCGTGTCGGCGTACGACGCACCGCTGGGCGTCGCGCTCGCCGCGGCTTCGTTCCTCAGCCGCGCGTCGCGCGGCTCAGGTGGTTACCCGCACTGATCAACGAGATCTCGATACGCGCCGTCGCGACCTCGCAAGCTCGGTCGCGGGCGCTACTCGATCTCCCCTGACTGCCGACGCGCTCCGCGCGTCGGTCAGGGGACGATGCCGTGCTCGACGAACGCCTGGAAGGGGTCGACCGGGCCGCCGCCGCCGGGGCGCACCTCGAGGTGGAGGTGGGAGCCGGTGACGTTGCCGGTGGCGCCGACGGTGCCGATGTTCTCGCCGCCGTTGATGCGGTCGCCGACGGAGACGTAGATCGCGGTCTGGTGGCAGTACCAGATCTCGGTGCCGTCATCGAGGGTGACGACGGTCTTGTTGCCGTAGGCCCCGTCGTAGCCGGTCTCGGTGACGGTGCCGTTGGCGATCGCCAGGATCGGGTCACCGGAGTCACCGTTGAAGTCGAGGCCGGTGTGGTAGCTGGCCCAGAGGCCGTACTGGCCGAAGGTGGCGGTGATGCCGTAGTGCGCGAGGGGGAGAACCCACTTGTTCTCCTTGATCTTCGCCGCCTGCTTCTCCGCGGCGTTGCGCATCTCCTGGAGCTTGGCGGCCCGCTCGGCCATCTGCTTCTCGGCGAGCGCGACGAGCTCGGGGTCGGTCTCCTCGTTGCCCGAGTCGCGGGTGTGGTCGCGGCTCACGACGACGCCGCGGCGGGAGATCGCCTGGCCGGCGACCGAGCCGATGGCCTGCGTGGCCTCGACCGCGGAACCCGTCGAGGTCAGCGCGGTGACGCCCGAGCCGGACCCGCTGAGGGCAGCGCCGGCGGAGACCGCCAGCACGGCGACACCGGCGACGAGGGGCAGGGACGGGAGCCGGACCACGGAGCGTCGAGGCGGCGTGGAGGCACGTCGCTTGCCGCTCACGGGTGCAGGCGTTGCCGAGGTGCGTCGCTGGGGAGCGCGCTCCGCTCGGTGGTTGCCCATGGAGGAGTTACCAATCTGCCGGGTCGTCAGGGGGGTCGGGTCGGCTAGACCGCGCACGACTGTAACGGAAGGATCACGGGAAAGTGCAACCCTCGACCAAATAAGTTCATGTACCCCGCTGGGCGGCCGATAAACGGACGCTGCGAGGTGACGCAGCCCTCAGCCGCGCGCCGCCTGGTAGCGCTCGAGCGCCTCCCGGCGCTCGTCGGCGTGGTCGACGATGCGCAGGGGGTAGTCCTTCTCGTAGCCCACGTCGGACTTCCACGGCTCGTGGGCCGCCTTGCCCGGCAGGTGCTCCAGCTCGGGCACCCAGCGGCGTACGTAGTCGCCCTGCGGGTCGAACTTGAGCCCCTGCGTCACGGGGTTGAACACGCGGAAGTAGGGCGACGCGTCGGTCCCGGTGCCGGCCACCCATTGCCACCCGTGGTTGTTGGAGGCCACGTCGCCGTCGATCAGCAGGTCGAGGAAGTGCCGCGCCCCGACCGGCCACCACACGTGCAGGTCCTTGGTGAGGAAGGAGGCGGTGATCATCCGCACCCGGTTGTGCATCCACCCGGTGTGCATCAGCTGGCGCATCCCGGCGTCGACGATCGGGTAGCCGGTGGTGCCGGTGCGCCACGCCTCGATCGCGTCGTCGGGGTCGTCGTACGTCATCCCCTCCAGCGCGGGCTTGAGGTCCGACCACGCCGAGGACGGCTCGTGCCACAGCACGTCGGCGTAGAAGTCGCGCCACGCCAGCTCGGTGGCGTACGTCGACGTGTGGGGGACCTCGGCGAGGAGCGAGCGCGGGTGGAGCACCCCGAGATGGAGGTAGGGCGAGAGCCGCGAGGTGCCGTCGTGGTCGGGGCGGTTGCGCTCGTCCCCGTAGTCGCGCAGGCCGTCGTCGCGGAAGGACCGCCAGCGGCGCCAGGCGGCGTCCTCGCCGGCGCCGGGCAGCTCGAACGGCGCCTGGGTCACCGCCTTCTCCAGCAGGTCCAGTGCTTCCAGGTCGGAGTCGGCCGGCTTGAGATCGGGGGAGCGGGGCGTGTGGGCGGGCTCGGACCAGCCGTGCTCGCGCCAGGCGCGGGCGAAGGCGCTGAACACCTGGTAGGGCCCGCCGCTGCCGTTGCGGACCAGTCCCGGCCCCACGGCGTACGGCGACCCGGTCGCGACGAGCTCGACCTGCTCGGCCACGGCCGTGTCGCGGCGCCGGCCGTACGGCGTCGTCTCGGCGGCGACGTGCACCCGCCGCCCGTCGGCCACCTGCGGCACGACCTCGCGGGGGTCACCGTGGCGGATGGTCAGCGGGATGCGGTCGGCGAGCGCGAGCACGTTGGCGGCCAGCCACGCCCTTCGGGCCGGGCCCGCCGTGGCCCAGATGGCCGGGTCGACGACGAAGAGCGCGGTCACCGACCCTTCGTCGAGCGCGGCGAGGAGGGCCGGGTTGTCGCGCACCCGCAGGTCGCGACGGAACCACATCACCGCTGAGGTCGCGCCCCGGTTCGGGCCTCGCTGGGGGGTGGGCATGCTCCTCAACCTAGCCCGGGAGTGAGCACCACCACGCTCACCCGATCTCGCCCGACCCCGCTCGGAGGTCTAGGGTGCCGAGAGGGATTTCCCCCGCACTGTTCGCAGACGAAAAGGAATGGTCACTCTCGTGGACCTGATGGAGTTTCAGGCGAAGGAGCTTTTCGCCAAGCATGGAGTAGCGACCACCCTGGGTGTCGTCGCCGAGACCCCGGAGGCCGCGCGTGCCGCCGCCGAGGAGATGGGCGGCGTGACCGTCGTCAAGGCCCAGGTCAAGGCCGGCGGCCGTGGCAAGGCCGGCGGCGTGAAGATCGCCAAGACCGCTGACGAGGCCGAGTCCTACGCCCGCGACATCATCGGCATGGAGATCAAGGGCCTGCGCGTCAACCGCGTCCTGGTGACGCCGGCGACGCCGCCGGTGGAGGAGTACTACTTCTCCTTCCTGCTCGACCGATCCAACCGCTCGCACCTGTGCATCGCATCGGTCGAGGGCGGCGTGGAGATCGAGGAGGTCGCCAAGACCAACCCCGACGCCGTCAAGCAGATCCGCATCGACGCCCTCGAGGGCGTGACGCCGGAGAAGGCTGCCGCGATCGTCGACGAGGCCAAGTTCCCCGCCGCGCTGCGCGACCAGGCCATCGAGATGGTCCAGAAGCTGTGGAAGGTCTACGTCGAGGAGGACGCCACCCTCGTCGAGGTCAACCCGCTCGCGCGCCTGGAGGGCGACAAGCTCGAGGCGCTCGACGGCAAGGTGTCGCTCGACGACAACGCCTCCGAGGTCCGCCACCCCGACCACGAGCAGTTCGAGATCCGCGAGGAGGCCGACCCGCTCGAGGCGAAGGCCAAGGACAAGGGCCTCAACTACGTCAAGCTCGACGGCCAGGTCGGCATCATCGGCAACGGCGCGGGTCTCGTGATGAGCACCCTCGACGTCGTCGCGTACGCCGGTGAGGCGCACGGCGGCGTGAAGCCCGCGAACTTCCTCGACATCGGCGGCGGCGCCAACGCCCAGGTGATGGCCGACGGCCTCGACGTGATCCTCAACGACGAGCAGGTCAAGAGCGTCTTCGTCAACGTCTTCGGCGGCATCACCGCCTGCGACGAGGTCGCCAACGGCATCAAGGGCGCGCTGGAGATCCTCGGCGACGAGGCCTCCAAGCCCCTCGTCGTCCGCCTCGACGGCAACAACGTCGAGGAGGGTCGTCGCATCCTCGACGAGCTCAACCACCCGCTGGTCACCCAGGTCGACACGATGGACGGCGCGGCCGACAAGGCCGCCGAGCTCGCCCACCAGGCCTGAGAGAGAGAACTGAACAATGAGCATCTACCTCAACAAGGACTCCAAGATCATCGTCCAGGGCATGACGGGCGGCATGGGTGCCAAGCACACCACCCTCATGGTCGAGTCGGGCGCCAACATCGTCGGCGGCGTCAACGCCCGCAAGGCCGGCACGAAGGTCGAGCTGGGCGGCAAGGAGCTCCCCGTCTTCGGCACCGTCGAGGAGGCCATGAAGGAGACCGGCGCCAACGTGTCCGTCGCCTTCGTGCCGCCCGCGTTCACCAAGGACGCCGCGATCGAGGCCATCGACGCCGAGATCCCGCTCCTCGTCGTGATCACCGAGGGCGTCCCGGTCCTCGACACCGCCGAGATCGTGCAGTACCTCGAGGGCAAGTCCACCCGGATGATCGGCCCCAACTGCCCCGGCATCATCACGCCGGAGGAGTCGCTGGCAGGCATCACCCCGCACACCATCGCGGGCAAGGGCCCCATCGGCCTCGTGTCGAAGTCGGGCACGCTGACCTACCAGATGATGTACGAGCTGAAGGACTACGGCTTCACCACCGCGATCGGCATCGGCGGTGACCCGATCATCGGCACCACCCACATCGACGCGCTCGAGGCCTTCGAGAACGACCCGGAGACCAAGGCGATCGTGATGATCGGCGAGATCGGCGGAGACGCCGAGGAGCGGGCCGCGGCCTACATCAAGGAGCACGTGACCAAGCCGGTCGTCGGCTACGTCGCTGGCTTCACCGCTCCCGAGGGCAAGACCATGGGCCACGCCGGCGCCATCGTGTCGGGCTCCTCGGGCACCGCCCAGGCGAAGAAGGAGGCCCTCGAGGCCGCCGGGGTCAAGGTCGGCAAGACGCCGTCGGAGACCGCTGAGCTGATGCGGGCCGTCCTGAAGGAGATCTAGTCCTCAGGCGCTCTGGTCCAGAGCACTTTCCAGACGGCCTCGCAGGTCCACCTGCGGGGCCGTCGTGGATTTCGCGTGCCGGTCGTGGCGGGTCGGCGGGTGGGCCTCCCACAGCAGCCGCCACACGACGTGGGCGCCCAGCAGGCGCACCGGCGCGACGGCGGTCAGCCGTCGCGGGGACGGCAGGGTCGGGCAGGCCGAGCTGGCCAGCGTCGATGGAATGGACATGGTTCTAGCACCCCGTTTTCGTGAACGCGCACATCGACTGGACGATCTGTTTGGTGGTCCCCGTGACCTCGTCGGCCTGTCGGTCCAGTGACGCGAGCGAGCCCTCACCGTACGTCTGGACCATCAGTCGTGCCGAACCGACGCGGGTCACCTGGAAGACCGAGCTGCCGAGCCCGTCGGCGTACGTCAGGCCCATCGTCACCGTGTCGTAGCCGGTGTCGCGGGGCAGGACGGTCCACACCTGGTTGCCGGAGCGCCGGCAGTCGCGGGCGGCCCGACGGACCTCCGTCATGGCCTCCACCGCCGCGCCGGCGTCGGCGTGGACGACGAGCTCGCGCCCGTCGTAGTACTCCGGGCCGAGCACGAAGGAGTAGAGGTGGCGGGTGCTCGCCGCGTCGGCGGCGGGCCAGACGTCGCGGCCGCACATCTCGACCGGGTCCATGCCCACGTCGTCCGTGGGTGGCGTGACGGCGTTGTCGCCGCCGTCCTCGGGCAGGCCGACGTCGAGCGGGAAGTCCGCCGGGATCTCGGTGGGCTCGGGGGTCTCGGTGGGCTCAGGGGTCTCGGGTGTCCCGGTCGGGTCGGTCGTCGGAGTCGACGACGGCGGCGCCGATGGCGCGGGTGACGGCGGGGAGGACGAGGGAGCGGACGGTGACGGCGTGGTGGGGGACTCGGAGGGGGACTCGGTCGGAGTCGTGCTCGGGGTCTCGGTCGGGACCGGCGTGGCCGACGGGAGCTCCCCGAACATCGCCAGTGCGTCGACCGTGCTCCGCAGCGGCGCGACGGTCGCCTCGACGGCGTCGCGGGCGCGTTCGCGGGTCCACCGCCCGTACGTCGACGTGACGAGGAGCGCGGCACCCACGGGCACCACGTGCACGATGGTCGCTCCTGTGCCGGGCTCACCGTCGAAGCTGTAGGTCTGCAGCAGCGTGGTGGCCGGCCCGGGACCGAACGGCGACGCCAGCACCTCGGTGCGGGTCTCCATGTCGCGGCTGGCGTCGGGCTCGGCGCAGTCCGCGACGAGGCCGGCCAGGCGGTCGGCGAGGCGGCGCGCGTCGTCGGGAGCCCCGAGGACCAGCAGCTCGCGGGTGTCGGCGGACTCGCCGCCGCTGTTGTCCGCCACCATCCGGTCACGGGTGCCCAGTCCGCGCAGCGGGGAAGTGCCGCACAGCTCGAGGTCACGCAGGCCGGTGCCGCTCCGGGAGGTCGGGACGGTGTCGGCGGGACCGCCCATGCCCGAGGACAGCGGGAAGTCGTCGGGGATCGCGGTGCCCGGGTTCGTCCCGTCGCTCGCCGACGCGACGGAGCCGTCCGAGGAGCCACCTGTCGTCGGTCCGCCCGCCGACTGGTCCCCGCACCCGGCGGCGAGCGCGAGGGTGCAGGCCAGCGCGGCGGTGACGAGCCGTGCGCGGTGCCTCATGACCGGTGAGACACCCGAGAGGGCGAAAAGGTTGCGTCAGCCCCGGACTCGGGGCTCAGTTCGAGGGATCGAGCGGTCCGAGCCGCTCCGCCACGCGCCGGGCGAGGGCGACGAAGTCGTCGCGCGACATCGTCATGGTGCGGTCGGGGGCGAAACCGAGCTGGGAGACGGCACCGCCGTCGCGCACGATCGCCATCAGGAACGGGAACGACTGGCTGTCGTTGATCTCGAACGTCAGCGCCCACACGCTCAGGTCGCCGGACTTCGAGGACGACGAGGCCAGCTGGGTCACGTTGGTGCCGAGGTTGGCCTGCCCGCACTGGCGGATGCGGTCGCGGACCTGGTCGACGAAGGTGCCGGCCCGGCCGGGCTTCATCGCGCCGACGGTCTGCGTGAGGCCGAGCTGGTTGGCGTTCGCCGTCTCGGGGAAGAGGAAGGTGCGGGTCAACGCCTTCCTGATGCCCTTGCCCTGGAAGGTGGTCCGGTCGCAGCGGGTGGCGGCGTAGTTGTTGCGCGCCCGCTCGGGCTCCGTGCCGACCCAGGGGCCGCGGACGGCGGCGACCGGCGGCAGGTCGACCACCGAGAGCAGCCCCGGCGGCGTACCGATCCCGAGCGGCGGGGTGGCGTTGTCCCGCGCGCGGCCAGCGCAGGCGCCGGCGCCCTCGGACCCGCACACGCCGTTGACGGCGGCGGAGAGCCCGGTCAGCACCGCCTTGTCGGGGACGGCCCGGCCGCGGCTGCGCACGACCTGGGTGACCACGAGGCTGCCGGTGCGGGCCGTGCCGACGGTGAGGGTGGCCGGCTGCTTGCCCCAGGACCGCAGCCGGAAGACGCGTGCCTCGTCGCCGACGCGCTTCACGGTGCGGGTGCCCATGAGCTGGGTGCGCGGGTCGATGCATCCGGCGAACCACAGCGACGCGGTCTCGAAGCCCTGCGCCGCCTGGCGCTCGTTGCGCGACATCTCGACCATCTGGACGGCGGTCGCCCGCACGTCGGTCACCTCCCGCTTGCGGGTGCGCTGGCCGTCGCCCTTGCCGACCTTCTTCCGCTCGACGCGGGTCTCGGTGCCCTCCCAGGTGCGGGCGAGGGCGGTGACGCCGTCGGGGTCCGCGAACCGCTCGCGCTGGCACGGCGCCAGCAGGCCGTCGCCGTCGAGGTTGTCGGTGGTGGCGGTCTCGGTCCAGTCGAGCCCGGACCCGTAGCGCGTGAGCTGGTCCTGGGAGAGCAGCGAGTCGGCGCTGATCATCTCGGCGCCCGCGTCGTCGTCGACGGGTGCGTGCACCGTGACGCCGGGCGTGGCCTTCTCCTCCCTCAGGCTCGTGGGCTCGGCGCCGGCGCCGGTGGCGACCAGGGAGCCGGAGGCCAGCAGCGCGGCGGTGGCGAGGCCGGCCCCGATCACGGTGTGCGTGCGACGTCGCGCGGCGCCGGCGCGACGGATGACGGTGGCGCGGGGCCAGCGGATGTCCTCGAGGGGGCCGTTGAGGGCGTGGAGAAGCCGCGGGATGTCGGTGGTCTGGGCGTCCCGGTGAAGCGAGAACTGCGAGCTCGCGGTCTGGAGCTCACGCTCGGCGTCGGCGCGGGGGAGGCCGACGGTGCGGGCCACCTCGCCGAGGGAGAGCGCGGAGATGCCGTTGAGGACGAGCAGCTCGCGCTGCCGCGCGGTGAGCTTGGAGAGTGCGTCGAGGGTGCTGCGCACCTCGGGGTCGAGCGACTTGTCGCGGTGCCAGATGCGGGCGGTGTGCCGCCGGCGGGCGCGACCGAGGGCCAGTGGGCGGACGTAGCCGTCGCGGTCCTCGAGCTGCCCGACCTTGCGCCAGCGGTGCCAGGCGACCACGAAGGCGTCGCGGACGGCGGCCCGGGAGGCCGGCGCGTCGCCGGTGAGGGCGTACGCCTCGTGCAGGAGACGGGTGCGGGTCTCGACGTAGTAGGCGTCGAAGGTCTCGGGGCTCCTCATGACCGCTCCACGGTACGGGAGGGGGCGTTGCGGCGCACATCCCTGACCCCGGTCGTCGCGGTCGGGACGGGCGGCGTGGGAGCGCGATCTGCCCCGGGGGTCGGGTGATGATGGGGCGGCCATGACGTCGCTCCTGACCCGACCCGACCACGCGCGGACCGAGGCTCCCCGGCCGCGTCCGCTGGTGCTGATCGCGACCCTCGGCGGCGCGCTCGCGGCGCTGGGACCCCTCGTCGTGCTGCTGGCGATCGGGGTCATCGGCTGGTTCGCCTCCGACGCCGGCGTCCACGGCGTGCCCCGCGACGGCATGCGGGTGGGTGCCCTCGCCTGGCTGGCCGGTCACGGCTCCGGCGTCACCGTCATGGGCGCACGGGTCACGATCGTCCCGCTCGGCGTCACGGCCGTCGCGGCGTGGTCCATGTGGCGGCTCGGGCACCGCGTCGGTGACTCGGTCTCCGGTCACGGTCCCGACGCCGACCGGATCTCCGACGGCGAGCGCGACTTCACCGTGCCCACCGCCGTCGCCCTGTTCTTCGCGGCCTACGCCGTCGTGGCCGTGGTCGTCGCGACCCTCGCCGCCGGCAGCACGGCCGACCCCTCGTTGCCGCGGGTGCTCGGCTGGACCGTGCTCCTGACGGCGTTCGTCGCCGCGCCGGCCATCGCGATCGGTTCGGGCCGCGCGGCGATCTGGGCGGCCTTCCTCCCGGCCTCCGTCCGGGCGGGCGCCGCGGTCGCCGGCTCCGTGCTCGCGCGGTTGCTGGCCGTCTCCGCCCTGATCTTCCTCGTCTCCTTCGTCGCCTCCTTCGGCGAGGCCGCGACGATGACCTCGCGGCTGCACCTCAGCCCGTCGGAGGCCGGTCTCTACGCCCTCGTCAACGCCGCGTACGCCCCCAACGCCGCCCTGTTCGCCGGGTCGTGGCTCCTCGGGCCCGGGTTCGCCGTCGGTGGCGCGACCCTCGTGTCGCCGGGCGCGGTCGTGCTCGGCCCGCTGCCGGTCGTCCCGCTGTTCGCAGCGCTGCCGGCGGTCGGCACACCTCCCGGCTGGATGGGCGCCCTCATGGTCCTCCCGCCGCTGGTCGCTGCCCTCTCGGCGCACCGCGTGCTGCGCGGCCGCCCCCTGACCTGGGACCGGATCGCCCTCGCCGGGTGCGGCGGCGGGCTGGCGGCCGGCGTCGGGTTCGCGCTGCTCGCCTCGCTGTCGGGTGGTGCCGCCGGTCCTGGCCGCATGCGGTTCGTGGGTCCCTTCACCCGTGACGTCCTGGTCCACTCGGTCACCGCGTGCGGCATCGGTGCGCTCCTCGGCGCATCCGTGCTGGCCTGGTTCGCGTGGCGCGCGGCCCGGTCCGTCGCGCCCGAGGAGGGTCCCGGTCCCGACTCGCCCGCCGAGGACTGATCGGTGGGGGCTGGACACAGCCACGGCGAGCGCCCGTCCCTCGGGCCCGCGCCGCGGCAGATCAGGGTGCTGATGGCGGCGCTGGTGGCGCCGCTCGTGCTGGCGACGCTGGTCGGGCTCGTCACGCTCTGGCCCGACGGCGACCTGGAGGTCAGCGGTCCGGGGGTCGACGTCGAGCGCGGCACCGCCGAGGTGCAGTCGGTCGGCCCGTGCCGCCAGCAGGTCGAGGGCTGCCAGCTCGCCCAGGTCGAGCTGCTCAGCGGTCCGGGCGCCCCCGGCGAGGCGGAGGCGCTGCTGCCCTACGGGTCGCAGGCGCCCGAGGTGGTGGCGGGGGACCGCATCATCGTGTCGTTCACCGAGCAGGCGCCCGACGGCGAGCAGTACGCCTTCCAGGACTTCGACCGCGGCCCACCCCTGCTCGTGCTGCTGATCCTGTTCGCGGTGGCCGTCCTCGCGCTGTCGCGCTGGCGTGGCATCGGTGCCCTCGCCAGCCTGGCGTACTCCCTGATCCTCATCGCGGGGTTCACGCTGCCCGCGATCATGGAGGGCGCCTCGCCGCTCCTCGTCGCGGTCACGACCGCGGCCTCGATCATGCTGGTCACGCTCTACCTCTCGCACGGCTTCACCGTCCGCACGACGGTCGCGATGCTCGGGACCCTGGTGTCGCTCGTGGTGATCGGCGGCGTCGGGTGGGTGTTCACCGAGGTCGGCCACTTCACCGGGCTCGTCGACGAGGGCAGCCAGTACATCTCCGGCATCGCCGCCCAGGTCGACCTCCGCGGCCTGCTGCTCGCCGGCCTCGTCATCGGTGCCCTGGGCGTCCTCGACGACGTCACCGTCACCCAGACGTGGGCGGTGTGGGAGCTCGCCGACGTCGACCCCGACGCCACCACGCGCTCGCTCTTCACCCGCGCGATGCGCATCGGGCGCTCGCACGCCGCGTCCACCGTCAACACCCTCGTGCTGGCCTACGTCGGCGCCACGCTGCCGCTGATGCTGGTCTTCTCCGCGCTGTCGCTGCCCTTCGGGGTCGCGGTCAGCCAGGAGGTGGTCGCGCAGGAGGTGGTCCGCGGGCTCGTCGGCGGGCTCGGGATCATCGCCGCGGTCCCGGTGACCACGGCGATCGCGGCGCTGGTCGTCGGCCGTCTCCTCCGCGAGCGGACGCACGCAGGCGCTCCGTCCCATCGCGCCTAGACCACGCCCTAGACTTCCGCGCGTGCACCAGCCCACCCGCCTCGTCGTCCTCGTCTCGGGATCCGGCACCAACCTGCAGGCCCTGCTCGACGCCTGCGCCGATCCGTCGTACGGCGCCCGGGTCGTCGCGGTCGGCGCCGACCGCGAGGAAATCGAGGGCCTCGCCCGCGCCGAGCGCGCCGGGATCCCGACCTTCGTGCGCCAGGTGTCGGACTTCGAGACCCGTGAGGGCTGGGACGCCTCGCTGGCGACGGTCGTGGAGCGCTTCGAGCCCGACCTCGTGGTCTCGGCGGGCTTCATGAAGCTGCTGTCGACCGAGTTCCTCGACCGGTTCCTCACCCTCAACACCCACCCGGCGCTGTGCCCGGCGTTCCCCGGGATGCACGGCCCGCGCGACGCCCTCGAGCACGGCGTCAAGGTCACTGGCGCGACCCTGTTCGTGGTGGACGCGGGCGTCGACACCGGACCGATCGTGGCGCAGGTGCCCGTGGTGGTCGCCGAGGACGACGACGTCGCGTCGCTGCACGAGCGGATCAAGACCGCCGAGCGCGCGATGCTGGTCGACGCCGTGGGTCGCATCGCCCGCGAGGGGATCGCGGTGGAGGGCCGCCGGGTTCGCATCGGCGCCGCTGCTCGGTAGTCTGGCGCCACACGACTGGCGCAGGTGGGCCACCACCAGGGAGTGACGCGCGAGAGCATCGAACGCCTGGGTGCCCTCGCACTCGTTCGCAACCGAGGAGTCCCGTGTCCCCGACCTCTGCTGACCGCACCCCCGACCAGATCGCCATCAAGCGCGCGCTCGTCTCCGTCTACGACAAGGCCGGTCTCGACGACCTGGTCCGCGGCCTGCACGCGGCCGGCGTCGAGCTCGTCTCCACCGGCGGGTCCGCCGCGCTCATCGAGTCGCTCGACCTGCCCGTCACCAAGGTGGAGGACCTCACCGGGTTCCCCGAGTGCCTCGACGGCCGCGTCAAGACGCTACACCCGCGCGTGCACGCCGGGATCCTGGCCGACCGCCGCCTCGAGTCCCACGTGGCGCAGCTCGAGGAGCTCGGCGTCGAGCCGTTCGACCTCGTGGTGAGCAACCTCTACCCCTTCACCCAGACCGTCGCCTCGGGTGCCGGTCCCGACGAGTGCGTCGAGCAGATCGACATCGGCGGGCCCTCGATGGTGCGCGCCGCGGCCAAGAACCACCCGAGCGTCGCCATCGTCACCTCGCCCGCGACGTACGACGCGGTGCTGGCCGCCGTCGCCGCCGGCGGGTTCACGCTCGCCGAGCGGCAGCGCCTCGCCGCCGAGGCGTTCGTGCACACCGCGACCTACGACGTCCACGTCGCGTCGTGGATGGGCAACGTGCTCACCGACAGCAGCGAGGGGTCCGGCTTCCCGGCGTGGATGGGCGCCACGTGGAACAAGGAGGCGGTGCTGCGCTACGGCGAGAACCCGCACCAGTCCGCCGCCCTCTACAGCAACGGCTACCTGCCCGAGGGTCCCGGTCTCGCCCAGGCGAGGCAGCACCACGGCAAGGAGATGTCCTACAACAACTACGTCGACGCCGACGCGGCCCGCCGGGCGGCGTACGACTTCGACGAGCCGGCCGTGGCGATCATCAAGCACGCCAACCCGTGCGGCATCGCCGTCGGCGACGACGTGGCCGACGCGCACCGCAAGGCCCACGAGTGCGATCCGGTCAGCGCCTTCGGCGGCGTCATCGCCACCAACGTCCCGGTCTCCGTCGCGATGGCCGAGCAGGTGGCCGAGATCTTCACCGAGGTCGTCGTCGCGCCGGGCTACGAGGACGGTGCGATCGAGGTCCTGCAGGCCAAGAAGAACATCCGCATCCTCGAGTGCCCGCCGCTCGCCCGCGGTGGCGCCGAGGTGCGGTCGATCTCCGGCGGGCTGCTGCTGCAGCAGCGCGACGTCATCTCCGCCGAGGGCGACGACCCCTCCACCTGGACCCTCGCGACCGGGGAGGCCGCCTCCGACGAGGTGCTGGCCGACCTGGCGTTCGCGTGGCGCGCCTGCCGCGCCGTGAAGTCGAACGCGATCCTGCTCGCCGCCGGCCGCGCCTCCGTCGGCGTCGGCATGGGCCAGGTCAACCGCGTCGACTCCTGCCGCCTCGCCGTCGAGCGGGCGGGGGAGCGGGCCTCGTCCGCGGTCGCCGCCTCCGACGCGTTCTTCCCCTTCGCCGACGGCCCGCAGATCCTCATCGACGCCGGTGTGAAGGCGATCGTCCAGCCCGGCGGCTCGGTGCGCGACGCCGAGGTCGTCGCGGCCTGCGAGGCCGCCGGCGTGACGATGTACCTCACCGGCGCGCGGCACTTTTTTCACTAGGAGCGAAGCGACTCCGCGAGTGAAGAGGTCGAGTTCGCCCGCGACCGACGAAGGAGGTCGCGACGGCGCGTACCGAGACCCGATCGTCGTGACCAGCCACCCGAGCCCCACCCCACCTCCCTAGGATGACCGCGTGACCGCACAGACCCTCGACGGAGCAGCCACGCTGCGGACCATCAAGGCCGAGCTCGCCGAGCGCGTCGCCGCCCTGCGCGAGCGGGGCGTCGTCCCCGGCCTGGGCACCGTGCTCGTGGGTGACGACCCCGGCTCGCACTGGTACGTCGGTGCCAAGCACAAGGACTGCGCGGAGATCGGCATCACCTCGATCCGCCGCGACCTGCCCACCTCTGCCACCCAGGCCGAGGTGGAGGCCGTCATCGACGAGCTCAACGCCGACGACGCCTGCACCGGCTTCATCGTCCAGCAGCCGACCGGGCTGGACGAGTTCGCCCTGCTCTCGCGGGTCGACCCGGACAAGGACGTCGACGGGTTGCACCCGGTCAACCTCGGCAAGCTCGTGCTCGGCGAGGCCGGACCGCTGCCCTGCACCCCGGTCGGCTCCATCGAGCTGCTGCGCCGTCACGGCGTCGAGATCGCCGGCGCCGAGGTCGTCGTCGTGGGTCGCGGGATCACCGTCGGCCGCCCGCTCGGCCTGCTGCTGACCCGCCGCTCCGAGAACGCCACCGTCACGCTGTGCCACACCGGCACCCGCGACCTCGCCGCGCACGTCCGCACCGCCGACATCGTCGTGGCGGCCGCCGGCGTGCCGGGCATCATCACCGCCGACATGGTCAAGCCCGGCGCGGCCGTGCTCGACGTCGGCGTCTCGCGCGTCGACGGCAAGGTCACCGGCGACGTGCACCCCGACGTGTGGGACGTCGCGGGGTGGGTCTCGCCCAACCCGAAGGGCGTCGGGCCGATGACCCGCGCGATGCTGCTGACCAACATCGTCGAGATCGCCGAGAGGTCCGTCCGGTCCTGACATGGCCGAACCCGACCACTCCGACCCGCCGGTCGAACCTCCCGAGCCGCCCGACTCGGTCCCCCCGGTCTCGGCGGAACCACCGCCGGAGGACCCCGACGAGCCGCGCCGCTACCCCTCGACGATCGGGGGCGCGTTCTACCTCCTCGTCCTGGGCGTCGTCGCCGTGGCGATGGTGGTCGTGGCGCTCGACGAGTGGCGCAGCGGCGTCCGGCTGATGGGCGGGGCGCTGATCTTCGCCGCCGCCGTGCGGCTGGTGCTGCGCCGACGCGACGCCGGCATGCTCGCCGTACGCCACAAGGTCCTCGACGCGGCCATCCTCATCGTGCTCGGCGGGTCGCTGATCTTCCTCGCGGGCTCGATCCCCGACCAGCCCGGCGGCTTCTAGACAGCACGAAGGGCCGGACCCGTCGGGTCCGGCCCTTCGTCGTTGCTCAGATCAGGCCGAGCTCGGTGACAGCCGTGCGCTCGTCGGCGAGCTCGGCGGTCGAGGCGTCGATGCGGGCGCGGGAGAAGTCGTCGATCTCGAGGCCCTCGACGATCGACCAGTCGCCGCCCGAGGTGGTGACCGGGAACGAGGAGATCAGGCCCTCGGGGACGCCGTACTCGCCGTTGGAGACGACAGCCATCGACACCCAGTCGTCCTTCGCGGAGCCGAACAGCCAGTCGCGGGCGGCGTCGATCGTGGCGGACGCGGCCGAGGCGGCCGAGGACGAGCCACGGGCGTCGATGATCGCGGCGCCGCGCTTGGCGACGGTCGGGATGAAGTCGTTCTCCAGCCAGGCCTGGTCGCCGACGAGCTCGGCGGCGTTCTGGCCCTTGACCTCGGCGTGGAAGAGGTCGGGGTACTGGGTGGCGGAGTGGTTGCCCCAGATCGTCATCCTGGTGATGTCGGTGACGGGCGCGCCGGTCTTGGCCGCGAGCTGGCTGATCGCGCGGTTGTGGTCGAGGCGGGTCAGCGCCGAGAAGCGCTCGCGCGGGATGTCGGGCGCGTTGGTCATCGCGATGAGGGCGTTGGTGTTGGCCGGGTTGCCGGTGACACCGATGCGCACGTCGTCGGCCGCGACCGCGTTGAGGGCCTTGCCCTGCGCGGTGAAGATCGCACCGTTGGCCGAGAGCAGGTCGCCGCGCTCCATGCCGGGGCCGCGCGGACGCGCGCCGACGAGGAGGGCGAGGTTGACGCCGTCGAAGATCTTCTCGGCGTCCGAGCCGATCTGGACGCCGGCGAGGTTCGGGAACGCGCAGTCGTCGAGCTCCATGACGACGCCCTCGAGCGCCTTGAGGGCGGGCTCGATCTCGAGCAGTCGCAGCTCGATCGGGCGGTCCGCGGCCAGCGCGCCGCTGGCGAGGCGGAAGAGCAGGCTGTAGCCGATCTGGCCGGCGGCGCCGGTGACGGCGACCTTGAGGGGTTCGGAGGTCACGGTGGTACTCCTCGTGAGGTGTGCGGGAGGCGGGACGTCTGTCCGGCTGACGCTAGCAGCGCCGGATCCGCCGCCGGCCTCTGGTCTACGGCTGGCATGCTGGCGCCCATGACGAGGGGGCTCCGAGGCGTACGCCGTCCGCGGACGGCGGCTGCGCTGGCAACCGGGCTCGTCCTCGGCCTCACCGGGTGCGCGGGCATCGGCCAGCCCGCGCCGTACGACTCCCCGGGCATCAACGGCCTCGTGATCCCGACGCCGACGCCGGCGCCCGCCGACTTCGTCGAGGGTGTCGACAACCCCTGGCTCGCCCTCGCGCCGGGGACGCGCTGGACGTACGACCTCACCGAGGACGCCGGCACGCGCGGTCGCATCGACGTCGAGGTGCAGGACGGCACGGTGCCGGTCGCGGGCCTGGAGGCCACGGCCGTGCAGACCACGACGGACCTCGGCGGCGGGACGACGAGCGTCGCGACCCGCCTGTACGCCCAGGACGAGGCCGGCAACGTCTGGCTGGTCGGCTCGGACACCGACGACGCGTCCTGGCGGGCGGGTGAGGACGGTGCGGAGGCGGGGCTCGCGATGCCCGCCGACCCGCGGCTCGGCGACGGCTGGCTGTCGTACGACGTCCCCGGGCTGCCGCGCGCGAGCGCGACCATCGACGACCAGTCCAGCGAGCTGGTGCAGCTGCGCAACGAGGCCGACACCACGACCCGCACGGTGTACGAGAAGGGTGTCGGCCTCGTGGGGCTCGAGGACCTCGACGCCGGCTGGACCGCCCAGCTGGTGAAGGGCTAGCCGGTCAGACGGGCCTGAGTCCTGCCTCAGTCCTGCCTCAGTCGGGGCGTCGCACCTGGGTGCGGCCGTCGTCGTCGCCGTCGGGGTTGCCCCAGTGGCCGGGCTGACCCGGCTGGCCGGGCTGCTGAGCGGGCTGCTGACCGGGCTGCTGGGGCGCGCCCCACTGGCCGGGCTGAGCGGGCTGGGGCTGAGCGGGCTGGGCCGGCTGCTGCGGGGCCGGCTGGCCCCACTGGCCGGGCTGCTGCTGCGGTGCGCCGTAGGCCGGGTCGGGCTGCTGCTGCGGCTGCTGGTAGGGATCAGGCTGGCCCCACTGCTGCTGCGGGGGAGCGCCCCACGCGGCCCCGGGCTGTCCCCAGCTGGCCGGCTGGCCCTGGTTCCACTGCGCCTCGTAGTTGCCCGGCACGAACTGGTCCTTCCGGCCGCCGCCGAAGTTGAGGCCCGAGCCGGCCACCGGCGCAGCGCCGTGGCCGAAGAGGACCGGGTAGGTGAGTCCGGCGATCGCGGCGCCGAGGAACGGTGCGAGCACGAAGAGCCACAGCTGGACGATCGCGTCGGTGCCGGCGAAGACGCCGACGCCGATCGATCGGGCCGGGTTGACCGAGGTGCCGGTCAGCGGGATCGCGAGGAGGTGGAACATCGCGAGCGACAGGCCGATCGCGAGCGGACCGAGCGCGACGTTGACCTCGTTGCGCGCGTCGGTGACGGAGAGGATGACCCACACGAAGACGGCGGTCATCAGCAGCTCGAGCAGCAGGGCCGCCCACCAGGCGAAGCCGGAGCCCTGGTCGCCGAAGAAGTTCTGGCCCATGTTGCCCTCGGCGACGAAGCCCTCGAAGCCGTGGCCGAGCCCGAAGAGCACGGCGCCGGCGAGCAGGGCGCCGAGCAGCTGCGCGGCCATGTAGATCCCGACCTGGCTCCACGGCAGGCGCCCGCTCAGGACGGCGCCCAGCGTCACGGCCGGGTTGAAGTGACCGCCGGAGATGCGACCCACGGCGTAGGCCATCACCAGCACGGTGAGACCGAAGGCCAGCGCCGTGGCGACGAGGTCGCCACCGCTGTAGACGGCAGCGCCGCAGCCGAAGAAGACGAGCACGAAGGTGCCCAGAACCTCTGCGGTGAACTTCTGCCCGGTGGTCGGTGTGTCTTCGACGGTGTCGCTCATCGCGAGTCCCTCCAGAGTCAAGGTGGCCGTACCCCTCGTAGGCCACGCGAAGCCTAGCGGCGTGACAGGAGGGGTGCGAGGGTAGGCGAGTCGCCACCCGTCACCGGCGTCAGGTATCTTGACGTCAAGAGTTATGCCCGGATGAGATCGCGATCTACAGGAGCTGTCGTACCCATGGCCAAGATCATCTACACCCACACCGACGAGGCGCCGCTGCTCGCGACGTACTCGTTCCTGCCGATCATCGCCGCCTACGCGAAGACCGCCGGTGTGGACGTCGAGACCCGTGACATCTCGCTGGCCGGCCGCGTGATCGCCCAGTTCCCCGACCGCCTCACCGACGAGCAGCGCCTCGACGACGCGCTGGCCGAGCTCGGCGAGCTGGCGACGCGGCCCGAGGCCAACATCATCAAGCTCCCCAACATCTCCGCCTCGATCCCGCAGCTCAAGGCGACCATCGCCGAGCTGCAGTCGCAGGGCTACGACCTGCCCGACTACCCGGAGAACCCGCAGACCGACGAGGAGCGCGAGACCCGCGCCCGCTACGACAAGGTCAAGGGCTCCGCGGTCAACCCGGTGCTGCGCGAGGGCAACTCCGACCGCCGCGCGCCCGCCTCGGTCAAGAACTACGCGAAGGCCCACCCCCACTCGATGGGCGCGTGGAGCAGCGAGTCCAGGACGTCCGTCGCGACGATGGGCCACGACGACTTCCGCAGCAACGAGAAGTCCGTGGTCCTCCCGTCCGACGACACCCTCTCGATCGTCCACGTCGGCAGCGACGGCCAGGAGACGGTCCTCAAGGAGGGCCTGAAGGTCCTCGAGGGCGAGGTCGTCGACGCGACCTTCATGAGTGCGGCCCACCTCGACGAGTTCCTCGAGCAGCAGGTGGCCAAGGCCAAGGCCGACGGCGTCCTGTTCTCCGCCCACCTCAAGGCCACGATGATGAAGGTCTCCGACCCGATCATCTTCGGCCACGTCGTGCGCGCCTACTTCGCCGACGTCTTCGCCCAGTACGGCGAGCAGCTCGCCGCGGCCGGCCTGTCCGCCAACGACGGCCTCGGCGCGATCCTGTCGGGCCTCGACAAGGTCGAGGGCGGTGCGGAGATCAAGGCCGCCTTCGAGAAGGGCCTGGCCGACGGGCCGTCGCTCGCGATGGTCGACTCCGACCGCGGCATCACCAACCTGCACGTCCCGTCCGACGTCATCATCGACGCCTCGATGCCGGCGATGATCCGCACGTCGGGCCAGATGTGGAACGCCGACGGCGAGCCGCAGGACACCCTCGCCGTCATCCCGGACTCCTCCTACGCCGGCGTCTACCAGGCGGCGATCGACGACTGCCGGACCAACGGTGCCCTCGACCCGTCCACGATGGGCTCCGTGCCCAATGTCGGTCTGATGGCGAAGGCGGCCGAGGAGTACGGCTCCCACGACAAGACCTTCGAGGTCCCCGCCGCCGGCAAGGTCGAGGTCCGCAACGCCGCCGGTGAGGTGCTGATGTCGCACGACGTCGAGGCCGGTGACATCTGGCGCGCCTGCCAGACCAAGGACGCCTCGATCCGCGACTGGGTCAAGCTCGCCGTGACCCGGGCCCGCGCCAGCGGGACGCCGGCGATCTTCTGGCTCGACGAGACGCGGGCGCACGACGCCAACCTCATCGCGCTCGTGACGGAATACCTGAAGGAGCACGACACCGACGGGCTCGACATCCAGGTGATGGCGCCGGCCGAGGCGACGACGTACTCCCTCGAGCGGATCCGCCGCGGCGAGGACACCATCTCGGTGACCGGCAACGTGCTGCGCGACTACAACACCGACCTGTTCCCGATCCTCGAGCTCGGCACCAGCGCCAAGATGCTCTCGATCGTCCCGCTGATGAACGGCGGTGGCCTCTTCGAGACCGGCGCCGGCGGCTCGGCGCCCAAGCACGTGCAGCAGCTGGTCAAGGAGGACTACCTCCGCTGGGACAGCCTCGGTGAGTTCTTCGCCCTGGCCGCCTCGCTCGAGCACCTCGCCGGCTACGACGACAACGCGCGCGCCCGGATCCTGGGCGACACGCTCGACAGGGCCACCGAGACGTTCCTCAACGAGGACCGCTCGCCGGGGCGCAAGCTCGGCACGATCGACAACCGCGGCTCGCACTTCTACCTCGCCCTCTACTGGGCCGAGGAGCTCGCGAAGCAGACCGAGGACGCCGACCTCGCGGCCGCGTTCGCCTCGCTCGCGAGCACCCTGCGCGACAACGAGAAGGTGATCGTCGAGGAGCTGCTCGCCGTGCAGGGCAAGCCGGCCGACGTCGGCGGCTACTTCCGCCCCGACGCCGAGAAGGCCGCCGCGGTGATGCGGCCGTCCGCCACGTTCAACGAGGCCATCGCCTCGCTGGGCTGAGCGCACGCACGACGACGACATGACCACGGGAGAGCAGGGGCTGCCGCGCGCGCCCCTGCTCTCCTCGGTCTGGCTGGTCCTCGTCAACCTCCTGCCCCCGTGGGCGGAGTGATCCCGCCCACGAAACGCCGCGGCCGACGGCGCCGGGGGAACAAAACCGGCTCCGTCCCTCCTTGCGCCAGGTGATGACGACGACCGCCGAGACCTCCGCCCTGCCCGCCGACCCCTCGTCGGCCGACCTCGACGTCCCGTCGGTGACCGCCCGCCACTTCGGCCTGGCGGTGCTCGCGCTCGCGATGGGCGGCTTCGCCATCGGCACCACCGAGTTCGTCACGATGGGGCTGCTGCCGCAGATCTCCAGCGGCGTCGACGTCTCGATCCCGACCGGCGGCCACGTCATCTCGGCGTACGCCGTCGGGGTGGTCGTCGGCGCGCCTGTGCTGGCCTTCCTCGGCGCCCGTCTCCCGCGGCGCGGCCTCCTGGTGGCCCTGATGGCTGCCTTCGCGGTCGGCAACGGCCTGAGCGCGCTCGCGAACTCCTACGAGCAGCTGATGGTGGCCCGCTTCGCCGCCGGGCTGCCGCACGGCGCCTACTTCGGCGTCGCCTCCCTCGTGGCGGCGAGCATGGCCCGGCCCTCGCGCAAGGGCCGCGCGGTTGCCCTGGTGATGCTCGGGCTCTCGGTCGCCAACGTGATCGGCGTACCCGCCGCCACGGTGCTCGGCCAGGAGCTGGGCTGGCGTGCCGCCTACTGGGCCGCCGGCGGCCTGGCGGTGGTGACCCTCGCCCTCGTCGTGTGGTTCGTGCCGTCCTGCCCCGGAGACCCCGGGGCGAGCGGTCGCCGCGAGCTGTCGGCGTTCCGGGTGCCGCAGGTGTGGCTGACCCTGCTGGCCGGCGCTGTCGGCTTCGGCGGCATGTTCGCCGTCTACTCCTACATCGCGCCCGTCGTCACCGACGTCGCCGGGCTGGGGGAGCGGTCGGTCGCGGTCTTCCTGCTGGCCTTCGGCCTCGGCATGGTCGCCGGCACCGGGCTCGCCGGGATCATGGCCGACTGGTCGATCTTCCGCTCGCTCATCATCGGCGGCGTCGGCATGGCCGCCACGATGCTGGCCTTCTGGGTCGCTGCCCCGCACGGCTGGGCCGCCCTGCCCGTCGTCTTCCTCATCACGACGCTCGGCTCGGTGCTGGTCGTCAACCTCCAGTTGCGGCTGATGGACGTGGCCGGCGACGCCCAGACCCTCGGCGCCGCGATGAACCATGCCTCGCTCAACATCGCCAACGCGCTCGGCGCGTGGCTCGGCGGGCTCGTGATCGCCGCCGGCTGGGGACTCCGCGCCCCGGCCCTCGTCGGGCTCGGCCTCTCCATCGCCGGGGTGGCCATCCTGCTGCTCTCGGCCGCGCTCCACGTGCGCCAGCGGGACGCCGTACCCGCCTGATCTGCGCTGCCTTGCGCGCAGAACCGTGCACGCCTTTTCCGACGATGTTGCGTGGTGTTAACACGGGCGGAACTGTTGCGTAGCCCAGCCTTGTAACGATCCAATCCATGAAGGGCGGGTCAGCCGCCACAGGATCTCCGGATGGGGGAGTCATGGACGAGGACAAGATCGCGCGCCAGATGGAGCGCCGCCGCCAGCTGGCCGACCGCAACGTGGGCGCGGTGGTCGACCTGCTGAGGCGACGCGAGGAGCTGAAGGGCATCTACCCCGCGGCCGACCTGGTCGCCGAGAACGTCGGCTGGGCCGTGTGAGCCGGCCGGCCTGAGCCTCAGAGCGACCAGCAGTTGCCGATCTGGGGCAGGCCGGCGAAGCGGGCCTCGAAGAACGGCAGCGCCTCGGCCAGGTGCGGCACCATGCCGCCGACGTGGAGCGGCGCGACGTTGGTCGAGAAGCGGACGTCGGCCCCGGCAGCGCACCACGACCGCGCCATCGCCCGGCCGACGCCGTAGGGGATGGTGTCGTCCAGTGCGGAGTGGGTGACCAGCACCGGCACCCTCGGCCTGATGGTGCCGATGCGCTGCGACTCGATGATCGAGGCGAACGGCTCCTGCTTCATCAGCTCCGACATCGGCCGGCCGTCCGCGCTCAACGTCGAGGACCGCACGAAGGCGTTGTCGAGCAGGTCGAAGACACAGTCCTGCTCGACACCGTCCATCGCCGCGCGGCCGGCGGCGTTGAGGTACGGCGTCAGGTCGACGTCGTGGCTGGCGGCCAGTCCGCGGAGGGCGAAGAAGGCGAACGCCGAGAACAGCCCGCCGTCGAGGTTGGTGGCCACCTTGGCGAGGTCGGCCGGCACCGCGCCGACGACCGCGCCGCGCACCCGGAGGTCGGGGGCGTAGGTGGGGGCGAGCTCGACGGCGGACGCGGCCGCACCACCGCCCTGGGAGTAGCCCATCAGGCCGACCGGGCTGGTGCTGCTGAGCCCGGTGCCGGTCAGGCGCTGCGCAGCGCGTACGACGTCCAGCGTGGCGTGACCCTGCGAGACCCGGTCCATGTAGGTGTGGATGCCGGCGGTGCCGAGGCCCTCGTAGTCGGGCATCGCCACCGCGTAGCCGCGCAGCAGCAGGCCCTCGATGCCGATGCCCTCGTACTCGATGCCCTCCGAGAACTGGCGGGAGGGGGCGCACCGGTCGGCCATGCCCTGCGTGCCCGGCGCGTAGCCGATGACCGGCCGCGAGCCGACGCCGACCCATGGCGAGCTCGGCACCAGGACGGTGCCGGAGACGGCGATGGCCGTGCCGCGGCGGTTGGTGGTCGTGTAGAGCACCCGCTGGGCGTTGCGGACCAGGCTCGTCGCGTCGAGCGGGTCGAGCAGGAACGTCATCCGCTCGCTGCGGATGACGTTCCCGTTGCCGCTGGGCAGGGTCGCGGGGGCCGCGTAGAACGCGGGCCGGGGCGGCTCGTCGACGACGGCGTGCGCCGGCGTCGTACCGACCACGGCGCCGATCGTGGCGGTGAGCAGGACGGCGAGCGGGGCGACGAGCAAAGTGCTCGCGCGGCGGAGCGCGGTGACGTGCATGGCGGTTCCCTCCTGGGCTGGACCCGGACCAGCCGATGAGGGGAACCTACTGGTGAGTCACATCGCTCGTCAGTGTGACCTGCGTCACGCCGTCAGGCCCAGCCGTAGACCATGCCCATCGCCGCGCGGACCTCGTCGAGGGTCGCCTCGGCGACCTCGTTGGCCTTGGCGTTGCCGCGGCGGAGGACCTCGTCGAGATAGCCGGGATCGGCCTCGAGCTCGGCGCGTCGGGCGCGGAGCGGGGCGAGCTCGGTGTTGATGGCGTCGGTCAGGCGACCCTTGAGCGCGCCGCCGCCGCCGTCGCCGATCTCCTCGGCGACCGCCGCCGGGTCGACGCCCTCGCAAAGGCCGATGAGGGTCAGCAGGTTGGCGACCTCGGGCCGGGCGTCGGGGTCGTAGGTGATGACCCGGTCGCTGTCGGTCTTGGCGCCCTTGAGCTTCTTGGCGGTCTCGTCGGCGGTCATCCGCAGCTCGACCACGTTGCCCTTGGACTTGCTCATCTTGGTGCCGTCGGTGCCGAGGATCAGCGGCGCCTCGGACAGCAGCGCACCCGGCTCCGGGAACACGGCGGCGTACCTGTCGTTGAAGCGGCGCGCGACGACACGGGTCTGCTCGAGGTGGGGGAGCTGGTCGCGACCGACGGGGACGACGTTGGCCTTGCAGAACAGGATGTCTGCGGCCTGGTGGACGGGGTAGGTGAGCAGCAGCCCGCCGATCGAGGTGATGCCGGCCGACTTGGCCTCGTCCTTGACGGTGGGGTTGCGCTGCAGCTCGGCCACGCTGACCAGGCTGAGGAACGGCAGCATCAGCTGGTTGAGCGCGGGCACCGAGGAGTGCGTGAAGATCGTGGCCTTCTCGGGGTCGAGGCCCGCGGCGATGTTGTCGACCAGCAGGTTGCGCACGTTGCCGGCGATGTCGCCGGCGACCTCGCGGTCGGTGATCACCTGGTAGTCCGCGATCAGCTGCCAGATCTCGGCGCCGCTGTCCTGGAGGCGGAGGCGGTTGCGGATCGAGCCGAAGTAGTGGCCGATGTGCAACGCCCCGGTCGGACGGTCCCCGGTCAGCATGCGCAGCGAGGCCGGGTCCTTCGCCATCTGCTCCTCGATGGCGTCGCTGCGAGCCTGTGCGGCGCGGAAGGTGTCACTCACGCGGTCGATCCTTTCACGGGGGCGATCGGCGCCGCGATCGGGTTCTGTAGGGTTTCGGAGGTGCCCACCATCGGAGTAGCGATCGCGATTCCCGAGCCCTGGGCGAGCGAGCTCCAGGACTACCGGACCAGCGTCGGCGACACGACGGCGACGCAGATCCCCACCCACATCACGTTGGTGCCGCCGACCGAGGTGCCGGGCGCCGACCTCCAGGCCGTGTGCGCGCACCTGACCGAGGCGGCGTCCTCCGTCCCGCGGTTCGACATCCACCTGCGCGGCACCGGCACGTTCCGCCCGGTCTCGCCGGTCGTGTTCGTCACCCTGGCCGAGGGGATCTCGGGCTGCGAGGTGCTCGCGGGCGCCGTACGACAGGGGCCGCTCGAGGTCGATCTGCACTACCCCTACCACCCGCACGTCACCATCGCCCACCACCTCGACGACCAGACGCTCGACCGGGCGTTCGCGGAGCTCGCCGAGTTCGAGTGCCGCTTCCCCGTCGGCGAGTTCAGCCTCTACGTCCACGACTCCGACACCGGCTGGCGGGCCACCGACCACTTCGCGCTGGGCTGACCGGGTGTCCGTCCTCGACAGCGTGAAGCAGCGCGCCTCCGACCTCCGCGAGCGGCGTCCGGTCGTCGACCACCTCGTGCGCGCCCTGGAGCACTACGGACAGGTCAACGGCAGCGCGCTCGCGGCCGCGGTGACCTACTTCGCCTTCCTGTCGTTCTTCCCGATCCTCGCGCTCGCCTTCGCGATCTTCGGCCAGGTCACGAAGGTCTACGAGGACGCCCAGGACACCCTGGTCGACGCGGCCAACTCCGTCCTCCCCGGCCTCGTCGGCGGCGAGAGCGGGGTCCCGCTCGACACCCTGCAGGCCGCGGCCCCGGGGATCTTCAGCGTCGGCATCGTCCTCACCCTCTACTCCGGCCTGGGGTGGCTCTCGGGCATGCGCTCCGCGCTGACGGCGATCTTCGAGGAGCCCGAGCGCGAGCAGCCCAGCTTCCTCGTCGGCAAGCTGCGCGACGTGCTCGCCCTGATGGCGCTCGGCTCGGTGCTCGTCGCGAGCGTGGCGGTGTCCGGCGTCGCGACCAAGGTGCTCACCCCGATCATGGAGGCGCTCGACCTGGGCGTGGTCGCGGAGGGCTTCCTCTGGGTGCTGGCCCTGTGCCTGGGCCTGGCGGCCAGCACGCTGCTCTTCTTCGCCTTCTTCCGCCTGCTCGCGCAGCCGAACACCCCCAGCCGGTCGCTTTGGTCCGGCTCGTTCCTGGGGGCCGTCGTGTTCGAGGTCCTCAAGCAGCTCTCCACCTTCCTGCTCAAGGCCACGGCCAACTCCGAGGCGTTCCAGGCCTTCGGCATCGCGCTCATCCTGATGGTGTGGATCAACTACACCTCCCGCGTCGTCGTCCTCTCCGCTGCGTGGGCCCACACCTCGCCCGAGGCGCGCGCCCTCCGCGACGCGAACCGGGTCGCCGACCCACTGCCCGAGGGACCCCGCATCGACCTTGCCGCGGCAGCGCCCGGCGTACGCTCCGCCTCGGCTGCCTCCTCCTCTCCTGCCTCCTCCCCGAAGGCCGCCTTCGCCGCCGGCGCCGCCACCATGCTCGGGCTCGTCGCCCTCCTCCGCCGGCGGAGCTGAGCGCCCGCTCGCCGCGGCTCGCCGTGCGCCGCCGCGCCGCTTGCCGCCGCCCGAGCGGTGCGTGAGCCACATTCCGTCGACGTCGCAGGTGGCTCCGGCACCGCCCGCCGGCGTGTCGCACGTGTCGCTTGTCCGGGCGGTGGCCCAGCCGCAATTGCGGCCGCCGGAATGTGGGTGGGGCACCGCACGGCACGGCACCGCGGCGAGTCGGACGGGCTCAACCTCGGCCACGAGGTCTCCACAGCAGGTGCGCATGACGGCGTTTCCACAGGTCGTACGACGACAGCGGGCGCAGGCAAGCCGGCGTGTGGCGCCATGGCGTCATGCACGACGTCGCCACGGAGCTCCTTGACGGTCCGTTCACACGCGAGCACGCCCTGGCGCTGGGCGTGCCTGCCCGCGTGCTCGAAGGCGTCCAGTTCCGGCGCCTCCATCAGGGCGTCTACGTCCACCGGAGCCGCGAGATGACGTGGGCAGACCACGTGGAGGCGGCGCGTCTGGCGCTTCCACCGATGGCGCGTACGACGGGCGCGACCCGACTGCGGCAGGCAGGCTTCGACGCGGGCGACAGGTGGCCGCTCCACTTCGTCGTCCAGGGCGACCTGCACCTGGTGCTCGACGGAGTGTTCCTGCACCGCACGGTCAAGATGCCGCCGAACGATGACGACGCCGTCAGCATCGAGGCGGCGTTCGTCGCCTTCTGTGCCGAGGCACGACTGCTCGACGCCATCACGGTCGGTTCGGTCCTGCTCAACCGGGGGGCGCTCGACCTCGGCCTCCTCGAGGAGATCCTGCGCGAGGAGAGGTGGCGGCACGGTGTGTCCGAGACGGCGTACGCCCTCCCTCACCTCGAGGGGCGCTGCCGGTCCATGCCGGAGGCCGAGCTCTTCGCGTACGTCGTGTTCGCGGAACTGCCGGTGCCGGCGGTCAACCGGCGGATCGAGGTCGTCGAGGGCGTCGAGCTCACGCCGGACCTCTGGTTCGAGGACTACGGTCTCGTGGTCGAGTACGAGGGCATTCAGCACCAGGATGATCGCGGGCAGTACAACGCGGATATCGACCGCTATGCGCTCTACCGCCGCCACGACGTGCCCTACGAACAGGTCACCAAGGAGCGGATGCGGTCGCCGAAGGCCACCGTCCGCATGGTCCACGCCGCGCTCGTGGCGGAGGGCTACACCGGGCCGCCGCCGGTCTTCGGGGCGCAGTGGTCGTCACTCTTCGAGCCGCTCGCCCACCTCGTACGCCGGCCCCGCGCAGCGTGAGCCGCCCGAGCGGTGGGTCACCCACATTCGCGTCGCACGGAATGTGGGTCGGACACCGCCCGGCTGAGGCACTCGGCGTGTCGCCGCCCGAGCGGTGCGCCACCCAATTTCAGGACGCGCGAAATGTGGGTGGGACACCGCTCGAAGCAGCGACACACCGCCAGGAGACGCCGACGAGTGCCGGGGGAGACCCCCGGCCCTCGTCGGTGCAGCAGTACGTCGCTCAGTGACCGTGCTTGATCGCGGTGCGCAGGTCCCTGTTGAGCTGCGAGATCACGTCGAGCGGGATCTCCTTGGGGCAGGCGGCGGTGCAGGCGCCGATGTTGGTGCAGCCGCCGAAGCCCTCGTGGTCGTGCTGGGCGACCATGTTGACCACGCGCTCGTCGCGTTCGGGCTGGCCCTGGGGGAGCAGGCCGAGGTGGGTGACCTTGGCGCCCATGAAGAGCGAGGCCGAGCCGTTGGGACAGGCGGCGACGCAGGCTCCGCAGCCGATGCAGGTCGCGACGTTGAAGGCGCGGTCGGCGTCGTCCTTGGGGACCGGCACCGAGTGGGCCTCGGGGGCCGAGCCGGTGTTGACCGAGACGTAGCCGCCGGCCTGGATGATCCGGTCGAAGGCCCCGCGGTCGACGACGAGGTCCTTGATGACGGGGAAGGCGTCGGAGCGCCACGGCTCGATCGTGATCGTCTCGCCGTCGCTGAACGAGCGCATGTGCAGCTGGCAGGTCGTGGTGACCTCCGGGCCGTGCGCGTCGCCGTTGATCATCAGGCCGCACATGCCGCAGATGCCCTCGCGGCAGTCGGAGTCGAACGCGATCGGGTCCTCGCCCTGGTCGTTGAGCTGCTCGTTGAGCACGTCGAGCATCTCGAGGAACGACATGTCGGGGGAGACGTCGGCCAGCTGGTAGGTGTGCATCGCACCGGCGGTCACGGCGTCGGGCTGACGCCAGATCTTCAACGTCAAGTTCATCGGTTGGTCCTTGTGAGTGTCGGGGTCCCCGCGGCGTCGTCGAGCGGGGGAGCGGAGCGGAGGAGCGAGAGAACGTCGTGGGGTGACATCACTTGTAGCTCCGCTGCTTCATCTCGATGGCCGTGTAGGTGAGGTCTTCCTTGTGCAGGACGGGCCGCTCGTCGAGGCCGGCCCACTCCCAGGCGGAGACGTAGGCGAACTCGTCGTCGTGCCGCAGCGCCTCGCCGTCCTCGGTCTGCGACTCGCCACGGAAGTGGCCGCCACATGACTCGCGCCGGTTGAGCGCGTCGATGCACATCAGCTCGCCGAGCTCGAAGAAGTCGGCCACGCGGCCGGCCTTCTCGAGCGACTGGTTGAGCGACTCGCTGGTGCCGAGCACCTTGACGTTGCGGTAGAAGTCGTCGCGCAGCCCGCGGATCAGGTCGATCGCCTTCTTCAGGCCGGGCTCCGTGCGCTCCATGCCGCAGTACTCCCACATGATGTTGCCGAGCTCGCGGTGGTACGAGTCGACGCTGCGGGTGCCGTTGACCGTCAGGAAGTGGTCGATGCGCTCCGTGACCGACGTACGCGCCTCGACGACCGCCGGGTGGTCCTCGGCGATGGCCTCGAACGGGCCGTCGGCGAGGTAGTCGCGGATCGTGTGGGGCAGCACGAAGTAGCCGTCGGCGAGGCCCTGCATCAGCGCCGAGGCACCGAGGCGGTTGGCGCCGTGGTCGGAGAAGTTGGCCTCACCGGTGACGAACAGGCCGGGGATCGTGGACTGCAGGTCGTAGTCGACCCACAGGCCGCCCATGACGTAGTGCACGGCCGGGTAGATCCGCATCGGCACCGAGTAGGGGTCCTCGCCGGTGATGCGGGCGTACATGTCGAAGAGGTTGCCGTACTTGTTGGCGACGGCGTCGCGGCCGAGGCGGTCGATCGCGTCGGCGAAGTCGAGGTAGACGCCACGTCGTACGCCCTCCACCTCGGGGCCGACCCCACGACCCTCGTCGCAGACGTTCTTCGCGGCCCGGGAGGCGATGTCGCGGGGGACCAGGTTGCCGAAGGAGGGGTAGATCCGCTCCAGGTAGTAGTCGCGGTCCTCCTCGGCGATGTCGCGCGGGTCCTTGTCGCAGTCGGCCTGGTTCTTCGGCACCCAGATGCGGCCGTCGTTGCGCAGCGACTCCGACATCAGCGTCAGCTTGGACTGGTGCGAGCCGGAGACGGGGATGCAGGTCGGGTGGATCTGCGTGTAGCAGGGGTTGGCCATGTAGGCGCCCTTGCGGTGCGCACGCCACGCAGCGGTGACGTTGGAGCCCATCGCGTTGGTGGACAGGTAGAACACGTTGCCGTAGCCGCCGGAGGCGAGCACGACGACGTCGGCGAGGTGGGTCTGGACCTCACCGGTGACCATGTCGCGGGCGATGATGCCGCGGGCCTTGCCGTCCGCGACGATCAGCTCGAGCATCTCGTGGCGGGTGAACATCGACACCGTGCCGGCGGCGATCTGGCGCTCGAGGGCCTGGTAGGCGCCGATCAGCAGCTGCTGGCCGGTCTGGCCGCGGGCGTAGAAGGTGCGCGAGACCTGGACGCCACCGAAGGAGCGGTTGTCGAGCAGGCCGCCGTACTCGCGGGCGAACGGGACGCCCTGCGCGACGCACTGGTCGATGATGTTGGTGCTGACCTCGGCGAGGCGGTAGACGTTGGACTCCCGCGAGCGGTAGTCGCCGCCCTTCACGGTGTCGTAGAAGAGGCGGTGGACGGAGTCGCCGTCCTCCTTGTAGTTCTTCGCGGCGTTGATGCCGCCCTGCGCGGCGATCGAGTGCGCGCGGCGCGGGGAGTCCTGGTAGCAGAACGTCTTGACGTTGTAGCCGGCCTCGCCGAGCGTGGCCGCCGCCGAGGCGCCGGCCAGGCCGGTGCCGACGATGATGATCGAGAGCTTGCGGCGGTTGGCCGGGTTGACGAGGCGGGCCTCGAACTTCCGGTTCTGCCAGCGGTCCGCGATGGGGCCCGAGGGCGCCTTCCCGTCGACCAGCGGCTCGCCCGGCGTGTAGTAGTCGATGGCGTCGTCGTACTCGCCGTCGAGCGCCCCCGAGGGTGAGGCCTCCGTCGCGGTGACGGTGTCGGGCATGTCCATGTCGTGGCTGTCGTGGCTCACGTGCGGTGACCCCTTACTTGGTGATGATGCCCGCGAGCACGGCGAGCGGGACGAGTGAGAAGCCGACCGAGACGATCAGCGCGATGACGAAGCCGAAGACCTTGGCGCGCTGGCGCTTGGCCGCGGTGCCGGTCCAGCCGAGGGTCTGCGCGGCGCTCCAGATGCCGTGGTGGAGGTGCGCGCCGAGGGCGAGCATCGCGACGATGTAGATCAGCGTCATCCACCACAGGTCGAAGGTGTCGACCATCAGGAGGTAGGGGTCGTTGGTCGCGCCCCCCTGCGGGTTGACCTTGCCGATGGTGAAGTTGAGCAGGTGCCAGATCAGGAAGACCAGGATCGTCACGCCGCCCCAGCGCATCATCAGGCTGGCCCGCGTCGCGCCGGTGTCCTTCTTCATGACGTACTTGGTGGTGCGGGCACGAGCCGCGCGGCGCCACAGCACGACGGCGCAGTAGACGTGCACCACCAGCGACAGGATCAGGCCCAGTCGCAGGATCCAGAGCGCGCCCTCGTGCGGCAGCATCGGCTCGCCGAGCACGCGCAGGTGGTGGGCGTACTCGTTGAACGCGTGGTGTCCGGCGAACGCCTTGAGGTTGCCGTACATGTGCGCGAGCACGAAGCCGAGGAAGATGAAGCCGCTGACCGCCATGCCCAGCTTGAGCGCGATGGTGGTGCGCGAGGCCCGCGCGCCCTTCACGAGCCGAGGGGGATTGAGTTGGGTTGCCACGCGGCCACGTTATCGCGGCGCTGCGACGCACGACGCGCCGAGGGCGTGTGACGTTTTGCTGGGCGCGGTGTCTTCCGCTCAGGCGTGACACAGGTCATAGTCGGGACCGTCGTCCGGGACCGCCTCCCGGATTGCCGGGACCTTCACGGAGGACGCATGGCGACAACCGACCGCGGCGTGACCAGTCCGACCCGCGCGCGCATCGATGCGCGGACGTTGCGCCAGGACCGGTGGTGGCTCTCGCCCCTGGCGACGTTCGTCGTGTTCTCGGGGTTCGTCGTCTTCGCCACCGTCCGCGCGTTCATGGGTCGCGACTACTACGCCACGCCCTACCTGTCGCCGTTCTACTCCCCGTGCCTGGGCGACTGCGTGGAGGGCGCCTCCGACTTCGGCCAGCCGTTCGCCTGGTGGCCGCTGTCCGCGGCGCTCATCATCCTGATCTTCCCGCTGGGCTTCCGGATGACCTGCTACTACTACCGCAAGGCCTACTACCGCGCCTTCTGGCTGAGCCCGCCCGCGTGCGGTGTCGCCGAGCCCCACGGGTCCTACTCCGGCGAGACGCGGTTCCCGCTGATCCTGCAGAACGTGCATCGCTGGTTCTGGTACGCCGCGGTGCTGGTCGGCCTGGTGCTCACCTACGACACGGTGCTGGCCTTCCGGCCCATGCCGGCGGAGTACGCCCTCGGCGACGGTGAGACCAGCGGCATCCACATGGGCCTCGGCACGCTGCTGATGATCGCCAACGTCGTCCTCATCTGGCTCTACACGCTCTCGTGCCACTCCTGCCGCCACGTCGTCGGCGGGCGGTTGCGGCACTTCTCCAAGCACCCGGTGCGCTACCGGCTGTGGACCTGGGTGTCACGGCTCAACACCAGCCACGGCAAGTGGGCGTGGTACTCGCTGTTCTCGGTCGCGATCGTCGACTTCTACATCTTCCTGCTCGCCACCGGCAGGATCCAGGACGTGAGGTTCTTTTGAACCACCCCACGAAGTTCTCATCTCCCCCGCTGCGCTCCTCCGCTGACAACTCCGCGGGGACCCCGGAAGGCTTCCGATGATCAACGAATCCAGGCATCCGATGACCGGCAACGAGATGTCCTACTACGCCGAGGGCGGCATCGAGCGCCACCGGTACGACGTCGTGGTGGTCGGCGCCGGTGGGGCGGGCCTGCGGGCCGCGATCGCCGCGCACGAGGCGGGCGCGGAGACCGCGATCGTGTGCAAGTCGCTGCTCGGCAAGGCGCACACGGTGATGGCCGAGGGCGGCATCGCCGCGGCGATGGGCAACCGGTGGCCGGAGGACAACTGGGAGGTCCACTTCCGCGACACCATGCGCGGCGGAAAGATGCTCAACCACTGGCGGATGGCGCAGCTGCACGCCCAGGAGGCGCCCGAGCGGGTGATGGAGCTCGAGGACTGGGGGGCCCTGTTCGACCGCACCGAGGACGGGCTGATCAGCCAGCGCGACTTCGGGGGCCACAAGTACGCCCGGCTCGCCCACGTCGGCGACCGCACCGGCCTCGAGATGATTCGCACGCTGCAGCAGCGCGCGGTGCAGGTCGGGATCGACGTCTTCATGGAGTGCACCGTCACCGACCTGCTGAAGGACGATGCCGGCGCCCTCTCCGGCGTCTTCGGCTACTGGCGCGAGACCGGCCGCTTCGTGACGATCGAGGCGCCGGCGGTCGTGCTCGCCACCGGCGGGATCGGCAAGTCGTTCAAGGTGACCTCCAACTCGTGGGAGTACACCGGCGACGGCCACGCGCTGGCGTTGCGGGCAGGTGCGTCCCTGATCAACATGGAGTTCGTGCAGTTCCACCCGACCGGGATGGTCTGGCCGCCGTCGGTCAAGGGCCTGCTGGTCACCGAGTCGGTGCGCGGCGACGGCGGGATCCTGAAGAACTCCGAGGGCAAGCGCTTCATGTTCGACTACATCCCCGACTTCTTCCGGGCGGAGACCGCCGACACGGAGGAGGAGGCGGACCGCTGGTACGACGACAAGAAGAACAACCGCCGCCCGCCCGAGCTGCTGCCGCGCGACGAGGTCGCGCGGGCCATCAACTCCGAGATCAAGGCGGGCCGTGGATCACCGCACGGCGGCATCTACCTCGACATCGCCTCGCGCCGCGACGCCGACTTCATCCGCAAGCGGCTGCCGTCGATGTACCACCAGTTCAAGGAGCTCGCGGACGTCGACATCACCCAGGAGCCGATGGAGATCGGACCCACCTGCCACTACGTCATGGGCGGCATCGAGGTCGACCCCGACACCGAGCTCAGCTCCGTCACCGGCCTCTACGCGGTCGGCGAGTGCTCGGGCGGGATGCACGGCTCCAACCGGCTGGGCGGCAACAGCCTCTCCGACCTGCTGGTCTTCGGCCGGCGCGCCGGCGAGGCGTCAGCGGCGTACGTCGCCGGCCTGGCGCAGCGACCCGAGATCACCGACGAGTCGGTCCGGGCCGGTGAGTGGTCGGCGCTGACGCCGTTCCAGGTCGAGGGGGGTGACAACCCCTACACGATCCAGCAGGAGCTCCAGCAGACGATGAACGACCTGGTCGGCATCATCCGCACCGCCGAGGAGCTCGAGCAGGCGCTGGTGCGGATCGAGGAGCTCAAGCAGCGGGCGCAGCAGATGTCGGTGGAGGGCCACCGGCAGTACAACCCCGGCTGGCACCTCGCCCTCGACCTGCGCAACATGCTGGTCGTCTCGGAGTCGATCGCGAAGGCGGCCCTCGCGCGGCAGGAGTCCCGCGGGGGGCACACGCGCGACGACTTCCCCGCGACCGACCACGAGGTGTGGGGCCACAAGAACCTCGTCGTCCGCCTCGACGACGCCGGCACCGGCGTGACCCTCGCCGAGCAGGCGCTGCCCGAGATGCCCGACGAGCTCAAGACGTACTTCGAGGAGACCTGATGGCCTACGACCTGAAGCTGCGTGTCTGGCGCGGAGACATCGAGGGCGGTGAGCTCACCGACTACACCGTCGAGGTGTCCGAGGGGGAGGTGGTGCTCGACGCGCTCCACCGGCTCCAGGCCACCCAGACCGGCGACCTCGCGATCCGCTGGAACTGCAAGGCCGGCAAGTGCGGCTCGTGCAGCGCGGAGATCAACGGCCGTCCGCGACTGCTCTGCATGACCCGGCTCTCCGACTTCGAGCCGTCCGAGTCGATCACGGTCACGCCGATGCGGACGTTCCCGGTGATCCGCGACCTCGTCACCGACGTGTCGTTCAACTACCGCAAGGCCCGCGAGCTGCCGTACGCCGAGCTGGGTCCCCGTGACGCCGACGGCAAGCGGCGGATGGCGCAGGTCGACGTCGAGCGCGGCCAGGAGTTCCGCAAGTGCATCGAGTGCTTCCTGTGCCAGGACGTCTGCCACGTCGTGCGTGACCACGAGGACAACAAGCAGCACTTCGCCGGACCGCGCTTCTTCATCCGCTACGCCGAGCTCGACATGCACCCGCTCGACACCCACGACCGTCGCGCGCTCGCGCAGGGCGCGGCCGGCCTCGGGATGTGCAACATCACCAAGTGCTGCACGGAGGTGTGCCCGGAGGGCATCCGCATCACGGACAACGCGATCATCCCGATGAAGGAGCGCGTGGTCGACCGCAAGTACGACCCGCTCGTGTGGCTCGGCAACAAGATCGGGATGCGCAACAAGGACAACGAGGGCCGCACGGAGGTCTGAGCGGGTCTGAGCGGTGTCACCAGCGCGACGTCGGCGAGGTCCGCTGCACGTAGAGGCTCGAGGCGCGCGCCACGAGCGGGTGCCGGTCGGCGTGGTGGACGGCCCGCTTGCGCACCCAGAACCCGCCGGCCCGGAGCTGGCTGGTCAGCACCTCGGCGGGCCCCGGCAGTCGACCCTCGCGCTCGACGAACGCGCGCCGGTAGCGGCGGAACAGCTTCCCGTGGTCGAGGGCCACCGACACCAGCGCCTCACGCGTGGCGGCGAGCAGCTCGGCGTCCGTGACGACGTCGAGGGCGGGGCCGGTGGCCGCGACATCGGCCGGCACGAGGTCGGACAGGTCGCCGTGGACGGTGAGGTCACGGCGTCCGAGCTCGGCCGCCAGCCGGTCGCCGTACGACCGCGTCCAGGCGAGGTGCTCGGGCGGCAGCTCCAGCGGCCGGGCGGTCGCTCCGGCGAGCCGTGACCGGATGCCGGCCTCGATCACGAACCGGTGCTGGGTGGCGTTGAACGTCCCGCCCACCGCCTCGTTGAGCCGGCGCACCACCTCGAGCTCGGCCGCGCCCAGCGAGACGTTGCGGACGACCTGGCGCTCGCCGGGCCAGCCGGCGGGGAGGTCCGCCGCGGCGGCGAAGCGGGTCAGGAGGGCGGTGCCCGGTGTGCCCCGTGGCGGCACGGTGACCAACCGGATCCGCTCGGCCGGCACCACCGCCGACCAGGTGTCGACCACGCGGAGGAGGTCGTGGCGCCAGTGGAAGGACACGCCTTCGCTCGGTGGCGCGCCCTCCTGTCCCCGCACTGACGCCACGAAGTCTGCCCAGGTGGTGGTGCCGCCGTTGACGATCGTCTGCTGCCAGGCCGACACCAGCGTCCGCGCCATGTCGCGCGCACCGATCACGACGTGCACCCGGTGGCCCGCGAGCGCACGCACCAGTCGGCGCGCCTGGCGCGGTCGCGCCAGGGACAGCTCCTCCTCGGAGACGACCACGGTCGGACCGTCGTGGGAGTCGACGAGGTCGACCAGCCGGCCCAGCGCCCCGGCGGCCTCGCCGCGCTGCTCGCCGCCCACACGTTGGCCGAGCAGGTCGTAGGCCGCGAGACGCTGGGCACGGTGGCCCCCCGGGAAGAGCACCCCCGCGGCGGCGAGCTGCTCCGCCGTGGCCGCGAGGGCGCCCTGGATCGTGGTCGTCCCTGTCTTGTAGAGACCCACGTGGAGGAAGACGTCCGGCATGACGACGACGCTAGGAACCAGCGGCGGCGAGCACATGGGGCCGACGTCCCGGCCGGCCGGGAATCTCCGGCACGTGGGCCGGGACGGTGACCTATCCCATAGCCGGCGCCAGTGACCCTCGCCACTGTGCGGGCCTATCCTGCGCAGCATGACCGACCTCCCTGGTGGCCTCGACGGTGGACTCGACGAGCCCGAGGAGCTGCAGCCCGCGGAGGGCTCCCTCCGGCTCGTCGGCGACGGCGACACGTACGACGCAGCGGCCTGGGAGGCGGCCACGGCCGCCGTGCTGCGCAAGGCCCGCCGCCTCGGTGACGACGCGCCCGACTCCGACGTCTGGGCGGCCCTGAGCCGTACGACGCTCGACGGCATCGACGTCGCCCCGATCGGGCAGCCCTCCGACCTCGACGGGCTCACCACCTCGGGGCGACCGTCGCGCACCGGTGCGTGGGACGTGCGGACGCAGGTCGAGGTCGTCGACGCGAAGGCCGCCAACGAGGCGGTGCTGCAGGACCTCGAGAACGGCGCCACGTCGCTCGCGCTGCACCTCTCCGAGGCGACGGAGCACGACTGGGCCACGCTGCTCGACGGCGTGCTGCTCGACCTGGCGCCCGTCGTCCTCGACCGTCCCTCGACCGAGCAGGTGGAGGCCTTCGCCGACTTCCTGGAGGGCGTGGAGGGTGCGCTGCACCCCGCCACGAACCTCTCCTTCGACCTCCAGACGATCGAGATGCTGCCCTCCCGGGTGCGCGAGGACGGCGTCACGGCCCGCGACCTGTTCGCGCCGGTCGCCCGTCGCGGCTTCCAGCTCGGCGTCCGCGCGCTGGTGGTCGACGGCACGGCGCTGCACGACGAGGGAGCCAGCGACGCGCAGGAGCTGGGCTGGGCCATGGCGACCGGCGTCGCCTACCTCCGCCTCCTCGCCGACGCCGGCTTCTCCGCCGAGCACGGCGCGCGACTGGTCGAGTTCCGCCTCGCGGCCACCGACGAGCAGTTCCCGACCATCGCCAAGCTCCGGGCGGCGCGCCGGCTGTGGGCCCGCGTGCTCGAGGCGTCCGGGGCCACCGGCGAGATGGCGCTGCACGCGGTCACGAGCCGGCCGATGACCAGCAAGCAGGACCCCTGGGTCAACATGCTGCGCGGCACGATCGCCGCCTTCGCCGCCGGGGTCGGGGGCGCCGACGCGGTCACGGTCGTCCCGTTCGACGAGCGGCTCGGGGCGCCCGACGCGTTCGGCCGCCGGATCGCCCGCAACACCTCCTCGCTCCTGATCGAGGAGTCGCACGTCGCCGCGGTCACCGACCCGGCCGGCGGCTCCTACGCCGTGGAGAAGCTCACCGACGACCTCGCCGTCGCCGGCTGGGCCGAGCTCGGCCGCATCGAGGCGGCCGGTGGAGCGCTCGCCGACGAGGCCCGCGCCGGGGTCAAGGAGCGTTCCCGGGCGGTCCGCGCCGCCCGCGACGCCCAGGTGGCTGACCGCTCCCGCCCGCTCACCGGCGTCTCGGAGTTCCCGAACCTCGGCGAGGTGCTGCCCGAGCGCGAGGACATGCCGCACCGCTACGCCCGCCACTACGACTGGGCCTTCCAGGACATGCGGACCGAGCCCGTCGAGCGCCCGGTCTTCCTCGCCACGATGGGCCCGATCGCCGCGCACACCGCGCGCGCCACCTTCGCCACCAACCTGTTCGCTGCCGGCGGTGTCGCCGTCGAGGCCGCCGGAGCGACCGCCGACGTCGCCTCGGTGCTCGAGGCCTACGCGGGCCAGCCCGTCGTGTGCCTCGCGGGCCCCGACGCGGCCTACGCCGAGTGGGGCGCCGACCTCGTGGCGGCGCTGCGCGCGGCAGGGGCGTCGTACGTCGTCCTGGCCGGGAAGCCGGGGGAGCGGACCGTCACCGACGTGGACGACTCGTGTGCCGTGGGAGTCGATGCACTCGGCTTCCTCGGCCGGATCCGAGAGGAGCTCGCCCGATGAGCATCCCGAAGAACTTCGCCGACGTGCCTCTCAGCGAGGGTCTCGTGACAGGACGTCGTCCCTCCTCGACCAGCGAGGGGACGCCGTGGAGCAGCCCGGAGGGGATCGACGTCCTCCCGGTCTACGGCCCCGAGCACCTCGAGGGCCTCGACGGCCTCGACACGTGGCCGGGCCTCGCGCCGTTCCTGCGCGGCCCCTACCCGACGATGTACACCACCCAGCCGTGGACGGTCCGGCAGTACGCCGGTTTCTCGACGGCCGAGGAGTCCAACGCGTTCTACCGCCGCAACCTCGCGGCGGGCCAGAAGGGCCTGAGCGTCGCCTTCGACCTCGCCACCCACCGCGGCTACGACTCCGACCACCCGCGGGTGCGCGGCGACGTCGGCATGGCGGGCGTGGCGATCGACTCGATCTACGACACCCGCACGCTCTTCGACGGCATCCCCCTCGACGAGATGTCGGTGTCGATGACGATGAACGGCGCCGTGCTGCCCGTGCTCGCGCTCTACATCGCGGCGGCCGAGGAGCAGGGGGTGAAGCCGGAGCAGCTGGCGGGGACCATCCAGAACGACATCCTCAAGGAGTTCATGGTCCGCAACACCTACATCTACCCGCCGTCGCCGAGCATGAGGATCATCAGCGACATCTTCGCGTTCACCTCGCAGAAGATGCCGCGCTTCAACTCCATCTCGATCTCCGGCTACCACATCCAGGAGGCCGGGGCGACGGCCGACCTCGAGCTGGCGTACACGCTCGCGGACGGTGTGGAGTACATCCGCGCCGGCCTCGACACGGGCATGACGATCGACCAGTTCGCGCCGCGGCTGTCGTTCTTCTGGGCGATCGGCATGAACTTCTTCATGGAGGTCGCGAAGATGCGCGCGGCCCGCGCGCTGTGGGCTCGGCTGGTCGACGACTTCGAGCCGCAGAACCCCAAGTCGCGGTCGCTGCGCACGCACAGCCAGACCTCGGGCTGGTCGCTGACCGCGCAGGACGTCTTCAACAACGTGGGCCGCACCTGCATCGAGGCGATGGCCGCGACTCAGGGCCACACGCAGTCGCTGCACACCAACGCGCTCGACGAGGCGATCGCGCTCCCGACCGACTTCTCGGCGCGCATCGCCCGCAACACCCAGCTGCTGCTGCAGCAGGAGAGCGGCACCACGCAGGTCATCGACCCGTGGGCCGGCTCCTACTACGTCGAGAAGCTCACCCACGACCTCGCCGAGCGCGCCTGGGCCCACATCCAGGAGGCCGAGCGGGCCGGGGGCATGGCCGCGGCGATCGAGCAGGGCATCCCCAAGATGCGCATCGAGGAGGCGGCCGCCCGCACCCAGGCACGCATCGACTCGGGGGCGCAGAAGGTCATCGGCGTCAACACCTACCGCCTCGCCGCCGAGGACAAGCTCGACGTGCTGCGTGTCGACAACGACGACGTCTACCGCCAGCAGGTGGCCAAGCTCGAGCGACTGCGTGCCGAGCGCGACGACGACGCCGTACGCCGCTCCCTGGATGCGCTGACGGCCTCCGCCGAGCGCGGCCCGGTCGGCGGAGGCTCCCTGGAGGGCAACCTCCTGGCGCTGGCCGTCGACGCGGCCCGCGCCAAGGCGACCGTCGGGGAGATCTCCGACGCGCTGGAGAAGGTCTACGGCCGTCACCAGGCGGTGATCCGTACGATCAGCGGCGTGTACCGCGACGAGGCAGGCGCCGCCGAGGGCAGTGCCGTCGCCGCCGTGCTGGAGGCGACCGAGGAGTTCGAGGCGGAGGAGGGGCGCCGCCCGCGCATCCTCGTGGCCAAGATGGGCCAGGACGGCCACGACCGCGGTCAGAAGGTCGTGGTCACCGCCTTCGCCGACCTCGGCTTCGACGTCGACGTGGGGCCGCTGTTCTCCACGCCCGAGGAGGTCGCCCAGCAGGCGATCGACGCCGACGTGCACATCGTCGGTGTCTCCTCGCTGGCCGCCGGCCACCTGACCCTGCTGCCGGCGCTCAAGCAGGCGCTGGCCGACCAGGGTCGGCCGGACATCATGATCGTGATCGGCGGCGTCATCCCGCCCGACGACGTGGCGACGCTGCGCGAGATGGGAGCCGCGGCGGTCTTCCTGCCGGGCACCGTCATCGCGGAGTCGGCCCTCGACCTGATCGCGCGCCTGCGGCAACAGCACGCCGACTGATGCCGCGGCCGATCGACGTCCCCGAGCTGGTCGCGGGGGTGCGCGCGGGCCAGCGGGCCGCGGTCGCGCGCGCCATCACGCTCGTGGAGTCGTCGCGTCCCGAGCACCGCATGGCCGCGCGCGAGCTGCTCACCGAGCTCGCGGCGGCCGAGCGACCGATGGCGACCCGCGTCGGCATCTCGGGTGTCCCCGGCGTCGGGAAGTCGACGTTCATCGAGGCGCTCGGCACCCGGCTGACCGGTGCGGGCCACCGTGTCGGCGTCCTCGCCGTCGACCCCTCGTCGGTGCGCACCGGCGGCTCGGTCCTCGGCGACAAGACCCGCATGGCGACGCTCTCGGTCGACCCCGACGCCTTCATCCGACCCTCGCCCTCGGCCGGCACGCTGGGCGGCGTGGCCCGGGCGACCAGCCAGGCGATGCTGGTGCTCGAGGCGGCGGCGTACGACGTCGTGCTCGTCGAGACGGTCGGCGTGGGGCAGTCCGAGGTCACCGTCGCCGGGATGGTCGACACGTTCCTGTTCCTCACCCTCGCCCGCACCGGCGACCAGCTGCAGGGCATCAAGAAGGGCATCCTCGAGATCGCCGACGTGGTGGCGGTCAACAAGGCCGACGGCGAGCACGAGACCGACGCCCGCGTGGCCGCGCGCGAGCTGTCCGGTGCGCTGCGCATGGTCCGCGGGCACGCCGAGTGGGCCCCGCCCGTCGTCACCTGCTCCGCGCTGACCGGCGCCGGGGTCGACGACGTGTGGCAGCGCGTGGGGGCGCACCGCGAGCACCTCGGCGTCGACGGCCTGGCCCACAAGCGCGCGGGGCAGCAGCTCGAGTTCACCTGGGCCCTGGTGCGCGACGAGCTCGACCAGCGGCTGCGCTCCTCGCCCGGGGTCGCCGCCGTGCGCGACGACGTACGACGTGCCGTGCTGTCCGGTGAGCTGCCGGCGCCGCTGGCCGCGGACCGGTTGCTCGCGGCCTACGACGGACGCACGGCCTAGGCGTACCGACGGCTCGCGGGCCGTCCCGAGCCGTGCGCAACCGGCCCGGGGGAGGGGCCGCGCCCGTAGACTGGGTCGGTCATGCCACCCGAACTCCCTGCCACCCACGTCATCGCCGAGGTCGTCGACAAGTACGCCGACGAGCTCGTCGCCCTCCGCCGCGACCTCCACGCCCACCCCGAGCTGAGCTGGGCCGAGGAGCGCACCTCCGACGCGGTCGTGACCGCGCTGGAGGGAGTCGGCTGGACGGTGCGGCGACCCGAGGGCGGCGGGGTGCTGGCCGAGATCGGCCACGGTGGCCGGTTGGTCGCCCTGCGCGCCGACCTCGACGCGCTGCCGGTGGACGACCTCATCTCGGACCCGTGGCGGAGCACCAGCCCCGGAGTCGCCCACGCCTGCGGCCACGACGTCCACACGGCTGGGCTCGTCGGGGCAGGGCTCGCGCTGGCGGAGGTCTCCGCCCGCGGCCTGCTCCCCGGACGCGTGCGACTGCTGTTCCAGCCCGCCGAGGAGGTCATGCCCGGTGGAGCGCTGCAGCTGATCTCCGCCGGTGCGCTCGAGGGTGTCTCCCACGTCTTCGGACTCCACTGCGACCCGAGCCTCGACGTCGGCCGCCTCGGCCTGCGTGAGGGCCCGCTCACCGGTGCCGCCGATGCGCTGACCGTGCGGCTGATCGGCAAGGGCGGCCACACCTCGCGGCCGCACCTCACGGAGGACCTCACCTTCGCCCTGGGCAAGGTCATCACCGAGCTCCCCGCGATCCTGAGCCGCCGTCTCGACCCTCGTGCGGGCGTCAGCGTCGTCTGGGGCATGGTGCGCGCGGGCTCGGCCCACAACGTCATCCCTCACGGCGGCGTGGTGGCCGGCACGGTCCGGATGCTCGACGCGGTCGCCTGGGCCGACGCCGAGCACCTGATCCGCCAGCTGATCACCTCCATCGTGGCGCCCTACAGCGTGACCGCCGAGGTGACCTACCAGCGCGGCGTGCCGCCGGTCGTCAACCACGCGGAGTCCACCCGCCTGCTCGGCACCGCGGTCGAGAACGTCCTGGGCCCGCACGGCCACGTCTCCACCGCCCAGAGCCTCGGTGGCGAGGACTTCGGGTGGTACCTCGACTCCGTCCCCGGGGCGATGGCCCGCCTCGGCACCCGCACGCCCGGCGGACCGACGTACGACCTCCACCAGGGCAACCTCCGCATCGACGAGGCGGCCACCGGCATCGCGGCCCGGGTGCTCGCCGAGGCCGCGGTGACGGCGCTCAGCGACTGACGCGTCAGGCGGGCGGCAGCGGCAGGCCGAAGGTGAAGGTGCTGCCCTCGCCGAGGGTGGACTCGACGCCGAGGTGACCGCTCATCAGGTCGACCAGCTCGCGGCAGATGGCCAGGCCGAGTCCGACGCCGAGGCGGTCGCCCGCGGACTGCGGGTCGGCCTGGACGAACGGGTCGAAGAGCGTGCGGAGGTCCTCGTCCGCGATCCCGATCCCGGTGTCGCGGACGCGGACGTCCACCCAGCTGCCGACGCCCGGGCCGTCCGCCGAGCAGGGGCGGCCGCTGACGCGCACGTCGACCGAGCCGTGCTCGGTGTAGGCGATGGCGTTCTGGACGAGGTTGGTGACGACCTGCGTGATGCGCCGGGTGTCGCCGAGGCCGGTCGCGGGGACCCCCTCGTCCACGGCCAGGGTGATGGCGAGGCCCTGCGACTCGGCGAGCGGGACCGCCCACGACGCCACGTCGTCGATGATCGCGCGCAGGTCGACCGGAACCCTCCGCAGCACGGTCTGGCGCGCCTCGAGCCCGGAGAACTCCAGGATCTCCTGCACCAGGTGCATGAGGCGCTCGCCGGAGCGGTGCACGATCCGGGCGAAGTGCTCGGGCTCGGGCGGCAGGTCGGTGTCGATCAGCAGCTCGGACGCGCCCACCAGCGCGGCGAGCGGCGTACGGACCTCGTGGCTCACGGTGGCCAGGAAGAGCGTCTTGGCGGCGTTGGCCTCCTCGAGCTCGCGCAGCACGCGCTTGGCCTCGGTGACGTCCTCGGTGACCCCGTGCACGCCGACGACCTCGTCGCCGATGATGACCGGGATGGCCGTGCAGCGGATGTCGACGACCTCGCCGTCGATGCGCACGACCCGCGCCTCGACCACCTGCGGATCACCCGCCATGGCACGGTCGAAGCCGTCCTGGATGAGGTGCAGGTCCTCGGGGTGGATGACCTGCCCGAAGTGGGTCTGGCGCATCTCCTCGAGGCTCAGCCCGGTCATCTCGAGCGACCGCGCGTTGGCGTCGGTGAAGTAGCCCCGCGGGTCGACCGAGTAGGTGGCGTGGGGGTGGTGGGTGAACATCGAGGAGTAGCGCTCGCTGCTCTGGTCACGGGCGCCGTCCCCAAGGGCCCCTCCCGCGGGCCAGGAGCGCTCGCCGTCGTGGGAAACCATCAGAACCTCCGAGTGTCCGTCGGGTGCAGGGCACCGTACCCCGATCCGACGACCCCGGATGCACCGGGCGGGGGGCTGCCGCGTCAGTGCATGAAGGGGTCGAAGATCGACCGGACGAGAGCGGACGCGCGGTCCGCGTCCCCCTCGGCGACCGCCTCGACGAGGTCGTGGTGGTGGCGGTGCGACGCGGCGTCGTCCCCGGACTCCTCGTGGCGCATGTGGCTCGCGAAGACGTCCGTCATGCTCGAGTAGAGCTGCAGGTAGAGAGGGTTGTGAGTCGCCGCCACGATCGCGCGGTGCAGCGCGAGGTCCGCACCTGCCCGTACGTCGGGGTCGTCGGACGACCAGCTCTCCTCGCGCCGGTTCCTCAGCTCGCGGAGCTGCTCGATGTCGGCGTCCGTGCGCCGCAGCGCCGCGAGCGAGGCGGCGGTGCTGTCGAGTGCCAGGCGCAGCTCGAGGTAGTGGTGCCTGCTGCCGCCGGCCAGCTGCCGGGCGAGCGACCCGCTGAGCTCGGAGGTCGAGATCACGAACGTGCCGCGGCCCTGCTCCCGGCTGAGGAGACCCGCGTGGACGAGCGACTGCAACGCCTCGCGGACGGTGTTCCGGCCGGCCCCGAAGGCCGCCACCAGGTCGGCCTCGACGGGGATCCGCTCGCCGACCGGCCACCGGCCGGAGGTGATCTCCTCCTGGAAGAGCGCGGCGACCTGGTCGATCAGCCCCACTCGACGCACCGGCGGGGGTGTGCCAGACTCCGGGTGATTCATCCCATGATCCCATCATTCGTCGCGACCTCGGAGCAAGTCTTGACCATCCCCACCGCCACCGCACCCACCCCCGGAGGATCTGGCCCGGCCACCCGCGGACGTCTTGCCCTGTGGGCCGGGCTCGCGATCGCCCTCACGGCGCTGAACCTGCGGACGGCGGTCACGGGCATCACGCCGTTGCTGGAGATCATCGGGTCGGACCTGGGGTTCGGACTCGCCCTCGCCGGCCTGCTGGGAACCGTGCCGGCGGCCACGTTCGCCGTCTTCGGCTTCCTGGCCCCGGTCGTGACGAGGAGGTACGGGCTCGAGCGAACCGCCACTGCCGCCCTCGGCCTCTCGGCGCTCTCCCTCGTGCTGCGGGCGCTCTCGCCGACGCCCGCAGCGCTGGTCGCGTCGACCGTCCTGGCGCTGGCGGGCATCGGCGCCGCCAACGTGGTGCTCGTGCCGCTCATCAAGGCGTGGTTCGCCGATCGCATCGCCCTGTGGACGTCGTCGTACCTGCTGCTGATGCAGACCGGTCAGTTCGTGGCACCCCTCCTGGCCGTGCCCGTCGCCGAGGCAGCGGGCTGGCGGGTCTCGGTGGGGATCTGGGCAGTTCCGGCCGCGGTGGCCGCGGTGGTCTGGTTCGTTCTCGCGGTGAAGCTGCCCGCCGACCACCACGTGCCGGCCGTGGCCGCGACGCCCGCCGACAAGCTGAAGGTCGGTCGGTCGTCGACGGTCTGGGGGCTGGTGGTCCTGTTCGCCATGATGTCGCTCTCCAACTACAGCATCATCACGTGGGTGCCGGCGGTGCTCACCGATGCCGGTGGGAGCGCGTCGCTCGGCGGGACGATGGTCGGCCTCTACTCGGCGTGGGGCGTGCTCGCAGCCCTGGTGGTCCCTCAGGTCGCCACCCGCATGCGCAACCCGTTCGTGGTCGTCGTGGCGTGCTCGGTCGTCCTGGTCCTCGGGTACGTCGGCCTGGCCGTCTCGCCGCTCGACGGCACCGTGCTGTGGGTGTGCGCGCTGGGCATCGGCGTGAGCACGTTCCCGCTCTGCATGACGCTCATCAACCATCGGACCCGGACCCCGCAGTCCGCCTCGACCGTGTCGGGCTTCGTCCAGGGCATCGGCTACGGGCTGGCCTGCCTCGGGCCGATCGGCCTCGGCCTGCTCCGCGAGGCGACAGGGTCGTGGACGACGCCGCTCGTGGTGCTCGCCGCCACCGCCGTGCCCGGGGTGCTCGCCGGTTGGTTCGCCTGCCAGCCGCGGTTCGTCGAGGACGACGTGCCCCGCGTCGCCGGATGAGCAAGAAGGGCCCGGCGCACGGCGCCGGGCCCTCCTCGAGCTGACCTACTGTTGTCGGTAGGGCACGCCGTCCGCGGCCGGCGGCCGGGAGCGGCCCACCAGGCCCGCCACCGCGAAGATGGTGACGAGGTAGGGGAGCATCAGCATGAACTGGCTCGGCACGGGCGAGCCGATGGCCGAGAGCACTCCCTGCAGGTTGGTCGCGAAGCCGAAGAGCAGCGCCGCCAGCGTCGCGCGGATCGGGTCCCACTTGCCGAAGATGACGGCGGCCAGCGCGATGTAGCCGGCGCCTCCTGTCATCTCGCGGTTGAAGCCGGCGACCGAGACGAGGCTGAAGTAGGCGCCGCCGAGGCCCGCGATCGCACCCGCGAGCAGGATCGTGCGGTAGCGGGTGCGGTTGACCTTGATGCCGACGGTGTCGGCGGCCTTCGGGTGCTCCCCGACCGCACGCACCCGCAGGCCCCAGCGGGTGCGGTAGAGCGCGAAGGCCACGACCGCGACGACGACGTAGAGCAGGTAGACGAGCGGGGTCTGCCGGAAGAAGATCGGGCCGATGAGCGGGATGTCGCCGAGGATCGGGATCGGCACTGCGCGCAGGCGCTCGGGGGAGTTCAGCGACTCGGCGTTGGGCGTGAGCACCTGGCGGAACAGGAAGTTGGTCAGGCCGACCACGAGCACGTTGAGGACCACGCCGACGATGACCTGGTCGACGAAGTAGGTGATCGCGAACAGGCCGAGGATCAGCGCGACGAGGGCACCGGCCACCGCGGCAGCCGCCACGCCGGCCCACGGCGAGCCGGTCATCGAGGCGGTGACGGCAGCGGCGAACGCGCCGAGGAGCAGCTGGCCCTCGATGGCGATGTTGACCACGCCTGCGCGCTCGCCGAGCACGCCGCCCAACGCGCCGAAGACGAGCGGGATCGCAAGCGCCACAGCGCCGCCGAGCAGGCTGACGACCCGGATCCGGTCGCCGGCGGCCGCCCAGCTGAGGAAGCCGATCATCCAGACGATCGCGAAGCTGATCGGGATCCACATCGGCTGGCTCACGCGGGTGAGCATGCGGCGCACGGCCTCCGCGGTGAGCCCCAGGCAGATCACCACCATCAGCCAGGCGGTGGGGCCGGACGGCACCACGATGTCGGGAAGGGTGACGAAGTCGGTCACCGTCGAGAGCTGGAACGTCGTGTCACCCGACGGGCTCGAGCGGAGCAGGATGCCGGCGAGGAGCAGGGTCAGCACGCCGAGCACGATCGGGAGCTTGCGTGCGCCCGAGCCGCGACTGTGCGTCACGGCGCCGTCGGGAGCCAGGCCGCCGCTCTCGGGGGTGGGCAGGTCGGTCACGATGCTCACTTGGCCTCCTGGGCGGGGAGCCGGAAGATCGCGCGCACCAGGGGAGGGGCGGCGAGGAAGAGGACGATCAGCGACTGCACCACGAGCACCAGGTCCACCGAGATGTTCTCCGAGGTCTGCATGGTGAAGCCACCGGCCTTGAAGGCTCCGAACAGGAGCCCGGCGGCCAGGATGCCGAGCGGGCGGGAGCGGCCGAGCAGCGCCACGGTGATGGCGTCGAAGCCGATCGATGCGTCGAGGTCGAGCGAGACGCCGCTGGACACGGTGCCGAGCACCTGGTTCACGCCTGCGAGGCCGAGCAGGGAGCCGGCGATCATCATCACGACGATGTAGATCCTGCCGACGTTGATGCCGGAGGCGCGCGCCGCGTGCGGGTTCTCACCGACGGCGCGGATGCGGTAGCCGAGGGTGGAGCGGTTGAGCAGCCACCATGCGACAGCGACCGCGGCGAGCGCGATCACGAAGCCGAGGTGGAGGTTGAACTGGTCGCCGAGCACCTTGGGCAGCGTCGCCGAGTCCTTCATCGGCGGTGACTTCGGGTTCACCGAGCCGGGCGTCTTGAGCAGCCACTCCTTGGTGAGGGCCCAGAAGAGCAGGTAGTAGGCGACGTAGTTGAGCATGATCGTGACGATCACCTCGTGCGCGCCGGTGCGGGCCTTCAGCACACCCGCGATGCCGCCCCACAGTGCGCCGAACGCCATGCCGACGAGGATCGCGAGCGGCAGGTGGATGACCAGTGGCAGGTCGAAGTTGAAGCCGACCCAGCCGGCAGCGCCACCGGCGATGAGCATCTGGCCGCGGCCACCGATGTTGAACAGTCCTGCCCGGAAGGCGAGGCCGACGCCGAGGCCGCCGAGGATCAGGGGGCCGGCGAACTTGAACGTCTCCGTCAGCGGGCGCCACTGCTGGGCCGGCTCGGTGAGGTTGTAGTTGTAGACAGCGCCGCGGAACATCGCGCTGTAGGCGCCGGAGATGGCCTCCCACACGGCGGTGAAGAAGTCCGAGGGTCGGGCAGTGATGTAGCCGGCGGTCTCGCGCACCACGTCGTCCGTCGCCGCGATCATCACCGAGCCGACGAAGACCGCGAGGAACACCGCCAGCACGCCGGCGAGGACGTCGCCGGAGGCGATCTCGCGCAGCACGGACCGCGAGCGTTCGGCCCGCGCGTCGTGGGGGTCGGGTTCGGGAGCCTCGGTCGTCGTGTCCGTGGCCGTCGCCCCCCGGGTCGCCTCGTCGTCCGTCACGGGCGCCTCGGGCTTCTCGGGCTGGGGCTGGGGGGTGTCATTCACGCGACCACGTCCTTCAGGTCCTTCGGGCGTTCGCCGGTCATCATGAGTCCGAGGGTCTCGCGGGGCGTGTCGGCCGCGACGATGCCGACGACCTTGCCGCGGTAGAGCACCATGATCCGATCGGCGAGCGCGACCACCTCGTCGAGCTCGGTGGAGACCACCAGGACCGGGATGCCGCTGTCGCGGGTCGCGACGATCTGCTTGTGGATGAACTCGATCGAGCCGACGTCCACACCGCGGGTGGGCTGGGCGGCGACGAGCAGCCGGAGGTCGCGGGAGAGCTCGCGGGCCACGACGACCTTCTGCTGGTTGCCGCCGGAGAGGTTGGCGGCCAGCGAGTCGATGTCGCGGGCGCGGACGTCGTACTCGGTGAGCTTCTTCTGGGCGAACTCGCGCAGGGCGCCGATGCGTAGCGAGCCGTTCCTGACGAACGGCGACTTGAAGCTGCGGTTGAGCATGAGGTTCTCGGCGATGGTGAAGCCGGGCACGAGGCCGTCGACCTGCCGGTCCTCGGGGATGAACCCGACACCGGCGTCGAGGATCTTGCGCGTCGAGCGGCCGACCAGCTCGACGCCGTCGAGGTTGATGGAGCCGCTGACGTCTTCCTGGAGGCCGAGGATGGCCTCGGTCAGCTCGGTCTGGCCGTTGCCCTGGACGCCGGCGACGGCGAGGACCTCGCCGCCGCGGATGGTGAAGCTGAGGCCGTCGACCTGCGTGTGGCCGGCCAGGTCGACCACGCGGAGGTCCTTGACCACCAGCGCGTCGTCGCCGAGCGTCGCGGCGTCCTTGTGGACGACCAGCTCGACGGGGCGGCCGACCATCATCGAGGCGAGCTCGGCGTTGCTGGCCTTGGGGTCGGCCTCGCCGACGACCTTGCCGAGGCGGATGACGGTGATCCGGTCGGCGACCTCGCGGACCTCGCGGAGCTTGTGGGTGATGAAGACGATGGCCTTCCCGGCCTCCTTGAGCTGGCGCATGATGTCCATCAGCTCGTCGGTCTCCTGCGGGGTGAGCACCGCAGTGGGCTCGTCGAAGACGAGCAGCTCGGCGTCGCGGGAGAGGGCCTTGATGATCTCCACGCGCTGCTGAACGCCGACGGGGAGGTCCTCGACCACGGCGTCGGGGTTGACGTGGAAGCCGAAGCGCTCGGAGATCTCCGTGACGCGCTTGCTGGCCTCGGCGAGGTCCAGCGTGCCGGCGAAGCCGGTGGTCTCGTTGCCGAGCATGACGTTCTCGGCCACGGTGAAGACGGGGATGAGCATGAAGTGCTGGTGGACCATGCCGATGCCGGCCGCCATCGCGTCGCCGGGACCGGTGAAGTGCTGGACCTCGCCGTCGAGCTCGATCTCGCCCTCGTCGGCCTTGTAGAGGCCGTAGAGCACGTTCATCAGCGTCGACTTGCCGGCACCGTTCTCGCCGAGGAGGCAGTGGATCTCACCGGGCTCCACCGTGAGGGAGATCGAGTCGTTGGCCACCACGCTGCCGAAGCGTTTGGTGATGCCTCGCAGGACGAGTCTCATGGCATCGCATCCTAGGGGTCGGGATGGTCCGGAGGTCTGGACCGGGGGTCTGGTACGGGGCGGCCGGGAGTCGGCCGCGAGCCTGCCTCGACACGGAGAAGGGAGGCCGACGAAACCGTCGGCCTCCCTCCATCGTGGAGCGTGCTGGTGATCAGCCCAGGTAGGACTTGACCTTGATGGAGCCGTCGATGATGCCGGCCCTCACCTCGTCGAGCTCGCCGGCCAGCTCGGGGCTGACCTTGTCCTCGAAGTTGTGGAACGGCGCGATGCCGACGCCGTCGTTCTCGAGGGTGCCGATGTAGGGCTCGAAGTCGAACTCGTCGTTGCCCGCGGCCATGATGGCCTCGTAGGTGGAGACCTTCATGCCCTTGAGGATCGAGGTCATGACGTAGTCCTGGGTGCTCGGGTCGGTCTCGAAGAGGTCGGCGTCGACGCCCACCATCGCGATGTCGTTGCCCGAGTCCTCGATCGCGGTGATCGCGCCCTGGTAGATCGGACCGCCGACCGGCAGGATCACGTCGACGTCCTGGTCGAGGATCTGCTTGGCGGTGCTGGTCGCGGCCTCGTTGGCCTCGAAGCCACCGGTGAAGGAACCGTTCTTGCCGTCCCAGCCGACGACCTCGACGTCCTTCTTCTTCTCCTTGGCGTAGTACTCCGCGCCCTGCTTGAAGCCGTCCATGAAGATGGTGACGGTCGGGAAGGGCATGCCGCCGTAGGTGCCGACCTTGCCGGTCTTGGTGTAGTCAGCAGCGGCGTAGCCGGCGAGGAACGCGGCCTCGGCGGTGTTGTAGAGCAGCGGCTTGATGTTCTCCACGTCGGCCTTGCCGTCGAAGGTCGCACCGTCGTCGCCGCCGTCGGCGGAGTCGTCGATCAGGACGTACTCGATGTCGGGGTTGGCGGCGGCCGACTCCTTGGTCGCCGCGGCCAGGGCGAAGCCGACGGTGACGATGGCGTCGCAGCCCTCGCCGACCAGGCTCTCCAGGTTGGGGCCGTAGTCGTTCTCGCTGTTCGACTCGACGGCCTTGAGCTCGACACCGAGCTCGTCGGCCGCCTGCGTGGCGCCCTCGAAGCCGAGCTGGTTGAACGACTTGTCGTCGAACCCACCCGCGTCGGACACGATGCACGGCAGGAAGTCGCTGGCAGCCGGGCTGCTGTCGCTCCCGCTCCCGGTGTTGGTGTCTTCCTCGGGCGCGTCACCACACGCAGCCAGGGTCGCGGCGGCGAGCAGCGCCACGAGGCCGCTCGAGACGACCTTCCTCGTCTTCAACACAAATGCCTCCAAGTTCGTGCACCCCGGGGTGGGGTCAGCGTTCCGGGAGCATGATGCCTGCCGGGGCGCACCCCGTCACGAGGTTCTGAACTTCTGAAATGCGTTTGAGACATAAAAGTCGCCGGACGACTTTCGGCGGAACCTGCCAAAGACCGCTGGTTCGCCGTATGCGCCATAGTGGCCGCTTGCAGGAGAAGGTGGAGGGCCGAGGTGGCAGAGAAGGTGGAGGACGCCGTGCACGAGACGTTGGACCAACAGGGCTGGGACGAGCTGAGGGCGGCTGCCACCGGGGTGATGCGGCGGGCCTACGCCCCCTACTCCCACTACAAGGTGGGCGCGGCTGCGCGGGTCGACGACGGCCGGGTCGTGACCGGCTGCAACGTGGAGAACGCGGCGTACGGCGTCGTGCTGTGCGCCGAGTGCGGCCTGGTGTCCCAGCTGTACTCCACCGGCGGCGGTCGGCTGACGCACTTCGTCTGCGTCAACGGCGGGGGTGAGATCATCATGCCGTGCGGCCGGTGCCGCCAGCTCCTGTTCGAGCACGGCGGACGTGACCTGCTGGTCTGGACCGTTTCGGGGGTCAAGCCCATGTCCGAGGTGCTGCCCGACGCCTTCGGACCCGACGACCTCACCCACATGGCCGACCTGGCCGACGCAGCATCGGAAGGAACCGACTAGTGGCTGCCCACGACGCCGTCGAGGTGATCCTCGCCAAGCGCGACAAGCACGAGCTGTCCGACAGCCAGATCGACTGGGTGATCGACGCCTACACGCGCGGCGACGTCGCCGACGAGCAGATGTCGTCGCTCGCCATGGCGATCCTGCTCAACGGCATGAACCGCCGGGAGATCTCGCGCTGGACCGGCGCGATGATCGCCTCGGGGGAGCGGATGGACTTCTCCTCGCTCTCGCGCCCGACTGCCGACAAGCACTCCACCGGCGGCGTCGGCGACAAGATCACCTTGCCGCTGGCCCCCCTGGTCGCGGCCTGCGGCGTCGCGGTCCCCCAGCTCTCGGGCCGCGGCCTGGGCCACACCGGCGGCACGCTCGACAAGCTCGAGTCGATCCCCGGGTGGCGTGCGGCGCTGAGCAACGAGGAGATGTTCGCCATCCTCGAGGACGTCGGCGCCGTGATCTGCGCCGCCGGAGACGGCCTCGCCCCGGCCGACAAGAAGTTGTACGCCCTGCGCGACGTCACCGGCACGGTCGAGGCGATCCCGCTGATCGCCAGCTCGATCATGAGCAAGAAGATCGCCGAGGGCACCGGGGCACTGGTGCTCGACGTCAAGGTCGGCAGCGGCGCCTTCATGAAGGACCTCGACTCGGCGCGCGAGCTGGCCGAGACGATGGTGGCGCTCGGCACCGACGCGGGCGTGCACACCGTTGCCCTGCTCACCGACATGGCGACCCCGCTCGGGCTGACCGCGGGCAACGCGGTCGAGGTGCAGGAGTCCGTGGACGTCCTGGCGGGTGGCGGTCCCGCCGACGTGGTGGAGCTGACCCTGGCCCTGGCCCGCGAGATGCTCGCCGGCGCCGGACGCGACGACGTCGACCCGGCCGACAAGCTGGCCGACGGCTCGGCGATGGACGCGTGGAAGGCGATGATCCGCGCCCAGGGCGGCGATCCGGACGCCGCCCTCCCCGAGGCGAAGGAGTCGCACGTCGTCACGGCGCCGTCGAGCGGCACCCTCACTCGGCTCGACGCGATGGCGGTCGGCATGGCCGCCTGGCGCCTCGGTGCCGGGCGGGCGCGCAAGGAGGACCCGGTGCAGGCGGGTGCCGGCGTCGTCTGGCACGCGCGGCCCGGCGACGAGGTCGCCGAGGGGCAGCCGCTGTTCACGCTGCTCACCGACGAGCCGGCGCGTTTCGAGCGGGCGCTGGCCTCGCTCGAGGGTGGCTTCGACATCGGTGGCGACGCGAGCGGCGTCGGCACGGAGATCGTGCTCGACCGGATCGGCTGACGGCCGGCGCGCAGCGCCCTCCCCAACTCTGACGATGACCGGCCAGTAGCAACCGGGTTGCCCGGGCCTCCTCCTAGCGTTTCTTTACCTTAGGGATCTTGGGGGAACCCGATGCAGAGCAACGACCAGCGCGGACCCGGCCGCGCCACGAAGATGTCGACCGCCGTGCTGGCGGTCCTGGTGCTGGTGACAGGGCTGGCCGTCGGCGCGGGCGCGACCTGGTTCGCCCTGTCCCGCGACGGCGACGGGGCCGCCGCCTCCGACGACGGGTGCGCCGAGTTCCGCAGCGTCGACCTCGTCGTCGCGCCGGAGATGTACAGCGTGGTGGTGGCTGCCCTCGCGGACGTCACGCCCGACTGCGTGCAGGTCGACCCGGCGCTGCGACCGGGCATGGAGGTCGCCCGCGGCGCGTCGCTGGGTAGCCGGCTTCCGGACGTCTGGATCCCGGAGGCGCATTTCGTGGCCACCGAGGCCTTCCTCGGTCGGGCCCCCCGACCGAGGCTGCTGGTGAAGAGCCTTGCCCGGACGCCTGTGGTCCTCGTGGGCGGCGACGCAGCGCAGCGCTTCGCGACCTGGGGCGACGCCGAGGCGTCGGGCCTGGTGTCCGTGCCCAACCCGGAGTCGTCCGTCGCGGGCGCCCTCGCGGTGACCGCTCCGGAGGCCGAGGCACGCGCAGTGGGTCGGACCCGCGACGCCGCTCGCCAGCTCCTGGTCCCCTTCGCGCAGGCCCAGGGTGCCCGCACCGTTGACGGAGAGGACGCCACCGTCCAGCCGGCCATGTTCGCGCGCCGCTCACCGCGGCTGGTGGTCGCCACCGAGCAGCAGCTGGAGACGGTCGACGGTCGCGCCGACCTCCGCGACCTGACCCCGCCCGTGGGCACCCCGGTCCTGGACTTCCCGCTCATGGTCGCAGCCGACGCCGCGCCCGGCTCGCGTGCGCTGGCGAAGGCTCTGGCCCAGCACCTCGAGGGCACGGTGGGTCGCTCCTTGATCTCCGATGAGGGACTCCGGCCCCCGAGCAAGGACGACGACGGGGTCCTCCGACCCCCCACGGCCAAGGCGATCGCCGAGGCGGTCTTCTCGTGGAGCCAGCTCAGCGTGCCGTCGGCCATGCTCGCCGTCGTCGACGCCTCCGGCTCGATGGACGCCGACGCCGGCAACGGGTCGCGCATGGACCTGCTGGCCGACGCGGCCAGGATCGGGCTGGGCTTCCTGCCCGACCACGCGCGGGTCGGTCTGTGGGTCTTCTCGATCGACCAGGGTGGCCCCGGCCAGGACTGGCGCGAGCTCGAGCCCATCCGTCGCCTCGACGACCTGCGCTTCGGCCGCACCCAGCGCTACGCCCTGCGGGAGCGCGCGGCCGAGATGTCCAGCCTGACCGACGGCGGCACCGGGCTCTACGACACGGCGCTGGCCGCCTACCGCGAGGCGCTGAAGAACTACCGGCCGCACTACTCCAACTCCGTGGTGCTGATGACCGACGGCCGCAACGAGGACCCCGGCTCGATCAGCCTCGACCAGCTGCTGCAGCGGCTCGAGGAGCTGAAGGACCCCGACCGGCCGGTGCGCATGGTAGGCATCGCGATCAGCGGCGACGCCGACCTCGCCGCCCTGCGCCGGATGGCGCGGGTCACCGGCGGCGACGCCTACCTCGCCGCCCAGCCCGAGGACGTGCTGGGGGTGTTCGCCCAGGCAGTGCTGTCGCGGTGACGCCTCAGGCGAGGAGCAGCACCACGTGGGCGGCCACGCAGGCCGGCTTGTCGTGGCCCTCGATCTCGACGGTGTGCTCCACGACGAGCTGCTTGCCGGCCGCGAGGTCGCGGACCTCGCCGAAGCGCACGTGCGACCGTACCCGGCTGTCGACCGGCACGGGGCTCGGGAAGCGCACCTTGTCCAGGCCGTAGTTGAGCCGGGCGCCCGGGGTCTCCAGGCGGAAGACCTGCGAGGCGAAGTGGGGGAGCAGGCTCAGGGTGAGGAACCCGTGGGCGATGGTGGTGCCGAACGGACCCGTGCCTGCCCTGTCGACGTCGACGTGGATCCACTGGTGGTCGAGCGTGGCGTCGGCGAAGGCGTCGATGCGGGCCTGGTCGACGTCGAGCCACTCGCTGGTGCCGATCTCGGACCCGGCGGCGGCCGCGACCTCGTCGAGCGTGGTGAAGGTGCGCATGCGCACGAAGATAGTGCTTGACCATGGCGGGCCCTGCTTGGATGTGCCGATGAGCACTCCCACCCGCGACCAGGTGCAGGCCGCCCCGAAGGTCCTGCTGCACGACCACCTCGACGGCGGGCTGCGCCCGCAGACGATCGTGGAGCTCGCCGCGGAGGTCGGCCACGAGCTGCCCGCCTCGGACGCGGAGTCGCTCGGTCACTGGTTCACGGAGTCGGCCGACTCGGGCTCGCTCGTCCGCTACCTCGAGACCTTCGACCACACCGTCGCGGTGATGCAGAACGGTCCGGCGATCGCCCGCGTCGCCCGCGAGTGCGTCGAGGACCTCGCCGCCGACGGCGTCGTCTACGCCGAGGTGCGCTACGCCCCGGAGCAGCACGTCAGCGGCGGGCTGACCCTCGACGAGGTCGTCGCGGCGGTGCAGGAGGGCTTCGACGCAGGGATGGCCGCCAGCGGCGGCAGGATCGTCGTACGCCAGCTGCTGACCGCGATGCGGCACCAGGCCCGGTCGATGGAGATCGCCGAGCTGGCGATCGCGTGGCGTGACCGCGGTGTCGCCGGCTTCGACATCGCCGGCGCGGAGGCTGGCTTCCCGCCCACCCGGCACCTCGACGCCTTCGAGTACCTCCAGCGCGAGAACGCCCACTTCACGATCCACGCCGGTGAGGCCTTCGGCCTGCCGTCGATCTGGCAGGCGATCCAGTGGTGCGGCGCCGACCGGCTCGGCCACGGCGTGCGGATCATCGACGACATCACCGTCAACGACGACGGGTCGGTCGAGCTCGGGCGGCTGGCGGCCTACGTCCGCGACAAGCGGATCCCGCTCGAGATGTGCCCGAGCTCCAACATCCAGACCGGGGCGGCGGAGTCCTTCGCCGAGCACCCGATCGGGCTGCTGACCGACCTGCGCTTCCGCGTCACCGTCAACACCGACAACCGCCTGATGAGCGGCACCTCGATGACGCGGGAGATGTTCGGCCTGGTGGAGGCGTTCGACTACCCGCTGGAGGACCTGCGCTGGTTCACCATCAACGCGATGAAGTCGGCGTTCCTGCCCTTCGACGAGCGGCTCGCGATCATCGACGGCGTCGTCAAGCCGGGCTACGCCGCCCTCATCAACGGCTAGCGGCGCTGCTGTCGGCGGTCAGCTCGGCGTACGCCTGGTCACCCGTCGCGCGCCGACAGCCCTGCCGCACCGCGTGGGCGACGACCCGCTGCTGGTCGCGCATCAGTGCCAGCCCGCGGCGTACGAGCACCCGCGGCGGCTTGCGGTGCTCGCGCAGGTCACGGGTGAGGCGCCGCCAGAACGTGACGAGCGGGTGCTGGGTGATGCAGTAGGCCGCGGCGAGGATGCCCGCCTCCCGGCACGCGGCCACCACCTCCGGCGCGAAGATGCCCTCCGCGACGAACCGGTTGCTGCCGCCGAGGTCGACCGTGCGTGAGCCGCAGCGTCCGTTCTGCGCGATCTCGTAGATCGGCACCTCGCTGCGCCCGGTGGCGCACAGCTCGCGCAGCGCGGCGAGGGCGTCGGCCTCGTGCCACGAGTCCGGGTGGTCCCAGTCGACGAGCCCGGAGTTGGCGCCGGTGGTGATGCGGGGGAGCGAGGGGTCGTCGCCGTCCTTGTAGAAGTCGTCGAGGCGCAGGACGGGGAGCCCGAGGCGCTCCGCCAGCCGGGACTTTCCGGCGCCGCTGGGTCCGGCCAGGACGACCACCTGGGCAGTGCTCATTTGTTGCGAACTCATTTCGTCGTTCGGCCACGGAGGGTAAAGGCTGGACATTAGTCTCGCCCAGACCTTCGATCGACACCTCTGTGGGAGGACCTCCATGAGTCTCGACGACTCGACTGCGCCCGAGACCGCGTCCGCTACCGCGGACGGTTCCGGTGGCGCAGGCCGCTCCGCCAAGACCTTCGTCCTGGGTGGCCTCGCGCTCGCGCTCGTCGTGGGCCTCGTCGGCTTCTTCACGGTGCGCGGTGCCAGCGGCGAGCCCGAGGGTGCCGAGTGCATCTCCGAGGTCGTCACGCTGACCACCGCCCCGGTCATGGAGGACCTGGTCAACCAGGCGGTCAAGGACGTCAACGAGGACGAGCCCTGCATCGACATCCAGGTCACCGCGGGCACCGTGAAGGACGTCGTCGCCGTGCTGAGCGACCCCAACGCCGAGCTCCCCGAGATCTGGATCCCGGACAGCCCGACCTGGAAGGGCCAGCTCACCAGCGCCGGCTGGACCGGTACGCCGATCGCGGAGGTCCTCGCCCAGACGCCGGTCGGCCTCATCGGCGGCCCGGCCGCCAAGGCCCCGGCATCCTGGTCCTCCGTCCTCGACGGCGGCAGCCTTTCTATGGCCGACCCGAGCGCCGAGGGTGCCTCCGCGCTCGCGCTGCTCGCGCCGTACGCCGAGATGAAGAAGACCGGCGAGACCGCGCTGTCCATCGAGGAGAAGACCGTCCCGGTCGCCCAGACCTACGGCGAGCGCGCCGTGGCCGGCAGCGCCACCGAGACCGACCTTTCGACGATCACCGCGTCCAGCACCCAGCTGGTGCCCGCGACCGAGCAGGCCTACCTCGCCGCCCGCCGCAGCAACGACCAGCTCACCCTGGTGGCGCCGAAGACAGGCGCGCCGATGCTGCAGTACCCGCTGATCGACGTGAACCGCGGCAGCAAGGACATCCTCGCCTCCGGTGGCGACCTCTCCTCGCGCGTGGGCCGCGCCCTCGGTCGCTGGTTCGCCTCGAGCGCCGGCGTGGAGGCCATCGCGGCCGCCGAGCTCCGCGGCCCCGACGGCACCGCGCTGCCCAACGACATCGGCCTCGGCAGCACCCCGGTGCTCCCCACGGTCGCCCAGAAGACCACCGACGACACCCTTCGCCAGTGGCGCGTGCTGTCGGTGCCCTCCAGCATCCTGGCGGTCGTCGACCTCTCCGGCTCGATGAAGATGGCCATCGGCGACACCACCCGCATCGGTCTGGCGGTGACCGCGTCCCAGGTCGCGCTCGACGCCTTCCCGGCGCAGGCCCGGATCGGCATCTGGGGCTTCTCCAAGAACCGCGGCGAGAACGGCGCCTCGTACGCCGAGTACTCCCCGCTCGAGCGGCTCGACGCGCCGGCCGCCGACGGCAAGACGCACGGCGACGAGGTCCGCGCCGAGGCCGACGCCCTGCCCAGCAAGGTCAGAGGCGGCACCGGCGTCATGGACTCCACCCTCGCGGCCTACAAGCACGCGCAGGAGATGTGGGACCCGGCGTGGTTCAACTCCGTGGTGATCATGACCGACGGTGCCAGCGACGACTCGAGCTCGCTGTCGCTGGAGTCGCTCGTCAACCAGCTCAAGTCGCTGCGCGACCCCGCCAAGCCGGTCAAGGTGATCGTCATCGGCATCTCGCAGGACGCCGACACCGGCGAGCTCGAGCAGATCGCCGCCGCCACGGGTGGCCAGAACTACCTCGTGACCAACCCCAACGAGATCCTCGGCGTGCTGGCCCAGGCCCTGCTCAACCGCTGATCGATCGGCTCGTCCGCCATCACGCACGAAGGCCCCCGGAGGATCTCCGGGGGCCTTCGTCGTGTCGTGGGTCGGTCGGCTCAGACGCCGATCGGGTGCCAGACGGTCTTGGTCTCGAGGAACTGCGTCATCCGGTCCAGGCCGGGCTCGGCGAGCCAGTCGGTGTCGGGGGCGGGACGGCGTACGCGCTTGAGGTTGTCGGCCCCGGCCACCTCGAGCTCGGTCGCGAGCTCGGCGTCCTCGACCCCGGTCAGGTCGATGCCGTTGACGTCCATGTGCGAGGCCAGCCACGGGGCGATCTCGGTCTGCGAGCCGGTGAGCACGTTGACCACGCCGCCCGGGAGGTCGCTGGTGGCCATCACCTCGCCGAGCGTGATCGCGGTCAGCGGGTTGTCCTGGCTGGCGATCACGACCACGGTGTTGCCGGTGATGATGAGCGGCGCGACGACGCTGACGAGGCCGAGCAGGGGGCCGCGCGGGGCGACGACGGCGATGACGCCGCTGGGCTCGGGGGTCGACAGGTTGAAGTAGGGGCCGGCGACCGGGTTGGCGTTGCCGACGACCTGGGTGATCTTGTCGGCCCAGCCGGCGTACCAGACGAGGCGGTCGATCGACGCGTCCACGTAGGTGCGCGCGCGGGCCGCGGAGATGCCCTCCGCGGCGCGGAGCTCGGCCTCGAACTGCTCGCGCCGACCCTCGAGCACCTCGGCGATGCGGTAGACGACCTGCGCGCGGTTGTAGGGGGTCTTGCCGGACCAGCCACCGAAGGCAGCACGGGCGGCGACGACGGCGTCGCGGGCGTCCTTGCGGGACGCCTGGGCGGCGTTGGCGACCAGGCGGCCCTTGGCGTCGTTGACGACGTAGGAGCGACCCGACTCCGAGCGCGGGAACTGGCCCCCGATGTAGAGCTTGTACGTCTTGCGTACGTCGATGCGGCTCACGCGTCCGCTCCCTTCTCCGTGTTCTTGAGGTAGCCCTCGAGACCGTGGCGGCCACCCTCGCGGCCGTACCCGGACTCCTTGTAGCCGCCGAACGGCGAGGTGGGGTCGAACTTGTTGAACGTGTTGGCCCAGACGACGCCCGCACGGAGGCGGTTGGCCATGGACAGGATGCGCGAGCCCTTGTCGGTCCACACGCCGGCCGAGAGGCCGAACGGCGTGTTGTTGGCCTTCTCGATCGCCTCGGAGGGGGTGCGGAAGGTCAGCACGGACAGGACCGGGCCGAAGATCTCCTCGCGGGCGATCCGGTGGGCCTGCGTGACGCCGGTGAAGACGGTCGGGGCGAACCAGTAGCCGTTGGACGGCAGCTCGCAGGGAGCCGACCAGCGCTCGGCGCCCTCGGACTCGCCGACCTCGGAGAGCTCGCGGATCTTGGCGAGCTGCTCGGCGGAGTTGATGGCGCCGACGTCGGTGTTCTTGTCGAGCGGGTCGCCGACGCGCAGCGTGGCCATCCGGCGCTTCAGGCGCTCCATGACCTCGTCGGCGACGGACTCCTGCACGAGCAGGCGCGAGCCGGCGCAGCAGACGTGGCCCTGGTTGAAGAAGATGCCGTTGACGATGCCCTCGACGGCCTGGTCGAGCGGGGCGTCGTCGAAGACGATGTTGGCGGCCTTGCCCCCGAGCTCGAGGGTGACCTTCTTGTCGCTGCCGGCGACCGCGCGGGCGATCGCCTTGCCGACCTCGGTGGACCCGGTGAAGGCCACCTTGTCGACGTCGGGGTGCGACACGATGGCACGGCCGGTGTCACCGGCGCCCGTGACGATGTTGACGACGCCGGGCGGCAGGTCGGCCTGCTGGCAGATCTCGGCGAAGAGCAGCGCGGTCAGCGGGGTGGTCTCGGCCGGCTTCAGCACGACCGTGTTGCCACAGGCCAGGGCCGGGGCGATCTTCCACGCCAGCATCATCAGCGGGAAGTTCCACGGGATGACCTGGCCGGCGACGCCGAGCGGGGTCGAGCCGTAGCCGGAGTACTGGAGCTTGTCGGCCCAGCCGGCGTAGTAGAAGAAGTGGGCGGCGACGATCGGCACGTCGACGTCGCGCGACTCCTTGATCGGCTTGCCGTTGTCGATCGACTCCAGGACGGCGAGCTCGCGGCCGCGCTCCTGGATGATCCGGGCGATCCGGTAGAGGTACTTGGCGCGCTCGGCGCCGGACATCCGTGACCAGACGCGGGTGTAGGCGCGACGGGCGGCCTTCACGGCCTCGTCGACGTCGGCGTCGCTGGCCTCGGCGACCTCGGCCAGCACCTCCTCGGTGGCGGGGTTGACGGTCTTGAACGACGTGCCGTTGCCGTCGACGAACTCGCCGTTGATGAAGAGTCCGTAGGACGGCTTGATGTCGACGATGGCGCGCGACTCGGGCGCGGGGGCGTACTCGAAGGTCATGGTTATCAGTCCAGCGTGAAGTAGTCGGGACCGGAGTAGCGGCCGGTCGTCATCTTGGTGCGCTGCATGAGCAGGTCGTTGAGCAGCGTGGAGGCGCCGAAGCGGAACCAGTCGGGGTCGAGCCAGTCCTCGCCGCAGATCTCGTTGACCATCACGAGGTACTTGATGGCGTCCTTGGTGGTCTTGATGCCACCGGCGGGCTTGACCCCGATCATCTGCCCGGTCTGCTCGCGGAAGTCGCGGACCGCCTCGAGCATGATCAGGGTGACCGGGAGCGTCGCGGCGGGCTGGACCTTGCCGGTGGAGGTCTTGATGAAGTGGCCACCGGCCATCATCGCGAGCCAGCTGGCCCGGCGGACGTTGTCGTAGGTCTGCAGCTCACCGGTCTCGAAGATCACCTTGAGGTGCGCGTCGCCACACGCCTCGCGGACCTGGACGATCTCCTCGAAGACCTCGAGGTAGCGACCCGAGAGGAACGCACCACGGTCGATGACCATGTCGATCTCGTCGGCGCCGGCCTCGACCGCGTCGCGCGTGTCGGCGAGCTTGATGTCCATCGCCGCGCGGCCGCTCGGGAACGCGGTGGCGACCGCCGCGACGTTGACGCCGCTGTCGCCGAGCGTCTGCTTGGCGGTGGCGACCATGTCGGGGTAGACGCACACGGCAGCGGTGGCCGGGCAGGTCGGGTCGGCCGGGTCGGGGCGCATCGCCTTGGACGCGAGCGCGCGGACCTTGCCGTGGGTGTCCTGGCCCTCGAGCGTGGTCAGGTCGACCATCCGGATGGCCAGGTCGATGGCGTACGCCTTCGACGTGGTCTTGATCGACCTCGTGGCCAGACCGGCGGCGCGGGCCTCGCACCCGACCTGGTCGACGCCGGGGAGGCCGTGGAGGAATCGGCGGAGCGAGGAGTCCGAGCGCACGATGTCGTCGAAGACCGCGTGCGAGGAGGTCGTGCTCGCCGTGGAGCTGGCAGTGGGTGTCACCGACCCAGCATAGAGTTGGCCCGGACGCCCCCGGCAATCCGCAGGGGGCCAATGTCTGCCCAAAACAGCGAGGAGACCATGGCACGCCTGCAGGACGACGGCGAGGCCGTCGTGGAACGGTTCCCGCCCACCAGTGGACGGTTCTCCGGCTGGGCGGCCGTGCTCCTGAGCGCCGCGGTCGTGGTCGCCATGGTGGCCTACCTGGACGACGGCTTCCCCGCGTGGGTGGGCGGCGTCGCCCTGCTGGTCGGCGTCCTGTCGTGGGCCGCGATGCTGCGCCCGGCGCTGTGGGCCACCGAGGAGCACCTGGTGATGCGCAACCTCGCCGAGACGGTCCACGTCCAGCTGGCCGCGGTCGAGGAGCTGGCCGTGCGCCAGGTGCTCGCGGTCCGCGCCGGCGACCGGCGCCTCGTCAGCACGGTGCTGGGCCGCACCTGGCGCAAGGCGATGCTGACCCGCGGCGCTCCGTCGTCCGGGGACGGCCCGCACGAGGGGATGCGCTACGTCGACTGGGCCGAGCACCGGCTCCGCGAGCTCGTCGACGCCGCCCGTGACCGCGCCGGGGTCGCCGCCGGCTCGGAGGAGCAGCGTGCGCTGCCCGGTGCCGTACGCCGTGAGCCGGCGACGATGCCACTGGCGCTGATCGCGGTGGCCGCCGTGCTGATGGTGGTCAGCTTCTTCCTCTGATCTCCTGCGGCACGCGCTGCTCGAGGCCGTCGAGCACGAGCGCGAGGCCGAAGTCGAACTCGTCGCCGTAGGCGTAGTCCTGTCCCACGACCTGCTCGGCCACCATCTCCGCGAGGTGCGGGCGGTCGGCGAGCACCGCGCCGAGGTCGGCGACGAAGTCGTCGGCCGACTCGCCGGGCTCGAAGGGCAGGTTCACCTCGGTGAGGACGAACCCGTAGGTGTAGGCGTCGAGCACCGAGAAGGCGTGCGCGGCGAGAGCGACGGAGAAGCCCGCCGAGCGCAGGCAGCCGAGCACCGCGTCGTGGTGGCCGAGGGTGGCCGGACCGGGGGAGCGCCGCGACTCCAGGAGCCCGAGCCCCCACGGGTGGGCGGCGAGCACGGCCCGTGCTGAGCGCGCCCGCTCCTCCATCTCCGCGCGCCATGCCGCGCCCGACCGCGGCAGCGTGATGCGGGCGAAGACCCAGTCCGCGAGGCCGTCGAGGAGCGCCTCCTTCCCGGCGACGTGGTGGTAGAGCGACATCGCCTCGACCCCGAGCTCGCGTCCCACGCTGCGCATGCTCACCCCGGCGAGCCCGGACGCGTCGGCGACCCGGCTCGCGGCGTCGACGACGCGGTCGCGGGAGAGCGGTGGTCTGGACATGAGGACTCCTGGGCTTGGGTGGCTTACAGGCGTAAGGCTACGGTGTCCGACACCAGGCTTACAGGTGTAAGTCTCCGTGGGCTCGAGGAGTGGTCGTGAAGGCAGCAGTCGTGGAGCGGTACGGACCGCCGGAGGTCGTCGCGGTGCGGGACCTGCCCGACCCGGTCGCAGGGAAGGGCCAGGTCGTCGTGCGCGTCCGGGCGACGACCGTCAACTCCGGGGACGCCCGGATCCGCGGGTGCCGCTTCCCGCGCGGCTTCGCGGTGCCGGGCCGGCTCGCACTCGGGTGGCGCGGCCCGCGCCGGCAGGTCCTCGGCGTCGTCTACTCGGGGACGGTCGAGTCGCTCGGCGCCGGCGTCACCGGCCTGACGATCGGCGACGAGGTGGCGGGCATGACCGGGATCGGGATGGGCGCTCACGCCGAGCTCGCGGCCGTCCGCGCCGACCGACTCACGACGGTGCCTGCCGGTGTCTCGCACGAGGACGCCGCCGCCGTCCTCTTCGGCGGCAGCACGGCGCGCCACTTCCTGGACGACGTGGTGGCACCCGGCCGGCGCGTCCTGGTGAACGGCGCGTCCGGCGCGGTCGGGACGGCGGCCGTGCAGGTCGCGCACCTGGCCGGCGCGCACGTGACCGCGGTCTGCAGCGGGCGCAACGCCGAGCTCGTGCGCTCGCTCGGGGCGGACGAGGTGGTCGACCACACCCGGACGTCGGTCCACGACCTGGCGACGACGTACGACGTCGTGCTCGACGCGGTCGGCAACCTCGACCGGCGCTCGGGTCGCCGCCTGCTCGCACCGTCGGGTGTGCTGGTGCTCGCCGTCGCGGGTCTCGTCGACACCGTCCTCGCCCGCGGGAACGTCCGCGCCGGAGGATCCGTGGAGGATCCCACCCACTTCGCGTGGCTGCTCGAGCGCCTCGCGGCGGGGGAGCTGCGGCCGGTGGTCGGTCGGACGCTGCCGCTGGCCGAGATCGTCGAGGCCCACCGCGTCGTCGACTCCGGCCGCAAGGTCGGCAACCTCGTCGTCACGCCATGACGTGGCGCGCGGCCGCCGCCGTCCCGGGGGTGGGCCACCAGCGTGCGATCGCCGCCGACTGGGCGAGCGTCCACGTCGAGCTGCACACCCAGTAGACGAGCAGTGCCACCGGCACCACGCCTCCTGCGAGCAGCATCCCGCCGGCCGACATCACGGGCATGAGGCGCTGCGCCGCGACCATCGCCTCCGGCATGCCGTCCACGGACGTGTTGGGCGCGACCACGAACCGCTGGGTGACGTACGACAGCGCGGCCGCGGTCAGCGCGAGCCCGGCCACGACGGCGAGGTGGGGGCCACCGGAGCCGAGGTAGCCGTGGCCGGCGAGCGAGACGCCGACGAGGGAGGCGGCACCGAACGACGACACCAGCCCCGGTCCCATCGCGCCGACGGCCGTGCCGTGGGCCACGTCGGAGACGAGGTGGTAGAGCGCGAGCCACACCGGCAGCTGCACCAGCACCGGCAGGCAGCCGAGGCGGCTGACCCCGTGCTCGGCGGACACCGCGCGGCGCTCGTCCATGTGGGCGCGCAGGCTCTCGGCGTCCGTGCGGCCGCGGTAGCGCTCGGTGATCCCCTTCAGGTGGGGGCGGGCGCGCGCCCCGGCGTGGGCCTGGCGGACGCCGTGGATGACGAACGGCAGCAGCAGGAGCCGCACGAGGACGACGAGCGAGGCGATGCCGACCACCCAGGTGACGGCGGAGTCGGCGGAGACGCCGAGGGCGGCGAGGGCGTCGTGGGTCGTGGCCATGACGGCGGCGAGGGCGTGCTTGAGCGGGGCGAGCGGTGACATGGAGGTCTCCTGGATCGGGCGGAAGGGTCTGTACGACGTCGCGCGGGGCGACGGGTCAGACGCGTCCAGGAGCGCGCGGGCGCACCGGGTGGACCACGTCGGTGGTCCGTCCGGCGAGCACGAGCGGGATGTCGGCGGCGCGACGGCGCGGCCGGAGCGAGTGGAGGGTGGCGTCGGGGACGCGTACCGGGGCGTGGATCCCCATCAGTGACGTGGCGGCCATCAGTGCGGCGAGGACCGCGACGCCCTCTGTCGTGATGGTCGGCGCCATCGAGGCTGCGCTGAGGACCGAGGCCACGCCGAGCAGTGCGACGACGAGCGCGAAGCGTCCGCGTACCACTGCATCGAGGGTCCGGTCCATGGGCTCGAGACTAGCGGGCTTCACGGTGGGAGCGGGCGCACGTGCACAATCAGCGGGGCGCCTCCAGGATCAGACGGTTCTCGGTCACCGCGTAGTTTGCGCGCTCGAATGCCGCCGCCATCGGGAGGTTGGTCACGTCAGTGGTGGCGGTGATGCGTTCCGCCCCTGATGCGGCGTGGATCCGGGTGACCTCGCCGAGGAGGTCGTCGACCAGGCCACGGCCGCGTTGGTCCGGCAGAACGCCGAGATATCCCACGTTGCGGTGGTACGGCGTGGCTGACGGCACGATGAAGCCGACCGGTGCCCCGACGGTGTCGGTTGCGACCCGCCACCAGTCGCGCTCGCCCGGACAGCTGTCGTAGAACTCGAAGTCGCCCTGCGCCTGACTGAGCTCGTCAGTCGTCTCCAGGGCCCGACGCGTCTCGACATCGAGGCTGCCGCGGGCGGCCTGACGGAACAGCTCGATGAACTCGTCGTCCGTCCCCGGCCGGAACGCGACCCGGGTGCTTCGCGCCGGGACCGCCCGCTCCGGCGTCCATGCGTACTGACGTCGTTCGAGCGGACGGGTGAGTCCCTGGTCCGAACACGCCTCCGTCCGCCACCGGACCGCACGGCTCGCGTCCGGATCCCCACGCCAGCCCGGCGCCAGCCGGATCGTGTACGCCGGCAACGCCGGCTCGCCGGGAGAAGAGAAGTCGGCGTGTCCGCCCTGGAGCAGCAGGGCCGCGCCCGCCCGGGGGTCAGCCACCCCGGGAAGCACGTCCAGCGCATCGAGAGCGCTGGGTGTGGTCCCACCGCGGCCCCACCACAGGGCACGACCGACCACCCGACCATTCTCTTCGAGCAACCAGGACCACTCCGGCCGCATCCGGTGGGCATCGAAGTCCTCTCGGACCTGAGCGGAGGGCGGGCCGCTGACACACGGGTCGCCAGGAAGGTCGATGAGGGCGTCGACATCCCGTGGTGTTGCTCTCCGGGCCGTCACGCCGTTCACACTCAGCGCACCTCGAAGGCGCCGAGGTCGGTGCGGCCGACGACCGGGCGGCGCTCGTCGCGGGCCGGGTGGACGTACTGCTGCCGGGCCCGCCAGCGCGACGGCACGCGGGCCCCGCGGTCGACGGCCCGAGACGACGCCGTGAGCCGGTAGTCCTCGCGGGCGGGATCCACGAAGCCGCCGAGCCCGACGCGGCGGTTGGCCCGCGCATCGGGACCCGCGCCGCCGGAGAGCTCGCCGGGTCCGACCAGGAGGTTGTTGCGCAGGTGGGCGCGGCTGCCGTCGGCGAGGGCGACGTACGTGCCGGACGTGCGCTGGTTGACGAAGGTGTTGTTGACGACCCAGAGCGTGCGGCTCGGGTTGGTCAGGCCCTCGGCGCCGTAGGAGACGAGCGCGGGGTTCTCCGACCGCGGGCCCTGGACGACGACGTTGCCCGCGACGAGCGACAGCCCGCCGTTGGGCAGGTCGATCGAGTAGCTCGCGGTGGCGTCGCCGTCGCTGATGCGGTTGGCGACGATCGTGTTGCGGGCCGCGCGCGACTTGAGCTCGTGGCCGGTGTCAGCCCGCGCGAGCCAGCTGCCGCTGACCGTCAGCGAGCGGACGGCGCCGACGTAGAGGTTGTGCGAGTAGCCGTCGCCGTAGCCGTTGCGGAAGAACCGCGACCGCTCGATCACGATGTCGCTCTCGGGGTCGGCGCCGGTGAGGATGCCGTTCTCGTTGTCGTGGAACCAGCTGCGCGTGACGGTGAGGTCGGTGCCCTCCTGGCGGATGCCCGCGCCGTTGCGGTCCGGCACGGTCGCGCCGCTCATCTCGATCCGGTCGACGGTCGTGCGATCGCCGGCGATCACCCAGATCGCCTTGCCCTGGGCATCCTTGCCGTCGGCCCGCAGGTGCGCCCGACCTCCGTCCCCGCGCAGGGTGAGGTCGTCCTGGGTCCAGGTCGCGACGTCGCCGGAGTAGGTGCCCGGGTCGATCAGCACCGTGTCGCCGTCGCGGGCCACCGCTGCGGCCGCGCTGGGGGTCGTCAGCTCGCGGTCGGGCCCGACGCGCCACGTGCGCGGACCCCCGTCGGCGTACGACGTCGTGGCGGGCGCCGCGGTGAGCAGGCCGACGGCGAGGGCGAGGACCAGCGGTGTCGCGGCGCGCACGTCAGCCCCCGAAGGCCGCGCCCCGCAGGTCGGCCTTGATCGCGTCGAGCCGGCCCGCGGCGGAGATCCGGGCGGCATCAGCGCCGGCCCCGTCGGACCCCGTCTCCACCGGGATCACGACCTCGAGGTAGCACTTGACCTTGGGCTCGGTGCCGCTGGGACGCACGATCACGCGGGCGCCCTCGGCGAGGGAGTAGCGCAGCCCGTCGGTCGGCGGCAGCGCGGCCGACCCCTGGGAGAGGTCCTCCACCTGCTCGACCGCGAGGCCGCCGAGCGTGGTCGGCGGGGCGCTGCGCAGCCGGTCCATCGTCGCCGGGATGGCGGCGAGGTCGTCGAAGCGCACCGACAGCTGGTCGGTGGCGTGCAGGCCGTGCTCACGGGCGATGTCGTCGAGGAGGTCGGTGAGGCCGCGCCCCTCGGCCTTGGCCTGCGCGGCGAGCTCGCAGACGAGCAGCAGCGCCGAGACCCCGTCCTTGTCCCGGACGTGCTCGGGGTCGCAGCAGTAGCCGAGGGCCTCCTCGTAGCCGAAGGCGAGGCCCTCGACGCGGCCGATCCACTTGAAGCCGGTGAGCGTCTCCTCGTGCGGCTGCCCGGCAGCGGCGGCCATCTTGCCGAGCAGGCTGGAGGAGACGATGGAGTTGGCGTAGGTGCCGTGTCGCCCGCGGGCGAGCAGGTGGTGGGCCAGCAGGGCGCCCACCTCGTCGCCGCGCAGCATCCGCCACCCGTGGACGTCCGGCACCGCGACGGCGCAGCGGTCGGCGTCGGGGTCGTTGGCGACCACCAGGTCGGCCTTGTGCTCGGCGGCGAGCGCCATCGCCAGGTCCATCGCGCCCGGCTCCTCCGGGTTGGGGAACGAGACGGTCGGGAAGTCGGGGTCGGGGTGCTCCTGCTGCTCGACGACGTGCGGGGCGTCGAACCCGGCGGTCTCCAAGACCTGCGCGACGGTCGTGCCGCCGACGCCGTGGAGCGGGGTGTAGACGATGCGCAGGTCGCGCGGGCCGTCCTCGGCCAGGCCCGCGACCGTGTCGAGGTAGCGGTCGACGATCTCCTCGCCGACGAGGCGGCCGGCGTCGCCGCGCGGGAGCTCCGCGAGCGGGCCGACGGCGGCGATCCGGGCGGCGATCTCGCTGTCGGCGGGCGGGACGATCTGGCTGCCGTCGCCGAGGTAGACCTTGTAGCCGTTGTCCTGCGGCGGGTTGTGGCTGGCGGTGACCATCACGCCGGCCGCGCAGCCCAGCTCGCGGATCGCGAACGCGAGGAGCGGCGTGGGCAGCGTCCGCGGCATCACGAGCGCCTTGAACCCGGCGCCGGTCATGATCTCCGCGGTGTCGCGGGCGAAGACGTCGGAGTTGTGGCGGGCGTCGAAACCGATCACCACGGACCCGCCCTTGTGGCCGGTGTCGCGGAGGTACGCCGCCAGGCCCGCCGCCGTGCGCGTGACCACGACCCGGTTCATCCGGTTGGGCCCGGCGCCGAGGGCGCCGCGCAGGCCGGCGGTGCCGAACTCGAGGGTGCCGGCGAAGCGGTCGGCGAGGTCGGTCTCCTCGCCCCGCTCGGCGGCGGCGACGAGAGCCTCCAGCTCCGCACGGGTCTGCTCGTCGGGGTCCTCGGCTGCCCAGGCGCGGGCCGCCTCGAGCAGGGCGGTCTGGTCGTTCGGCACGGTCATGGACGCACGCTATCCCCACGGGCCGTGACGGCGTCGGTGGGCGGTGCCACGATCGGGGCATGATCGATCACCTGGGCATCAACTGCACCGACCTGCCGCGCGCGGCGGCGTTCTACGACCGGGTCCTGGGCGTGCTGGGGCACCGGCGCCTGATGGACTTCGAGGTGGCCATCGGCTACGGCACGGACCAGCCGGACTTCTGGATCAGCACCTTCGAGGGCATCGGTCCCAACCGCGAGGTCCACGTGGCCTTCCGCGCCCCCGACGCCGCCACGGTCCGGGCCTGGCACGCCGAGGCCGTGGGCGCCGGCGCCGAGTCGCTCCACGAGCCGCGGCTGTGGCCGGAGTACCACGAGGCCTACTACGGCGCCTTCGTCCGCGACACCGAGGGCAACAACATCGAGGCCGTCTGCCACACCGGCGACTCCTGACGGCTAGCGTGTCGGCGTGCCAGCCGTCGTCCGCTCCGTCAACGCAGGCACGGCCGACCCGGTCCCGGGCCTGAAGCGGCCCAGCGGGATCCACAAGCGCCCGGTGGACGTGATCGAGGTGCGCGACCCCGGGCCGAAGCGCGGCGGGCTCGGCAGCGGCGTCGTCGGTGACGCGATCATCAGCCGGCGGCACCACGGCGGGACGACCCAGGCCGTCTACGCCGTCGCCCGCGAGGAGCTCGACTGGTGGGGCGAGCACCTCGGGCGCGACCTGACCGACGGCATGTTCGGCGAGAACCTCACCACGGCGGGCCTCGAGGTCGACACGGCCGAGGTGGGGGAGCGGTGGCAGGTCGGCGGCACCCTCCTCGAGGTGTGCGGGCCGCGCATCCCGTGCGCGACGTTCGCCAAGCACATGGCCGAGCGCGCGTGGGTACGCCGCTTCGCCGAGCGCGGACTGACCGGCGCCTACCTCGCCGTGATCGAGCCGGGGGCGATCCGGGCCGGCGACCCGGTCGAGGTCGTCGAGCGGCCGGGGCACGGGCTCACCCTGCCGATGTACTTCCGCGCCCTCATGGGCGACAGGGACCTCGCTGCGGGCTTCCTGGCCTCGGGGCTGCTGCCGCAGGTCGAGCACGACTGGCTCGCGCGGCGCCAGTAGCGCGGGAACGACGGTGGCCGCGGACCCATCGGGTCCGCGGCCACCGTCAGGGTGTCGCTCGGGGTGTCGCTCGGGGTGTCGCTCGCCTCAGCCGAGTGCGGCGACCGCGGCGTCGTAGTCGGGCTCGACGCCGATCGCGTCGGTGAGCTGGGTGTGGAGCACGGTGCCGTCGGTGTCGAGGACGACGACCGCCCGGGCCAGCAGGCCCTTCCAGCCGCCGTCGGCCATCGCGACGCCGTAGTCCTCGCCGAAGGAGGACCGGAACGCCGAACCGACGAGGACGTCGTCGATGCCCTCGGCGCCGCAGAAGCGGGCCTGCGCGAGGGGCAGGTCGACCGACACGTTCACGACGGCGGTGTTGTCGAGGCCGGACGCGAGCTCGTTGAACTTCCGGACGCTCGCCTGGCACACGCCGGTGTCGATGCTCGGGAAGATGTTGAGCACGACCCGCTTGCCGGAGACGTCGGAGTCGGTGAGCGCCTCGAACTTGGAGTCGACCAGGTCGAAGCCGGGAGCCTGCGAGCCGACCGTGGGGAGCTCGCCCACGGTGCTGACGGTGTTGGGGCCGAGTTGAGTGGTTGCCATGGCCCCCAACCTACTGGCCGCCGGTCCTAGAGTGCCCGCATGGCCCCTGCGCGAACCGACGCCCGCACCGACGTGATCATCGAGGTGCTGCGCGACGCGTTCGCGCCGCTCATGCGGGCCGACCCTGCGGCGTTCCGCGCGAAGTACCGCAAGATGGCCCGGGACCCGCACGCGTTCTACCGCGGCAGCGCGTGCCTGTTCTTCAACGACGTGACCGGTGAGCGCGACGAGTGGGCGGCCCACGGTGCCGAGCGCATCTGGATCCACGGCGACCTGCACGTGGAGAACTTCGGGACGTACCTCAACTCCGACGGCCGGCTCGTCTTCGACATCAACGACTTCGACGAGGCCTACGTCGGCCGCTTCACCTGGGACCTCCAGAGGTTCGCGGCGAGCCTCGCGCTCGTCGGCTGGCAGAAGGCGCTGCCCGAGGACGCGATCCGCAAGCTGATCGCCCGTTACGCCAGGTCCTACCTGTCCCAGGTGAACCACTACGTGGCATCCGACACCGACGACGACTTCGAGATCCGGCTCGACAAGGCCGAGGGGCCGGTGCTGACCGCGCTGGTGGCCGCGCGGGCGATGCGCCGGGCCGACCTCCTCGACGAGATGACGTACCTGGCCAACGGGAGCCGCCGCTTCATCGAGGACGGCAGCACCCGCCGCCTCAAGCGCGAGGAGCGGGCCAAGGTGGTCGCGGCGTTCCGCGCCTACCTCGACACCATCCCCGAGTCGAAGCGGTTCGACCGCAAGCTCTTCTACGAGCTCCGCGACGTCGTGGGCAAGTCCGGCTTCGGCATCGGCAGCGCCGGCCTGCCGGCCTTCAACGTGTTGGTCGAGGGCTACAGCCAGGCGCTCGACAACGACGTCGTGCTGAGCATGAAGCAGGCCAACGTCCCGGCGCTGAGCAGGTTCGTCGACACCGCCGAGGTGGACGCCTACTTCGAGCACGAGGGGCACCGCACCGCGGTCAGCCAGCGCGCGCTGCAGGTGCACACCGATCCGCTGCTCGGCCACACGAGCGTCGACGGCGTCGGCTACGTCGTCGCCGAGGTCTCGCCCTACGAGGTCGACCTCGACTGGTCGGAGATCAACGAGCCCGAGGACATGCGCTCGGTCGTCGACCTGCTCGGTCGCGCCACCGCCAAGATCCACTGCGCCTCCGACGAGGACAGCCACCAGGACCTGGTCGACTTCCAGGTCGAGGCGGCCATCGCCCGCTCGCTCGAGGGCCGGCGCAACGAGTTCGTGGACTGGCTGTGCCAGTGGGGGATCGCGTACGCCGTCCGCGTCCGCGAGGACCACGCGCTGTTCGTCGACGCCTTCCGCGAGGGCCGGGTCGGGATCGCCGCGACTTAGGCGCGTCCCTCAGGCGTCGATCGAGGCCATGCTGCCGTAGCGGTCGCCCTGGACGGCGTCGCGCGGCACGGCCTGCTCGAGGGCGGCGAGGTCGTCGGCGGTGAGCTGGACGTCGAGGGCACCGACGTTCTCCTCGAGGTACTTCACCCGCTTGGTGCCCGGGATCGGTGCGACGTCCTCGCCCTGCGCGAGCACCCATGCCAGCGCCAGCTGGCCGGGCGTGCAGTGCTTGGACCCGGCGATCTCGCGGACCTTGTCCACGAGCACGAGGTTGGCGTCCAGCGCCTCGCCCTGGAACCGCGGGAAGTACTCCGACCGGCGGCGGTCCGCCTCGCCGTCGGCTCCACCGGTGGCGCTGATCGCGCCCGTGAGGAGTCCGCGGCCGAGCGGGGAGTAGGGCACCAGGCCGATGCCCAGCTCGCGCAGCACGGGGAGGATCTCGTCCTCGAGGTCGCGGGTGAAGAGGGAGTACTCGGTCTGGAGCGCGGTGATCGGGTGGACCGCGTGGGCCCGGCGGATGGTGGCCGCCGAGGCCTCGGAGAGCCCGAGGTGGCGGACCTTGCCGGCCTCCACGAGCTCGGCCATCGCTCCGACGGTGTCCTCGATCGGGACCGTCTTGTCGACGCGGTGCTGGTAGTAGAGGTCGATGTGGTCGACCCCGAGCCGCTGGAGCGAGGCGTCGCAGGCCGCGCGCACGTAGTCGGGGGATCCGTTGATGCCGACCATGCTGCCGTCCGGGAGTCGCTCGTTGCCGAACTTGGTGGCGAGCTGGACCTCGTCGCGCCGGCCGGCGATCGCCTTGCCGACGAGCAGCTCGTTCGTGAAGGGGCCGTACATGTCGGCGGTGTCGAGGAAGGTCACGCCCAGGTCGAGGGCGCGGTGGATGGTGTCGGTGCCGCCCTGCTCGTCGGGGGTGCCGTAGAACTCCGACATCCCCATGCAGCCGAGGCCGAGGGCCGAGACGGTGAGGGAGCCGATCTGTCGTGTCTGGATGCTCATGCCTGCCACCATTCGCCTTCGAGCGCGCTCCAAGTCAACCCCTCGGCGCGGTCGGGCTCAGGCGGTGGGCGCGACCTTGTGCTCGTAGAGCGCGATCTTGTGGTCGATGGCCCGCAGGTGACCGGTGACCTCGGCGAGCTGGCGCTCCACGACCTCGCGGTGCGCGAGCAGCAGGCCCAGGCGCTCGGCCTCGTTGCCGTCACCGTCGCGCACCAGCGCGGCATAGCGGCGTACGTCCCGGATGGGCATGCCAGTGGCCCGCAGCCGGGTCACCATCTGGATCCAGCGCAGGTCCTCGGCGGTGTAGCGACGGTGGCCGGACGGTGCCCGGTCGACCGAGTGCAGCAGCAGGCCGTCACGCTCGTAGTAGCGCAGCGTGTGGGCCGTGAGCCCGGTCTTCTCGGCCGCCTCGGCGATGCTCAGGCTGGTCATCGGACCAGTGTCGGACTTGGAGCGTGCTCGAAGTCAAGCACCCAGGGCGGGACGGTGGAACTGCGCCGTCGCGAACGGGCCGCCGACGAACTCGGCCTCCACGTCGTCGTGCGGGCCGGGGGCGACCCGGTCGGCGTACGCCTCGGCGTCGTCCTGCGGCTCGTAGCCCAGCCGGCGACCCGGCTCGAGGTCCCACCACGCGCGGGTGTTGGCGCTGATGCCGTAGAGCACGGCGTAGCCCGGAGCGGGCGTGCTCAGCGCCGCCTCGACCATCCGGACGCAGTCACCGTGGGAGAGCCAGGTCGACAGGCCGCGCACGCTGGCGGGCTCCTCGAGGAACGAGCCGATCCGGCACGCGACGGCGTCGATGCCGTGGCGGTCGGCGAAGAGGTGCAGGAGCGCCTCGGCCGCGACCTTGGCGACGCCGTAGTAGGTGTCGGCGCGGGGCAGGGCCTGCTCGGTCAGGGTGCCGTCCGCGCGCGGCGTGCGGCCGACGGCGTGGTTGGAGGAGGCGTAGACGATGCGCGGCACGTCGTGGGCCACCATCGCGTCGAGGAGGGCAGCGGTCGTCACGACGTGGGAGGTGAGCTCGTCGGGGAGCGACGCCTCGTCGGGGATGCCCGCGAGGTGCACGACGGCGTCGAGCCGCTCCTCGGCGAAGACCGCCTCGACGGCGTCGCCGTCGGCGCAGTCGGCCTCGTGCCACGTGAAGGGCGTGCCGTCGGGCGGCGGGACCAGGTCGAGGCCCACCACGTCGTGGCCGGAGGCGGCCAGGCCGGTGGTGACCACCCGGCCGATGCTGCCGGCGGCGCCGGTGACCAGGACGCGCATCGTCAGATCCTCGTCACGACCTGGCTCAGCAGGCCGCCCATCCGGCTGGCCGCCGAGCGACCCGCCACGAGGACCTCCTCGTGGTTGAGCGGCTCGCCGCTCAGGCCGGCGGCGAGGTTGGTGACCAGGCTGATCCCGAGGACCTCCATGCCGGCCTCGCGGGCGGCGATCGCCTCCAGCGTGGTGCTCATGCCGACGAGTTGGCCGCCCATGATGCCGGCCATCCGGACCTCGGCGGGCGTCTCGTAGTGGGGGCCGGGGAACTGCACGTAGACGCCCTCGTCGAGGGAGTCGTCGACCTCCTTGCACATCGCGCGCAGGCGCGGGCTGTAGAGGTCGGTCAGGTCCACGAAGTTCGCACCGACGATCGGGCTCGTGCCGGTGAGGTTGATGTGGTCGGAGATCAGCACCGGCTGGCCGGGCTGCCACCCCTGCTTGAGGCCGCCGCACCCGTTGGTGAGGACGATGGCCGAGCAGCCGGCAGCGGCCGCCGTCCTCACCGGGTGCACGACCGCCGCGACGCCCTTGCCCTCGTAGAAGTGAGTGCGCGAGAGGAAGACCAGGAGGTTCTTGTCGCCGCTCCTGATGGAGCGGATCTTGCCGCTGTGGCCCGCGACGGCGGCGGCGCTGAAGCCGGGGAGGTCGGTCGTGTCGATCTCGGCGGTCGCCTCGCCGAGCGCGTCCACGGCCGGGAGCCAGCCCGAGCCCAGCACCAGGGCGATGTCGTGGCGCTCGACGCCGGTCAGCTCGGCGAGCCGGGCGGCCGCCTCGGCGGCGCTCTCGTAGGGCGTGGGGACGGAGGCTGCGTGGGTCACGCCGGGAACTCTAGACGGACCTGTCGCCGATGCCCCGGGCGTGGTGCTCAGAGTCCGGTGGACCGGCAGGCGCGGCGGCGGAGGGCCGCGACGTAGTCCTCGGGCGCACCGGCGGCGTCGGCCGCGTCGGCGAGGACCCCGAGGTAGGACGCCGAGGGCAGGCCCCCCTCGTAGGCGTCGAGGACGTAGGCCCACACGACGAGCTCGCCGGTCAACGTCTGCACCCGCACCTTGGTCTTGCGGTAGAGGCCGGTGTCGGCGGCCTCCCAGCCGTCGAGCGACCGCTCGTCCTCGGGCGTGACGTCGTAGACCGCCACGAAGACCTGCTCGAACGGGTCCTGGACGATCGTCGACAGGGCGCCGTCCCAGCCGTGCTCCTCGCCCCCGAACGTCAGCCGCCAGCCCGTCAGCCAGCCGGTGGAGTGGAGGATCGAGTGGGGGCAGCGCTCACCCATGCGGGCGGGATCGAGGTTCGTCCCGTAGGCGGCGTACAGCGTCACGGGCGACACAGTATCGAGCCACGACCTCGGGTGTTCCCCCTGCGCGGCGGACAACTAGGCTGGGCGCGTGACCGACACCCACTTCGACACCCTCGTCCTCGGCGCCGGCCCCGGTGGCTACGTCGCCGCGATCCGCGCCTCCCAGCTCGGCCAGAAGGTGGCCGTGGTGGAGGCCAAGTACTGGGGAGGTGTCTGCCTCAACGTCGGCTGCATCCCGTCGAAGGCCCTGCTCAAGAACGCCGAGCTGGCGCACACGCTCCAGCACGAGAAGGCGAAGTTCGGCATCGAGGGCGACGTCACGATGTCCTTCGGCCCGACCCACAAGCGCAGCCGCGACGTGAGCGCCGGCATCGTCAAGGGCGTCCACTTCCTGATGAAGAAGAACAAGATCACCGAGATCGACGGCTGGGGCACCCTGACCAGCGCGACCGGGATCGACGTCAAGGACAGTGACGGCCAGACCACCGGCTACACCTTCGACAACCTGATCCTCGCCACCGGCGCCACCGTGCGCCTGGTGCCCGGCGTCGAGCTGAGCGACAACGTGGTGACCTACGAGGAGCAGATCCTCACCGACGAGCTGCCCGGCTCGATCGTCATCGGCGGCTCCGGCGCGATCGGCGTCGAGTTCGCCTACGTGATGGCCAACTTCGGCGTCGACGTCACGATCGTCGAGTTCCTCGACCGGATGGTCCCCACCGAGGACGCCGACATCTCCAAGGAGCTCCTCAAGCACTACAAGAAGCTCGGCGTGAAGGTGCTCACCTCCACGGCGGTCAAGAAGGTCGAGGACACCGGCTCGGGCGTCAAGGTCACCATCGCGCCGGCTGCGGGTGGCGACGAGCAGGTGATCGAGGCCGACAAGTTCCTCGCCGCCTTCGGCTTCGCCCCGCGGGTCACGGGCTTCGGCCTCGAGGACATCGGCGTCGCGGTCTCCGAGCGCGGCGCGATCGAGATCGACGACTACATGCGCACCAACGTCGACAACGTCTACGCCATCGGTGACTGCACCGGGAAGATGATGCTCGCCCACGTCGCCGAAGCGATGGGCATCGTGGCCGCCGAGACGATCAACGGCGCCGAGACGATGCCGGTCGAGTACGACTTCGTGCCCCGCGCCACCTACTGCATGCCGCAGATCGGCTCGTTCGGCTACAGCGAGGCCCAGGCCAAGGAGAAGGGCTACGACGTCAAGACGGCGACGTTCCCCTTCACCGCCAACGGCAAGGCGATGGGCCTCGGCGAGGCCGTCGGCTTCGTCAAGGTCGTCGCCGACGCCGAGCACAACGAGATCATCGGCACCCACATGATCGGCCCCGACGTCACCGAGCTGCTGCCGGTCATGACGCTGGCCCAGAAGTGGGACCTCACCGCCGACGAGGTGGCTCGCAACGTCTTCGCCCACCCGACCCTCGGTGAGGCCGTCAAGGAGGCCGTCCACGGCATCGCCGGTCACATGATCAACCTCTGAGGCCAGGAGGCACCGAGCTCGCGAGGTGGCTGCGTCGGCCGAGGAGGTCGAGTGGCGCAGCGGCTGAGGAACGAAGCCGTACGCGGTGTATCGAGACCTAGGAGAGCAATGACCGACCACATCGTCATCATCGGCGGCGGTCCGGGCGGCTACGAGGCCGCCCACGTGGCCGCGCAGCTGGGCGCACAGGTCACCGTCGTCGACACCGACGGCGTCGGTGGCTCGGCGGTGCTGACCGACTGCGTGCCGAGCAAGACGCTGATCGCCACTGCCGAGCTGATGACCGACATGTCGACGGCGCAGGAGCTCGGGGTCAACTTCCACGACCACCAGGGCGACGCGGCGACGACCATCAGCGTCGACCTGGCTCGGGTCAACGCCCGCGTCAAGCAGCTCGCGGCCGACCAGTCGACCGACATCGCGGCCCGCCTCGACCGCGACGGCGTACGCGTCGTCACCGGTCGTGGTCGCCTCGGGCCGGACCTCACGGTCGTCGCCACGACCGCCGACGGCGAGGAGACCCTGCAGGCCGACGCGGTCATCGTCGCGACCGGTGCGGCGCCCCGCACGCTGCCGAGCGCCCAGCCCGACGGCGAGCGGATCCTCACCTGGGAGCAGGTCTACGACCTCACCGAGGTGCCGGAGAAGCTGGTCGTGGTCGGCTCGGGCGTCACCGGCGCGGAGTTCGCCAGCGCCTACCTGTCGCTCGGCATCGACGTGACGCTCGTCAGCAGCCGCGACCGGGTGCTGCCCGGCGAGGACGCCGACGCGTCGGCGGTGCTGGAGGACGTGGCCACCCGCCGCGGGATGAAGGTGCTCAGCCGCTCACGCATGCAGTCGGTGACCCGCGAGGGCGACGAGGTGACGGTGACCCTCACCGACGGCCGCACGGTCACCGGAAGCCACTGCATCCTCGCGCTCGGCTCCGTGCCCAACACCGCCGACCTCGGTCTCGAGGAGGCGGGCGTGGCCGTGGACGACGGCGGCTTCATCACCGTCGACCGCGTCTCGCGCACCTCGGCGCGCGGGATCTACTCCGCCGGCGACTGCACGGGCGTGCTGATGCTGGCCTCGGTGGCGGCGATGCAGGGCCGGATCGCGATGTGGCACTTCCTCGGCGACGCGGTCGCGCCGCTGGACCTCAAGAAGGTGTCGTCCAACGTCTTCACCTCCCCGGAGATCGCCACCGTCGGCTGGTCGCAGCAGGCCGTCGACGCCGGCGAGATCGAGGCCGAGGTCGTCACCCTGCCGTTGGCCGGCAACGCCCGCGCCAAGATGCAGGGCGTGCGAGACGGTTTCGTGAAGCTCTTCTGTCGTCCGGGCACCGGCATCGTGGTCGGAGGAGTGGTCGTCGGGCCGCGGGCCTCCGAGCTCATCCACCCGGTGTCGGTCGCGGTCGCGGAGTCGCTGACCGCCGACCAGCTCGCCCACGCGTTCACCGTCTACCCGTCGATGAGCGGGTCGATCGCCGAGGCCGCCCGGCGCCTGCACCACGTCTGATCCCGGGTCCGTCGCCGGCGCGGGCCTCCGGCCCCGGGCCGCGCTGGCACGACCTGCACCACCACGTGCGGCGGTTGGCGGCGTCTCCCGGGACCTCGGCCTGCACACTGACCGGGCCTCCGCACCGGCGGCAGCCCTGCCGCTGGCGGCCGGTGATCCAGTGGTCGTCGCCCTTCACCGGTGAACCGGTGGTCACCTGGTAGGCGCCCGGCACGCGCGCCGAGTGGCGCAGCATCGTGGCGGCACGCTCGACGAGGTGGGGCACGTCGACCTCGCCGACCGGCGTCCACGGGCTCACGCCGCTGAGGAAGGCGAGCTCGTTGGCCCAGAGGTTGCCGAGGCCGGCGAGCGACCGCTGGTCGAGCAGCGCGGTCACCAGCGGCGTGGTCGGCGCGGCGAGCAGGCGGCTGACCGCCTCCTCGGCGTCCCAGTCGTCACGGAGCGGGTCGGGACCGAGGTGGCCGACCAGGTCGGCCTCGCGATCGGTCGGCACGAGGGCGAGGTCGTGCAGCCGGATGCCGTGGACGGTGCGCCCGTCGTCGAGGGACCACACCAGCCGGACGTGGGGCTGCAGCTTGCCGGGCAGCCGCTTGCCCGGCGCCAGGGTCGACCACGAGCCGTCCATGCGGAGGTGGCTGTGGAGCGTGGCCGGCGGCGAGCCCACGGCTCCGGAGAAGCGCGTCATCAGGTGCTTGCCGTGGGTGTCGTGCCCGACGACCTCGCGGCCCGACAGGTCGCGCGTGGCGAGCGCGGGTGTGCGGAAGTCGGAGCGCTCCACCGTGTGGCCCACGAGCTGGCGGTCCAGCCGTCGGGCGAGCTTCCACACGCTGTCTCCCTCGGGCACCCGTCCAGTGTCACAGGCGGGTGCGACAGCGGCTCAGGTCGCGCCCAGCAGGACGCCGCGCACTCCCGCCCAGGTCCGGTCGGGGTCCTGCAGCCAGAAGTCGTGGCCGACTCCAGTGAGTCGACACACCTCCCATCCGAGCGCGGCCAGCCGTGCGGCGGTCGCGTCGGGCAGCACGGCTGGCGAGTCGTCGGACAGCACCACCGTCGACGGAACAGCGGGTGCCGTGACCGCGGCGGGGTGGTGGGCCACCTCGCGGAAGACACCGATCGCCATGCCCTTGTCGAAGCGGGCGGTCGCGGCCTTGCGGAGCGCGGCGTCCTCGGCGGCGAGCGGGGCTCGGCCGCGGCTGCGCCACTTCTGCGCGAGGGCCGTGAGCACCACCGAAACCGGGGCCGCCGCCCAGAACAGCCGTCCCGGGAGTCCGTCCGTGGGCAGCGCGAGCCGGAACCCCGGGTCGAGGTACAGCGCGTGCGCGGGTGCCAGGCTGGCCACCGCCCGCTCGAGCACCGTGCCGCCGAGGGAGTGGCCGACCACGAGGTCGAGGCCGGCCGGCAGCGTCTCGACGAGGTCGTCCGCGAATGCCGCGATGCCGTAGTCGTCGGCCCGGTCGCTCGCGCCGTGCCCGCGCAGGTCGACCGTTGTGACGGTGACCCCTCCGGCTGCCACGAGCCGGTCGGTGAGACCGCGCCACAGGGCACCATCGGCGCCGAGCCCGTGGACGAGCGCGACACGCCGCGCCCCGTCGCCGTGGGTCGTCGTGGCAAGCCTCATCTGACGGGGACCCCGATCTCGGCGACGAAGTCGAGGAGGAGCTCGTTGAAGACGTCTGGCTGATCGATGCTGATGGCGTGGCCGGCGTCCTCGACGACGAGCGCGCGGCCGGCCACCGACCCGGCCACCGCCGCCGCGGCGTGCTCGCACGACCAGACCTGGCTCTCCCGCCCGGCCAGCATGAGCAGCGGTCGCGGGAAGCGGCGTACGACGTCGCGCCAGTCCTGGAGGGCGTGGTCGCGGAGCAGGCCGAGGGTCTCCGGGGCAGCGCTCTCGCGAAAGGCGGGGAACCCGCCGAGGCGCTCGGCCAGCCGGGCCACGGACTGGCTGGACCGGTCCACGGTGCGGCCGCCGTCGAGCTGGGGGACGCCGTGGTCGAAGAAGGTGGCGGCGTTGGTGGCGTCGTAGCCGTAGAAGCCGTGCGGCCAGCTCGCGTCGTTGAGCATCTTCGGGGTCTGGTCGACCACGACGACGCCGGCGAGGCGCGACGGGCCGAACTGGTCGACGTAGGCCCAGAGGGTGTTGCCGCCCATCGAGGCGCCGACGAGGATCGCGTCGCGGAGGTCGAGGTGCTCCAGCAGCTCACCGAGGTCGCGGCCGTGGCGGGCCATCCGCTGGCCGTGGATGGGCGTCTCGGACTCGCCGTGGGCGCGGCGGTCGAAGGCGATGGCCCGGTGACCGGCCGCGAGCAACGCGTCGACGGTGAGCACCCACGCCGTCGCGGGCGCGGTGTAGCCGTGCACGAGCACGACCGGGCGCCCCTGTCCTTCGTCGGTGAAGGCGAGGGTGACGTCGTCGGTGGTGCGGAAGGTCGGCATGGTCCGACGGTAGCGGCGTCCGCGCGCCCCGGGCATGGAGAGCTCGTACGTCGCCCGGCGCTGCCGATGGAGGAGTCGTCCGTGTCCCGTGTCGGGCCGGTCAGTCGGGCCGGTCAGTCGGGCCGGGCGGCCAGGAGCCGGTGCAGGCGCAGCGCCACCTGGAGCTCGAGGGCGCGACCCGGCTCCTTCCACTGCGGGCCGAGCACCTCGGTGATCCGGTCGAGGCGCTGGTAGAGCGTGTTGGCGTGGATGTGGAGGACCTCGCAGGTCCGCGCGTGGTGGCGCGCCTGCTCGAGGTAGGTCTCCAGGGTGGCGGCGAGGTCGCGCTGCCGCTCCCGGTCGTGGTCGAGCAGCGGGCCCACCGTGGACCGGATGAAGGTGGCGAGCCCGGTGCGCCCCGAGCGGCTGAAGAGCGACCGGTAGAGCCCGAGGTCGTCGGCTGCGGCGCAGGACCCGGCGCGGTCGAGGGCCAGCAGCAGGGACGTCGTCTGGCGGGCCTCCTCGTGCGCTGTCCGGACGCCGGACGGCCCCCCGGTGCAGGCGGCGAGCCCGGTCGTGGGAGTGCCGTCCGGTCCGCAGAGGCGCTCGCAGGCCTCGCGGGCGTCGTCCACGCCGGCCGGGACGAGGACGACGACCTGTCCCGCGTGGGAGGCCGACCAGCCCCGCAGGTGGGCGGCCAACCGGGACGCGAACGCCACGGCGACCGTCGTGCCCACCGGCTCGGGGTCGACGACCGCGACGGCGCCGACGGCCCGCAGGTCGATGCCCAGGGCCCGCGCCCTTCGGACCAGGCTCTCCTCGTCGGTGCCAGAGGACAGCAGGGCGTGCACGAACTCCCCACGGGAGCGGAGCTCCGCCTCGGCGACCGAGCGCTCCGACGCGATCAGCACCGCGACGGTGGTGGCGCCGATCCGGAGCAGTCGGAGGGGCTCGTCGTCCTGGTCCGCAGTGCCGCCCGCGGTCGTGGGGGAGCCGTCGTCGTCGCCGGGGGTGGTGCCGGTCGTGGCGAGCAGGTCCGCGACGTGCCCCTCCGGGAGGTCGACGGGCACGACGAGGACGGGGGCGGCCAGCCGTTCCCCGGCGAGGGTCCGGCCGTCGACGTCGCGCACCTCCACGACCAGCCCGGCCGCGCGGTCGAGCGCGGCGACCACCGCCGGGAGGCCGCCGCCGATGAGCACCACCTCGTTGAGGACGTCGCGCAGGTCGCTGGCGCGTCGGCGGCTCTCGCCGACGACGTGCAGTGCCGCGTTGGCCTCGCGCAGCTCGGCCGCGGCCGCACGCTCGCGGTCGAAGAGGTCGGCGGTCCGAAGGGCGAGCGCCGCGTGCGCGGCCAGGCCGGCGAGGAGCTCGACGTCGTGGTCGACGAAGACGCGGGGACGGCGTTCGGCCGCCAGCAGGACCCCGAGCGTGTCGTCCCCGACCACGAGCGGCACGCCAAGGATTCCGCCGAGCTGCTCGCTCCGGGCCGCGGAGTCGGTGCCGGCGGCGTGGGGGAAGCGGGTGTCGGCGAGGTAGCTCTCGCTCCACAGCGGTCGGCCGCTGGCCAGCACCTGGCCGCCGAGTCCCTGGCCGGCCTCGAGCTCGATGCCACGCATGGCCGACCCCATCGCACCGTCGACCACCTCGATCCGCAGGCGGCCGTCGCGGAGCAGCATGATGTAGGCGACGTCCCCGCCCAGCAGCCGGCGCGCCTGGCGGGCCACCTCGTCGAGGACCTCGCGGGTGTCGTGCAGCGCCGCCAGTCGGCGGGCGAGGTCGTTGAGGACGGCCAGCTCGTCGGCGCGGCGGCGCAGCTCGGCGACGTCGTGTCCGCTGTCCTCACCGGGGGCGACCATCTCCCCATCCTCACGCATGGGGCGGTGGGGAATGCTCAGGCGACGACCTTCCCGGGGTTGAGCACCCCGTGCGGGTCGAGCGCGCGCCGGATGGCGCGGTGCATGTCGACGACAGCGAGGGGGAGCTCGGCGGCGAGCCCCGCGCGCTTGAGCAGGCCGACGCCGTGCTCGCCGGTGACGGTGCCCCCGCACGTCAGCGCCTCGGCGATGATGTCGTCGAACGCGGCCTGGGCCCGCACCTGCGCCGCGTCGTCCCCGGCCGGCGTGATGATCAGCGGGTGGAGGTTGCCGTCGCCCGCGTGGGCGATGTTGGCGATCAGCACGTCGTGCCGCTCGCCGATGGCCTGCACGGCCGCCAGCATCTCGGGCAGCCGCCCCACCGGCACGCAGACGTCCTCGGTGAGCACCGGCCCGAGCCGCTCCAGCGCGGAGTAGGCCAGCCGGCGCGCGGCGAACATCGTGTCGGCCTCGGCGTCGTCCTCCGACCGCGCGGCGAACGTCGCGCCAGCGCCCTCGAAGGCGGCCAGCACGGCCTCGGCCTCCGCCACGCCAGCGGCGCCGGGGCCGTCCACGCGGGCCAGGAGGATGGCCTCGCAGTCGGCCTCGATGCCGAGGTTCTTCCAATCGTTGACCGCGGTCAGGCAGTGGCGGTCGAGCAGCTCGAGGGCGGAGGGCACGGTGCCCGCACGGGCCACCGCGGCGACCGCCTCGCCGGCGGCGACGAGCGAGTCGAAGAACCCCACCACGGTCTGCTCCGGCGGCCGGGCCGGGCGCAGGCGGACGGTGATCTCGGTGACCAGGCCGAGGGTGCCCTCCGAGCCGACCAGCAGGGAGACGAGGTCGTAGCCGGCGACGCCCTTCGCCGTCTCGCGGCCGACCCGCACGAGCTCGCCGGTGCCGGTGACGACCTCGAGGGCGAGGACGTAGTCGCCCGTGACGCCGTACTTCACGCAGCACACGCCACCCGCGTTGGTGGCGACGTTGCCGCCGATCGTCGACCAGGGCGAGCTCGCCGGGTCGGGCGGGTACCAGAGGCCGTGCTCGGCGCAGGCCGCACGGAGGTCGTCGTTGACGACGCCCGGCTGGACGACGGCCAGCCGCTCGACGGGGTCGATCCGCAGGACGGCGGTCATCCGCTCGAAGCTCACCACGATGCTGCCGGCGACGGCGTTGGCGCCGCCGGAGAGTCCGGTCCCCGCGCCCCGGGGCACGACCGGCACCCGGTGCTGTACGCACCACTGGACGATGGTGCGCGCCTGCCCGGCGTCGGTCGGTCGGGCGACGGCCAGCGGGACGTCGTACGGGGCCCACTCGGCCTCGTCGTGGCTGTAGCGCTCCATCGAGTCGGGGTCGGTCAGCAGCGTCCCGGCCGGCAGCAGGTCCGTGAGGGAGGAGAGGTCGGTCCCGGTGGCGGTGGTCGCGGTGAGGGTCATCGGACGGCCTTGATCGGGCGGACGAGGGCCGCGCCGAGCATCACGAAGACGATGCCGGAGACGAACAGGGCCGGGTAGCCACCGGTGACGGTGACCAGCGCAGCCGCGATCGAGGGGCTCATGGCCTGCGGGAGCGTGGTGGCGAGGCCGAGGATCGCGAGGTCGCGGCCGGCGCTGCTCTCGCCCTGCAGACGGGCGGGGAGCACCTCGGTCATGAGGGCGAGGTCGATGGAGATGTAGACGCCGAAGCCGAGGCCGAGCAGGAAGGCGTAGGCCAGGATGCCGGACGTGGTGGGCACGACGAGCGGGATCGCCAGGGCGATCGACATGACGACCGAGGACCACACGATGAAGGGCTTGCGGCGACCGACCTTGTCGGAGAGCCAGCCGCTGCCGAGCGCGGAGAGCAGCACGCCGACCAGGAGCACGATCCCCATGGTGGCGGCGAAGGAGTTGGACTCGGCGTCGCTGAGGCCGATGTAGTCGCGCAGGATGTAGAGGCCGTAGGTCTGGGCGCCGTAGAAGCCGATGACCATGAGGAAGCGCGAGGCGAAGGCCCAGGCGAAGTCGGGGTGCTGGCGGGGGCTGACCCAGAAGCCGCGCAGGAACTCCTTGGCGGTGGTGCGCTCGCGGGGGAGGTGGGCACTCGAGTCGTCGCGGTTGACCACTACGAAGACACCGACGACGACGACCATGAGCAGCGCGAGCACGACGTAGGGGAGGTATCCCTCCGTGGCGGTGCCGCCGGCGACGACGACCCCGACCGCGTTGCCGATCGTGATGCCGACGCCGATCATCGCCGACACGCCGCCGCGGCGGGCCGGGGGGTAGCGGTCGGGGACGAGGGCGGTCGCGGCCGCCTGCAGGGCGTTGACCCCGACCTGGACGACCAGCCAGACGGCCGCCACGGCGAGCACGGACTGCGCGAGCGGCAGGCCCAGGAGGAAGCCGCTGGTGAGGAGCGCGCCGCCGACCATCCAGGGGGTGCGGCGCCCGAAGCGCGAGCGGGTCGCGTCGGAGAAGGCGCCGGCGAGGGGCTGGGCGAAGATGTTGGCGACGAAGGCGACCGTCGTGACGAACGCCAGGTTGCCGATCTTCCCGGCCTCGTCGATGCCGGCGACGATGTTGGGCAGCAGGATGCCGTTGCCGGCGGAGTTCACCGCGAGGATGGCGACGTAGACCATCAGCAGGCCGAAGGTCATCCGGCGCAGCCGGGGCTCGGGCGCCGCAGGCGCGGGTGGCGCGACCGACTGGACGGGGACGGAGAGGTCGGACAGCGCCATGGCGAGCTCCTGGTTCGGCGGGCTGGAGCGATCGGTGCGCCGCTCGTGTGGCGTGACGCTACGCACGCCCGACGCGCCGGACGATGGAGGCGATCTCCACTGTGGGACGTCGAGCACGGAGACAGTCCCCAGCCTCGAGCGCCGACGCCGCAGCGCCCGGATCCGCAGTCCGGGCCCCCGGACGCCCGGACCGCCTGTAACCTCGGAGGTTCGTCGTCCGTTCTCGGGGGAGAGACCACATGATGACCCGTTCCCGCCTGCTGCCGATCGCGCTCGCCGCGAGTGCGCTGCTGCTCCCTGCCCTGCCGGCGTCGGCGACCGAGGCGTCGGGGGCCGAGCCGCGCCAGAAGGTCGAGGCCTGGACCGTCCCCGGCAGCAGCGCGATCACCATCACCGGCCACGGCTTCGGCCACGGCAACGGCATGTCGCAGTACGGCGCGCTGGGCGCGGCCCAGCAGGGCCTGACCTGGCAGCAGATCAACGAGTTCTACTACCCCGGCACCATCTGGGGAGCGGTCCGCGGCAAGCTCCGCGTGCTCATCACCGCCGACACCGGGCGCGACGTGCAGGTCGCGGCCGAGCGCGGGCTCAAGGTCGGCAAGGTGGGTCGCTCGCGCACCTGGCGCGTGCCGTCCAACAACGCGCGCAAGTGGCGCCTCGTCGCCGCCGGCCGCGACACCGCCGTCCAGTGGACGAAGGGCGGCTCGTGGCGCACCTGGAAGAAGGTCCGCGGCGAGGCGGAGTTCAGCGCCGCCGACGGCCGCCTGACCCTCGTGCTGCCCGGCGCCCGACGCGACTACCGCGGCACCCTGCAGTCCGTGGCCCCGCGCCTGGGCGGCAAGCGCCAGACCGTCAACCGGGTCGGCATGGAGGCCTACCTGCGCGGCGTCGTGCCGCAGGAGGTCCCCGCGCTGTGGACCCCGGCCGCGGTCAGCGCCCAGTCGGTCGCGGCGCGAACCTACGCGGCGTTCGAGCGCTCGCACCCCAACGCCTCCCACTACGACCTCTGCGACACCACGCAGTGCCAGGTCTACGGCGGAGCGGACGTCGAGCACCCGGCGGCGACCGCGGCCATCAAGGCCACGGCCGGGCAGGGTCTCTACTACGACGGACGACCGGCGTTCACGCAGTTCTCCGCCAGCAACGGCGGGTTCTCCTCGGCCGGCTCCATGCCCTACCTCGTGGCGCAGCCCGACCCCTACGACGGCCTGGTCAACCCGACCTACTCCACGTGGACCACCACCATCGACGACACGCAGGTCGAGAAGCACTGGCCCGACCTGGGTGACCTCACCGGCATCGAGGTCGTCACGCGCGACGGCAACGGCGAGTGGGGCGGACGCGTCACCGACATGGCGTTCGTCTTCACCGGTGGCCGGGCCACGCTGAGCGGCGACGACGCCCGCTCCTACCTCGGCCTCTACTCCGACTGGTTCACGTTCAGCGTCATCCCGCGACAGAAGGGCCCCGCGCGCCCGTGACCCGACGACTCAGGCTGGCGGCAGCATTCGCCGCCCTCGCTCTCGCCGCGTCCGCCTGCGAGTCCGGCCAGGCGGCCGGCGACGGCGACGCCGACCTGCCCGACCCCGTCGTCGACACCGAGGTGACGACCCGGATCGACTACGTCGCGATGGGCGACTCGTTCTCGGCCGGCCCGTTCATCGGCACGATGCGGACCGACCCGCAGGGCTGTGCGCGCTCCAAGGACAACTACCCGGCGTTCCTGGCCGACTGGCTCGACGTCGCCAGCTACACCGACGTGACCTGCTCGGCCGCCACGACCCGGGATCTCCACGCGCCGATGGTGATGTTCGACGGCAACACCACCGGGCCGCAGGTCGACGCGCTGTCCGCCGAGACCGACCTCGTCACCCTCGGCATCGGCGGCAACGACTTCGGCATCTACGACTCGCTCATCCAGTGCCAGCGCGGACCGGCGGTCGCCTGCCCGGTCGACCAGCTGCGCGCCGACACCGGCAAGGTCGCCGGCCGGGTCAAGGAGGCTGTCCGGCGCATCGCGAAGGTCGCCCCCGACGCCGAGGTCCTCGTCGTCGGCTACCCCGACATCCTGCCCACCGAGGGCACCTGCCGCGCCGTCGGCGTCCCGGCCGAGGTGCTGGCGCCGGTGACCGAGGTCGCCGACATGCTCAACGCCTCGATCCGCCGCGGCGCCCGGGCGGCAGGAGCGTCGTACGTCGACATGGCCGCGGTCTCCGACGGCCACGACGTCTGCGCCAAGGGCCGGGCGTGGGTCAACGGCCCGCGGTTCCGCGTAGGCATCGCGGCGCCGTTCCACCCGAAGATCAACGGCATGCGAGCCGTCGCCACCGAGGTGTTCCGGCAGGTGACGGGGGAGGACCCCGAGGAGATCACCGAGTACGCCGAGCCCGACCCCGACGTGGTCGTCCTCAACGAGGGCTGATCACCAGCACCAGGTCGCCACCCTCGGCGGCCTTCGTGGACGGCATCGCGAGCCGCTGGACCGTGCCCGCGACCGGGGCGGTGATCGAGGCCTCCATCTTCATCGCCTCGATGGTCGCGACGGTCTGGCCGGCCTCGACGGAGTCACCCTCGGCGACGGTCACGGTGACCGCGCCGTCGTAGGGCGCGGCGACATGACCGCTGATCGACGGGTCGGCCTTCTCGGCGGACGCGACGTCGGCGGAGATGCTGCGGTCGCGCACCTGCACCGGACGCAGCTGGCCGTCCACGGTCGCCATCACGTTGCGGAAGCCGCGCTCGTCGGGCTCGCTGATCGCCTCGAGCCCGAAGATCATCTCGCGGCCCTCGCGGACGCGGACCTGGTGCTCCTCGCCACGACGCAAGCCGTAGAGGTAGTCGATCGTCGAGACGCCTGACAGGTCGCCGTACTTCTCCCGCGACTCGTGGAAGGCGGCCGTCGGACCGGGGAAGAGCAGCTCGTTGAGCGTCGCGCGGCGCTCGGCCGCCTCGGGGGACGCCAGGCTGGCCTGCTGCTCGGCGGTCAGGGTCTCAGCCGGCTGCTTCCAGGTCTTCCCAACCAACGCCTTGCTGCGGAACGGCTCGGGCCAGCCGCCGGGCGGGTCGCCCAGCTCGCCGTTGAGGAAGCCGATCACGGAGTCCGGGACGTCGTACGACGCCGGGTCCGCCTCGAACTCGGCAGGGTCGGCCTTGGCGGCGACGAGCGCGAGCGCGAGGTCGCCGACGACCTTGGACGACGGGGTCACCTTCACGACGTTGCCGAGGATGTCGTTGGCCGCGGCGTACATGTCCTCGACCTGCTCGAACCTCTCGCCCAGGCCGAGCGCGATCGCCTGCTGGCGCAGGTTGGAGAGCTGGCCGCCGGGGATCTCGTGGCGGTAGACCCGACCGGTGGGCGCGGGCAGGCCCGACTCGAACGGCGCGTAGACGCGTCGGACGGCCTCCCAGTAGGGCTCCATCGCGTTGACCGCGGCGAGCGAGAGCCCGGTCTCGCGCGCGGAGTGGTCGGTCGCGGAGACGAGCGCGGAGAGCGCGGGCTGCGAGGTTCCGCCGGCCATCGAGGCGGAGGCGGCGTCGACGGCGTCGACCCCGGCGTCGATCGCCGCGAGCAGCGTGGCGAGCTGGCCGCCGGGGGTGTCGTGGGTGTGCAGGTGGACCGGCAGGTCGAAGCGCTCGCGCAGTGCCGTCACCAGCGTGCGGGCTGCGGGGGCGCGGAGCAGGCCGGCCATGTCCTTGATCGCCAGCACGTGCGCGCCGGCCTCGACGATCTGGTCGGCGAGGCGGAGGTAGTAGTCGAGCGTGTAGAGCTTCTCGCCCGGCGAGGACAGGTCGCCGGTGTAGCAGAGCGCGACCTCGGCGACCGACGTGCCGGTCGCGCGGACGGCGTCGATGGCCGGGCGCATCTGGGAGACGTCGTTGAGGGCGTCGAAGACGCGGAAGACGTCGATGCCGGTCTCGGCGGCCTCCTGGACGAAGGCCTCGGTGACCTCGGAGGGGTACGGCGTGTAGCCGACGGTGTTGCGGCCACGGAGCAGCATCTGGAGGCCGATGTTGGGGATCGCCTCGCGCAGGGCGGCGAGCCGCTCCCACGGGTCCTCGTTGAGGAAGCGGAGGGCCACGTCGTACGTCGCCCCGCCCCAGCACTCGACCGACCACATCTGCGGCGTCGTACGGGCCACGTGGTCGGCCACGGCGAGGAGGTCGCGGGTGCGCACGCGGGTCGCGAGCAGYGACTGGTGGGCGTCGCGGAACGTCGTGTCGGTGACGGCGACGGTCTTCGCCGCGCGCAGCCGACGGGCGAACTCCTCCGGGCCGATCTCGCGCAACAGCTGGCGGGTGCCGTCGGGCACCGGCTGCGAGCGGTCGAGCCGGGGAAGCTTGCTGACCGGCGACACCGAGACCGGCGCGGTGCCGTGGGGCTGGTTCACGGTGACGTCGGCGAGGAAGTCGAGCAGGCGGGTGGCGCGGTCGCCGCCGAACTGCGCCTTGAGCAGCTGCGGGTGGTCCTCGATGAACGAGGTCGTCACGCCGCCGGCCGCGAAGTCGGGGTCGGCGAGCACGGCCTGGAGGAAGCCGACGTTGGTCGAGACGCCGCGGATGCGGAACTCCAGGAGAGCGCGGCGGGCCTTCTGCACGGCTGCCTCGAAGGAGCGGCCGCGACAGGTGAGCTTGGCGAGCATCGAGTCGAAGTGCGGGCTGATCTCGGCGCCGGTGTAGGTCGTACCGCCGTCGAGGCGCACGCCCGGGCCACCGGGGGAGCGGTACATCGTGATCCGGCCGGTGTCGGGGCGGAAGCCGTTGGCGGGGTCCTCGGTGGTGATCCGGCACTGCAGCGCGAAGCCGCGCGGGGCGACGGAGTCCTGGGTGAGCTCGAGGTCAGCGAGGGTCGCGCCGGCCGCGATGCGCATCTGCGACTGCACGAGGTCCACACCGGTGACCTCCTCGGTCACGGTGTGCTCGACCTGGATGCGCGGGTTCATCTCGATGAAGACGTAGTGGCCCGACGGGTCGAGGAGGAACTCGACGGTGCCGGCGTTCTTGTAGCTGATCTCGCGGGCGAAGCGGACGGCGTCGGCACAGATGCGGTCGCGGAGCTCGGGGTCGAGGTTCGGCGCGGGGGCGATCTCGACGACCTTCTGGTGGCGGCGCTGGACCGAGCAGTCGCGCTCGTAGAGGTGGATGACCCCGTCCTCGGAGCCGGTGCCGTCGGAGAGGATCTGCACCTCGATGTGGCGGGGGTCCACCACGGCCTGCTCGATGAAGACGGTCGGGTCGCCGAAGGCGCCCTCGGCCTCACGCATGCAGGTCTCGATCGCCTCGCGCAGGTCGGCCCGGTCGTCGACGCGACGCATGCCGCGCCCACCACCGCCGGCGACGGCCTTCACGAAGAGGGGTGCCTCGATCGACTCGGCGGCCTTCACGAGCACGTCGACGTCGGTCGACGGCGGGACGGACTCGAGCACGGGTACGCCGGCGGCCTTGGCCGCGGCGATCGCGCGCGCCTTGTTGCCGGTGAGGGTGAGCACCTCGGCGCTCGGACCGATGAAGGTGATGCCCGCGGCGGCGCATGCCTCGGCGAGGGCGGGGTTCTCCGAGAGGAAGCCGTAGCCGGGGTAGATCGCGTCCGCGCCGCAGCGGATCGCGACGTCGACGATGGCCTGCGGGTCGAGGTAGGCGCGGACGGGGTGGCCCTCCTCGCCGATCTGGTAGGCCTCCTCGGCCTTCATCCGGTGCTCGGACCCGCGGTCCTCGTGCGGGAAGACGGCCACCGTGCGCACGCCGATCTCGCGCGCTGCACGGAAGGCCCGGACTGCGATCTCGCCACGGTTGGCGACGAGCACCTTGGAGAACATGGGGCGCACGCTATCGAGAGACGTGTGTGACCTGGGTTACCCGTCCGTACGCCGGTCGGCCCGCGGCCCCTGCTCGTCAGGCGGCCTCCGCCTCCTGGGCGCGCCACCACGCCACCGTCCGGGCCAGGCCGTCGGCCAGCGGGGTGGGTCCGAACCCGAGCCGTTCCTCGCTGGCGGACGAGTCCATGACGAAGGGCTTCGCGAACATGTAGCCGGTCTCGGCCATCTCCTTCATCTGCCGTGAGACCAGGCCGACCGCGCCGAGCACGGGCACCGGGATCGAGGACACCTTGGGGGCGCGCACGCCGCCCGCCTCGGCGACCAGCTCCACGAGCCGCCGCTGGGTGACYGGTGCGGCGGTGGGGGCGTGGAGGAACGAGTTCCACAGGTCCGGGCGAGCGGCTGCGCCGATCATCGCGGCGGCCAGGTCGGGGACGTAGGTGAAGGAGTGCGGCTGGTCGGGGCTGCCGACCACGCGCATCGTGCGCCCGGCCAGGACGGTCGGCACCATGCGCTCGCCGGCGTGGGCGTTGCGCACCAGCGGGCCGTAGAAGTCGGAGGCGGCCACGCTGACGGTCGGGGTGGCGGAGGCGTCGCGCTGGGCGAGCAGCCCGGTGCGGACCCCGAGCTTGCCGGTGGTGGCGGTGCGCGGCGTCGACTCGGTGATCGTGCCGTCGACCGGGCCGTAGGAGTAGAGGCTCTCGGGGAACACCACGACCGCCCCGACCCGACCGGCCGCATCGAGGACGGCCCGCTCGGCCTGCGGCAGCTCGGCGCGCCAGACGCGGGCGTCGTACGCCGACCCGTGGATGCAGTGGTGGACCGCGACCGCCCCCTCCAGGGCCTCGGCCAGCGCGTCGGGCCGGGAGACGTCGACACGACGGCGGTCGATGAGCGGGTGCACCGGCCCGCTGCCCGATCGGGTCAGCAGGCGGACCTGCTCGCCCGAGTCGGCGAGCTGCTGGGCGACGGTCGAGCCGACGGGGCCGGCTCCGGTGACGACGTGGACGGACATGGGAGCTCCTGAGGTTTTGGGAGAGCGGTGCTCTCGGTTCGACCATCATGGCTCGCCTCTCGGCAGAAGACAAGAGCAGTGCTCACATGTGGCATCACTGCTCGCCACCTGTGCTTGGATGGGCAGATGGCCGACACCTCCGCCGAGACCCCCGCGAACCTCTCTCCGCGCGCCCGGGCGCGCGTCCAGACGATGCGCGACATCGTCCGGATCGGCCGCGAGCACCTCGCGACCGAGGGAGCGGCGGCCCTGTCGCTGCGCGCCGTCGCCCGCGACCTCGGGCTGGTGTCGTCGRCGGTCTACCGCTACGTCGCGAGYCGCGACGAGCTGCTGACCCTGCTCGTGGTCGACGGCTACGACGAGCTCGGCGACGCCGTCGACGCGGCCCTGGAGCCGGTCGACCCCGACGACCACGTGGGCCGGGTCGTCGCGATCGCCCGTGCCACCCGCGCGTGGGCGCTGGCCGAGCCGGCGACGTACGCCCTGCTCTTCGGCAGTCCGGTGCCCGGCTACGAGGCGCCGGCCGAGCAGACCACGGGCCCCGGCACACGCGTCGTCGGACGTCTGGTCGAGGTGTGGGAGGACGCCTGGCAGGCGGGCGCGATCTCGCTGGACGAGGCGCCGCTGGCCCCGCGCCGGCTGTCGCGCGACCTGGCCCGGATCCGCAAGCAGGTGGGCATCGCCGCCCCCGACCGTCTCGTCGCCCGCGGACTCTTCGCCTGGGCGGCGCTCTTCGGGTGCGTGTCGTTCGAGGTGTTCGGGCAGTACGGTGCCGACACCTTCGGCGACCCCCGCGACCTCTTCGAGCACCACGTCGCGGCGCTCGTCGAGGCGGTCGGGCTCACGCCGTCCTGAGTCAGCGCGCGAGCGCCCGCCCGACGGCGCGGCCGGAGAAGATGCAGCCACCGAGGAAGGTCCCCTCGAGCGCGTTGTAGCCGTGCACGCCGCCGCCGCCGAACCCTGCGACCTCGCCCGCGGCGTACAAGCCCGGGACGCGGGTGCCGTCGGCGGCCACGCACTGACCGTCGAGGTCGGTCTCGAGCCCGCCGAGCGTCTTGCGCGACAGGATGTTGAGGCGGACGGCGATCAGCGGGCCGTGTGCCGGGTCGAGGACCTTGTGCGGCTTCGCGACGCGGATCAGCTTGTCGGTGCGGCTGCGGCGCGCGTTGTGGATCGCCATCACCTGGATGTCCTTGGTGAAGGCGTTGTCGACCTCGCGGTCGCGCGCGACGATGTGCCGCTCGAGGTCGTCGAGGTCGAGCTCCGGTCCGCGGGCGAGCTCGTTCATCCCGGTCACCAGCTCGGCGAGGGTGTCGGCCACGACGAAGTCGACGCCGTGCTCCTTGAACGCCTCGACCGGGCCGGGTGCGCCCTTCGCGAGCCGGCTCTGGGCGAGGAACTTCAGGTCCTTGCCGGTGATGTCGGGGTTCTGCTCGGAGCCGGAGAGGGCGAACTCCTTCTCGATGATCGACTGGGTGAGCACGAACCACGAGTAGTCGTGACCGACGCTCAGGATCTGCTTCATCGCGCCGATCGAGTCGGCGCCGGGGACGCCCGACATGCCCTCGAGCCGCCGGCCGGTGGCGTCGAACCACATCGACGACGGGCCGGGCAGGATCCGGATGGCGTGGTCGGGCCACACCGGGTCCCAGTTGTGGATGCCCTCGACGTAGGCCCACATCCGGTCCTTGTTGACCATCGTCGCGCCGGCGTCCTCGGCGATGCCCTGCATTCGTCCGTCGACGTGGGCGGGCACGCCGGAGATGAGGTGCTCGGGCGCGGCGCCGACGCGCTCGGTGGGCCAGTTGCGCCGCATCAGCTCGTGGTTGTGGCCGATGCCGCCACTCGTCACGACGACAGCGGCGGCGCGGTGCTCGAAGGTGCCGGCCGCCTCGCGGCTCGACTTCACGCCCCGCTCGGCGTCGTCGTCGGCCAGCACGGTGCCGCGCACGCCCACGACCGCGCCGTCCTCGACGACCAGCTCGTCGACCTGGTGACGGAACGCGAGGCGTACCAGCCCCTGCGCCTCGGCGCGTTCGACGGGCTCGGCGAAGATCCGCACCACCTCGGGGCCGGTGCCCCACGTCAGGTGGAAGCGGGGGACGGAGTTGCCGTGCCCGGTGGCGCGGCCGTCGCCGCGCTCGGCCCAACCGACGAAGGGGAGCGACTTGAGGCCGAGGTCGTGGAGGTAGGCGCGCTTCTCCCGGTGGGCGAAGTCGACGTAGGCCTTCGCCCACTGCCGTGGCCAGAAGTCCTCGCCGCGGCCGGGGCCGTCGGTGCCGTCGCCGAGGCGGTCGAACTGGGCCGAGCCCTGCCAGTCCTGCCAGGCCAGCTCGGGGGAGTCCTTGATGCCCATCCGGCGCTGCTCGGGGCTGTCCACGAACAGCAGCCCGCCCAGGGACCACCAGGCCTGGCCGCCGAGGTTGTCGCGGTTCTCCTGGTCGAGCACGAGGACGCGCTTGCCGGCGAGGGCCAGCTCGTGCGTCGCGACCAGGCCGGCGAGGCCGGCACCGACCACGATGACGTCGGGGGTGAAGCCGTCGGTGGGGGTGGGCTCGGTCATCGGGACTCCTGCTCGGGGTAGCGGTGGACGATCAGCTCGGCGAGCAGGCGCAGGGCCCGCTCGGCGGTGCGGCCGGGGGCGGCCGCGGGGTCGGGGTCGAGGGCGGAGAAGGCGAGTCCGTCGAGCATGTTGACCACGATGCCGAGGACGGCCGGGAGGTCGTCGGCGGAGAGGCGGTCGGCCCACAGGTCGGCGGCGACGTCGAGCATCTGCGCGTGCAGCACCTCGCGCGCCGGCAGCAGCGCCTCGCGGAGGCCGGCGTCGGCGCGGGCGGCGACGAGGAGCTCGCGCCAGGTCTGGTTGGTGGGGGAGAGCACCGCCGCGCGCAGGTGGGTGAGCACGTCCGCGACGTCGTCGATGGTCCCGACCGCCGCACCCTCGGTCGTGGCGCGGAACGCCGCGACGTTGCGGGTCGCCACGTGCTCCGCGGTCGCGACCAGCAGCGCCTGCCGGGTCGGGAAGTGCCGGAAGAGCGCGCCCTGGCTCACGCCCGCCTCCGCGCAGACCGCGGCGGTCGAGGTGGCGGCGTAGCCCCGCTCCGTCAGGCAGGTCACCGTGGCCTCGAGCAGCGCGCTGATCGTGCCCTCGCGACGCTGCGCCTGGGTACGACGCGGGGCGGAGGTGGTGCTCACCGCTCCAGTGTTACATAAAAAGTGAGCGCTTGCTATCTAACTGGTCACGGGCGCACCCGGACCGGCGGGGACACGACGGCCGGGCCGTCCGTCCGGGCCACGAGCCGGTAGCGGACCGCGCCCCGACGCGGGGCGTCCACGACGAAGCGGACGCGACCGGACGGGGAGAAGCGCTTGGTCGCCACCGTGGACCACCCGCGGTCGGTGCGCCGCTGGAGCAGCGCCCGCTCGCCGGCGGCCCAGGTGCCGGAGCGCCCTGTCAGCAGTACGCCGCGCCGGTCGACGCGCGTGGCCTGCAGCGACACCGCGCGCAGGCTCGGCGCCGTCGGGCTGGGCTGGGTCGTCGGGGCCGGGGTCGGGGTGGGGCTCGGGGCTGTGGTCGGGGTGGGGCTGGCAGTCGACGTGGGAGTGGGCGTGGGCGTCGGTGTCGGGCTCGTCGTCGTCGGCGGAGGGGGCGGTGGCGGCGCCGTCGTGGTCGCCGGGATCGTGACCGTGCGGACGGGGCTCAGGTTGCCGGAGGTGTCCTCGGTGAAGACTGTGAGCGTGTAGGGCAGCCACGTCGGGAAGCCCGTCACGACCGTCGACGTGCGCCGGCCGTCGTACACCAGTCGGCCCTCCGTCACCGCGCTGGTGCCGCTCGCGCCGAGGATGACGGTGTCGACCCAGTCGGCGTCCGTCGGGTTGGTCCACGAGAGCGGCACCGACGCGCCCGCGGCGCCTGCGGCGAGGCCGGTGACCGGACCGGGCGCCGTCGTGTCCGGGACAGGGGCGGCCGGGTCGAGGGCCCGCCACGACAGCTCGCCCCGCAGCGCCGGGGTGGCGCCCTCGCAGTGCTGCTCGAAGGAGATCCGGAAGCCGGTCAGGATCCCGTTGTCGTACGTCGCCTCGTGGACGGTGAACTGCCCGGTCAGCGTGTTGCACCCGCGACCGCTGCCGCTGACGTCGAGCCCGGCGTTGCCGGAGTTGAAGGGGTAGCGCGTGGCTCCGGTGTAGGTCTTGCCGGGGAGCAGGATCTGGCCCTGGGGCGCCTGGAACCTGGCGCCCCACCAGTCGTCGCCGTAGTCGGCTCCCATCGAGGCGTAGGTCTCGGTGCCGCCGCCGCCCATGCGGGCGCCCGTCTGGGGCGTGTAGGTGTAGCTCCTGCCCTGGCTGATGTAGTCACCGGCGTCGCCGCTCATCTGCCAGCGGGTGCGGCCGCTCGTGCCGATGGCCGACAGGCTGATCTCGCGGAAGCCTCCCCGGCTGTCGGAGATCTCGAGCAGGCCGAGGCGGACGCCGGGCCTGCTGGCCGTCCACCCGACGTGCACGGTGCAGCTCGCGCCGGGAGCGAGCGAGGCGGAGCAGCCGTTGTTCACGATGCTGAAATCGGCGGCACCGGCCTTGATCGCGCTGGTGACGCTGGTCGCCGCGGCGCCGTTGTTGGTCACGCGGATCGGGACGGGGCGCACCGGGACACCCGGGTAGTCGGACGGGAACGCGAGGATCCCGGCCTCGACGCCGAGCGGGTCGCTGGCCTCGCCGTACCCCAGCCGGATCTCCCCGAACACCGCCGCGTCGCCGCCCTCGCAGTGCTGCTCGTAGACGATCCAGAGCCGATCGGGCGCAAGGTCGAGCACGGTGAAGAAGCCGGTCGAGGTGTTGCAGCCGCGGCCGTCGCCCGACACGTCGATCCCGGGCTCGCCGGGCTCCTGGAAGGGGTAGCGGGTGGCGCCCGGGTAGCGGGCGGGGGTGAGCGCGTAGCCGGCGGGCGCCGCGAAGTCGAAGGTGAAGGGACCGGCCGAGACGTGGGCGGTGGTCTCGCTGACCCGGTACGAGATGTTGCTGCGGTAGGTGCGGGCGATGCCCTGCCCGATGTAGTCACCGGACTCGCTGACCATGGTGACGTAGCCCGAGGCCGGGTCGGCGGCCGCGGGGGTGGAGCTCCCGGCGGCCAGCAGGCCGCCGAGGAGCGTCAGGAGGATGAGTCGTGCCGCGCATCGTGCCATCGCCGCCCCCGTGGACAGGGTCGGCGCCGTTGCCGACGCCGTCAGGCTAGGCCTGACGTGGCCGGCTGTCACCAGCCCTCAGGGGTGGAGGCGATCAGTCCTTGATCTCGCAGATCACGGCGCCGTTGGTGACGGTGGCGCCGACCTCGGCCTGCAGGCCGGTGACGGTGCCGGCCTTGTGGGCCTTGAGGGGCTGCTCCATCTTCATCGCCTCCATGACGACGATGGTGTCGCCCTCGGCGACCTCCTGGCCGTCGGTGACGACGACCTTGACGATCGTGCCCTGCATCGGGGAGGTCACGGCGTCGCCGGAGGCCTTCGCGCCGGCCTTCTTCGCCGACCGCTTGGCCTTCTTCGCGCCGCTCGTTGCTCCGCCTCCACCGAGGGACATTCCGCCGAGCCCGGCGGGCAGCACGACCTCGAGCCGGCGGCCGCCGACCTCGACGGTGACCTTCTGCCGCTCACCAGCCTCGTCGGCCTCGGCGGACTCGCCGGCGTACGGCTCGATCTGGTTGTCGAACTCGGTCTCGATCCACTGGGTGTAGACGGTGAACTCGCCGTCGCCGGTGGGCGTGGAGGCGCCGACGTAGGCGGGGTCGCGGACCACGGCGCGGTGGAACGGGATGACGGTGGGCATGCCGTCGACGACGAACTCGTCCAGGGCGCGGCGGGAGCGCTCGAGCGCCTGGGTGCGGTCGCGGCCGGTGACGATGAGCTTGGCGATGAGGGAGTCGAAGGACCCGGGGATGGTCTCGCCCTGGTCGTAACCGCCGTCCAGGCGAACACCAGGACCGGCCGGGGGGTGCCAGCGGGTGAGGGTGCCGGGGGCGGGCATGAAGTTGCGGCCGCCGTCCTCGGCGTTGATGCGGTACTCGATGGAGTGGCCGCGGATCTCCGGGTCGTCGTAGCCGAGCTCCTCGCCGGCGGCGATGCGGAACATCTCGCGGACGAGGTCGATGCCGGTGACCTCCTCGGAGACGCAGTGCTCGACCTGGAGGCGGGTGTTGACCTCGAGGAAGGAGATGGTGCCGTCCTGGGCGACGAGGAACTCGCACGTCCCGGCGCCGTGGTAGCCGGCCTCGGTGAGGATCCGCTTGGAGGAGGCGTAGAGCTCGGCGACCTGCTCGTCGGTGAGGAAGGGCGCGGGGGCCTCCTCGACGAGCTTCTGGTTGCGGCGCTGCAGCGAGCAGTCGCGGGTGGAGACGACGACGACGTTGCCGTGCTGGTCGGCGAGGCACTGGGTCTCGACGTGGCGGGGCTTGTCGAGGAACTTCTCGACCAGGCACTCGCCGCGGCCGAAGGCGGTGACGGCCTCGCGGACGGCGGACTCGTAGGCGTCGGGGATCTCCTCGAGCGTGCGGGCGACCTTGAGGCCGCGGCCGCCGCCGCCGAAGACGGCCTTGATCGCGACCGGCAGGCCGTTGGCCTTGGCGAACTCGACGACCTCCTGCGCATCTGTCACCGGGTCCTTGGTGCCCGGCGCGAGCGGGGCCTTCGCCTTGTCGGCGATGTGCTTGGCCCGGGCCTTGTCGCCCAGCGCCTCGATCGCGGCGGGCGGGGGACCGATCCAGATCAGCCCGGCGTCGATGACGGCCTGGGCGAACTCGGCGTTCTCGGCGAGGAACCCGTAGCCGGGGTGGATGCTGTCGGCGCCGGACTTCTCCGCGATCGCGATGATCTTGGCGATGTCGAGGTAGGACTCGGCCGGGGTGGCGCCACCGAGGGAGTGGGCCTCGTCGGCGAGGCGCACGAAGAGGGCGTCGCGGTCCGGGTCGGCGTAGACCGCGACCGACCCGATGCCGGCGTCCTTGCAGGCGCGGATGACGCGGACGGCGATCTCGCCGCGGTTGGCGATGAGGACCTTCTTCAGACTCACGCGACTACTCCTGGCGGTGACACTGGCTGGGTGGCGACGGGCAGCCGGAGGGCGTACCGCTCGGCAGGCTACCGCGACCCGAGCACGGCGCGACCGACTGCTTGGTGCACGGGTCGTACGACGTGCGCGTAGGCGATCCCCACTGTGAGCGACGCCACAAGCGCGAGCCACTGGTGACCTGCGTCCTCGAGGGCCGGGTAGACCTGCCAGTGCGTCAGGTAGATGAACAGGCTCGCCGTGGCCAGCACCCCCGCGACCCGCGCGAGCAGCGGCGTGACCGGCAGGTGCGGGCGCCACACGAGCAGCAGGAACCCGCCCACGACGATGACCTCGCGGTGCACCTCGCCGAAGAAGCCGACGACCAGCAGGAGGGCCAGGCCGGAGACGAGCAGGCGCTGCCGCGTGGTCGCGGCACGTGCGCCCGTCCAGCCGAGGGCGAAGAAGAACGCCACCACGAGCGTGGTGTAGCGCTCGGTCGGGCCGGCGCGGAGGCCCACCTCGGCGACGCGGGCGACGGTCGTCACGGCCAGCACGCCGAGCGCGAAGCGGAACGGCGTACGCCGCTCGAGGCGGTGCAGCACCGGGAGCGTGGTGACGGCCAGCGCGGCGGCGGTGAGCCACACGAGCGACTCGAGGAACCACAGCTGCCACTGGTCGTCCCACTCCGAGCCGTTGACCACCTCGCGGACGAACAGGACGGTCGTGAGGTCGTAGCTGCCGAGCACGAGCGCGACGCCACCGACCCACAGCACCGCCGGTACGACGAGCTGGGCCAGGCCGGCGAGGCCGTGCCGCAGCCGGGTGCGGGCGCCGCCGGGCGCAGAGAGCTGGAAGCGCGCGAAGTTGAAGCCGGCGAGGGCGAGGAGCAGGTGGGCGCCGCCCTCGAGGCCGACGAGGTCCACGTGGCTGGCGACGATGAGCAGGATCGCGAGCGCCCGCAGCGCGACCGTCGTGTCGAGGTACGTCGTGCGGCGCCGCGGGCGGTCGGCCCCCGTCGAGGCGCCGGTCGTCCCGTCGGTGTCCGGCCGGACGTCGGCGGTCGCCGCGAGGCGCTCGAGCTCCCTGATCCCGCGCACGTGCCACCCGGCGGGCAGTCCGTGCGGGAAGTGGTCGGCCAGCCGGGTCGCGAGCTCGACGTAGGACAGCGAGTCGCCGCCGAGCGAGACGAACGAGTCGGCGTCGGTCGCGTCGGGGCGGCCGAGCACGCGGACGACGTCGGCGCGGACGGTGCGGGCGTGGCGGTCGGGCGCGGCTGTCGTGCCCTCCTCCCGCTCGACCTCCCGCTCGACCTGTGTGGCGAGCTCGCCGAGCGCGGCGTAGTCGGGCTTGCCGCTGCTCGTGAGCGGCACCTGCGGCACGACGGTGACCCGCACCGCGTGCGGAGGTACGCCGCACCGGTCGGCGACGAGCGCGCGTGCGGCGGCGCTGCCGCGTCCGCTCGTGACGAAGGCGTGGACGGCGCGGCCCGTCGCGACCACCCGGGCGTGCCGGTCGACGTCGGCGCGCAGGCCCTGCTCGACGGCATCGAGGTCGATGCGCAGGCCGAACACCTTGCCCCAGCGGTTGCGTCGTCCCACCACCGCGAAGAGGCCGTGGCGCTCGCGGGCGAGGTCGCCGGTGCGCAGCTCGGTCGTCACGCGGGGGAGGGCGAGGTCGGCGGGCTCCTCGGCGTAGCCGAGCATCACGTTGGGGCCGGTGTAGACGAGCTCCCCGACGCCGGGCCGGTCGTCGACGGACTCGTCGAGGTGCAGGTGCCCGCCGGGGATCGCGACGCCGATGCTGTCGGGGTGGTCCTCGGCGAGGTCCGGCGGCAGCCACGCCATCCGGGCCGTGGCCTCGGTGGCGCCGTACATCACCACGAGGTCCCACCCGCGGCTGCGACCGGAGCGGCTCCAGCGGCGCACGTCCTCCGGCGCGAGCCGGCCGCCGGCCTGGGTGACCTGCCTCAGCGTCGGCAGGTCGCGGTCCTCGAAGCCGCTGGCGGCCAGCAGGTCGAAGGTGTGCGGCACCCCGGCGAGCCCGGTCACGCCGGTGCGGGCGAAGAGGTCCCAGAAGCAGGCGTCGACGACGCTCAGGTCGGTCAGCACGACGCTCGCGCCGACCGCGAGGTGGGAGTGCAGCACGGACAGGCCGTAGCAGTAGTGCAGCGGCAGGGTGGTGACCGCGCGGTCGGCAGGGGTGAGCGCGAGGTAGTCGGCGATGGCCGCGGCGTTGCTGGCGACGTTGTCGCGGGACAGCCGTACGAGCTTGGGCGAGCCGGTGGTGCCGGAGGTGCTCAGCAGCAGCGCGAGGTCGGGGTGCAGGTCGTGCGCGCTCGTGGGGCGGCGTACGTCGTCGCGCGCGCCGGGCGTGCAGACCACGTCCGGGTCGTAGGCCGCGACCGTCGCGTCACGCTGCGCAGGTCGGCCGTCGGGGACGACGAGGGCGACGTGGCCGTGCTGGAGCGCGGCGAGGTAGGCGACGAGCGAGCCGAGGTCGTTGGCGCCCTCGACCAGGACGAGCCGGCGGGCGGGGCCCCAGGTGGCCGCGCGGTCCGCGACGCGCCGGGCGAGGTCGGCGTGGGTGAGGACCTCTTCGCCGGCGAGCACGGCGGGAGCGGCGCCGAAGCGCGCGTGGTCGAGGACCGGGCCGACCGCCGGTGCGACCCTCCTGCCCAGGTCCGGCGCGGGGTGCAGGGGGTGCAGGGGGTGCAGCGGGTGCAGCGCGGGCTGGGGCGACGTGAGCGTCACGGCGTGTCCGTCGGGTGGTAGGCCCGGACCAGGCCGGTGACGCGCAGGTGGACGGTGTCGCCGGGGCCGGGGTGGCGCACGCCCGCCATCCGCGCGAGGACCGAGGTCCCGTCGTCGAGGCGGACCTGCACGGCGCAGTCGTGCCCGTAGTAGCTGACCTCCTCGACCGTGCCGCGCACGCCCTCGTCGTGCGCGAGGTCGACGAAGACCTGCTCGGGGCGGATCATCAGCGCGACCGGCCCGGTGGTCGGCTCGGTCAGCACGACCTCGCCCAGCGAGCAGGTCGCGCGGGCGTCGGTGGCGGTGCCGGGCAGCACGACGGCGCGGCCGACGAACTCGGCGACCTGCGGGTCGGTGGGGGAGAGGTAGACCTGGCTCGGCGTCGCCGACTGCACCAGCCGGCCGGCGCGCATCACGGCGACCTGGTCGGCGAGCGAGAGGGCCTCGTTCTGGTCGTGGGTGACCAGCAGGGCGGTGGTGTTCGTCGCCTCGAGGGCGCGGCGCACGGCCCGCGACGTGCTGCCGCGCAGGCTGGCGTCGAGGGAGGAGAACGGCTCGTCGAGGAGCACGACGGCGGGCTGCGGCGCGAGCGAGCGGGCCAGAGCCACGCGCTGCTGCTGGCCGCCCGACAGCTCGTCCGGGCGACGGTCGCGGAAGTCGGTGGGCAGCTCGACGAGGTCGAGCATCTCGGCGACGCGGTCGCGACCGTCCTGACCCCCGCGGGCGTCCCGCGGCAGGCCGAACGCGATGTTGGCGGCCACGTCGAGGTGCGGGAACAGCGCCCCCTCCTGGGGGACGTAGCCGACCCGCCGCGCCTGCGGCGCCACGGGGCGCACGCCCTCGCCGGCGACGGTCGTGTCGCCGAAGGCGATGCTGCCCGACTCGGGGAGCAGGAAGCCGGCGATGAGCCGCAGCAGGGTCGTCTTCCCGCAGCCGGACGGGCCGAGCACGGTCGTGAACGAGCCGTGCGGCACGTGGAGGGTGACGTCGTCGACGGCGCGGGTGGCCGAGGCCCCTGCGCCGAAGGACTTCGTGACGCCGGTGATCGTGAGCGAGCTCATGCGGGGTCCCCGCGGCGTTGTTCGGGGGAGCGAAGCGGAGGACAAGAACGTCGTGGGGTGTTCATACCGGAACCCTCTCCGTGCGGGTGGCGGGGCTGTCGGAGCGCATCAGCAGCACCGTGGCGGGGATCGAGACGAGCACCAGCAGCAGCGCGTAGGGGGCCGCGGCGCCGTAGCGGAGCTCGGAGGAGGCCGACCAGAACTCGGTGGCCAGCGTGTGGGTGCCGATCGGCGACAGCATGAGCGTCGCGGTGAGCTCGGTGGAGATCGCGAGGAAGACCAGCGCCGCGCCCGCGCCGAGGCTCGGCGCGATGAGCGGCAGGGTCACCCGGCGCGCGGTCGCGAGCGGGCCGGTGCCGAGGCTGTGCGCGACGTCGTCGAGCACGGTGGGCGCCTGCTCCAGCCCGGCTCGGACCGTCACCACGGCTCGCGGCAGGAAGAGGATGACGTACGCCGCGACGAGCAGGGCGGCGGTCTGGTAGATCGCCGGCACGAGGCGCAACGACGCCACGACGAGGGCGAGGCCGACGACGATGCCCGGCAGCGCGTTGGCGATGTACGTGCTGCGCTCGATCACGGTGCTCGCCCAGCCGCGGTGGCGCACGGCCAGCCAGACCACCGGGATCGCGGCGAGCGTCGTGACGACCGCTCCGGCGAGCGCGAGCGCGACCGTCGCGACGAGCGCCTCGGCCAGCTCGGCCATCGGGAACTCGGTCGACGTGCCGACGACCAGCCAGCGCAGCAGGGAGTAGGCGGGGATGCCGAGGGCGAGGACCACCACGGCCCCGACGACACCGAGGAGCGGCCAGCGCCACGGGCCGAGCGCGACGGGTACGGCGCTGCGGGCGGCGCCGCGGCCCAGCCGGGCGTACCTCCGGTTGCCGCGCAGGCGCAGCTCGGCGAGCAGCAGCACGAGGCAGAGCAGGACCAGGACGACGGCCATCGCGGTGGCCGCGGCGCCGTTGAAGGTCGAGCCGTACTGGTCGTAGATCGCGGTGGTGAAGGTCGGGAAGCGCAGCAGCGACAGCGCGCCGAACTCGGCGAGCAGGTGGAGCCCGACCAGCAGCGCGCCGCCGAGCAGGGCGGGGCGCAGCTGCGGGAGGACGACCGTGCGGAAGGTGCGGGCGCGGGAGTGGCCGAGCGACCAGGCCGACTCCTCGAGCGCCGGGTCGAGGCGGCGCAGCATCGCGACGACGGGGAGGTAGACCAGCGGGTAGTAGGAGAGCGTGACGACGGTGAAGGCGCCGGTGAACCCGTGGACGCTGCGGTCGAGCGAGACCCAGGCATAGCCGTTGACGAACGCGGGGACGGCGAGTGGTGCGACGAGCAGGCCGTGCCACAGGCGGCGTCCGGGCAGGTCGGTGCGCTCGACGAGGACGCCGAGCGAGACGCCGAGGGCGGCGGTGGCGGCCATGCACGCGATCGCCAGGGTGACGGTGTTGCGCAGCAGCTCGGCGATGCGCGGCCGGGCCAGGAGGTGCCAGAGGTCGACGGGGCCGATGATCACGACGTAGAAGGCCACGTAGGCAAGCGGCACCAGCGCCAGGACCGCGACCGCCGCCCCCGCGACCAGCAGTGGCCGCGGTGCGCGACGCCCGGTCTGGGCGTACGTGGTCAGAGGAGGCCTGCCGCGGTCATCAGCTCGGTCACCTGCGGACCGTTGAGGCTCGCCACGTCGACGGTGGGCGGCTCGAGCTCGTCGAACGGCTTGACCGCGGGGTCGAGCTTCGCGTCGGGGTTGAGCGGGTACTCCAGGGCGTACGACTCCGCCATCGCCTGCTGCGCGTCGGTGCTGGTCAGCCAGGTGACGAACTCCTCGGCGGCGTCCTTGTGCTCGCTGCTGTCGAGGATGCCGGCGCCGGAGATGCTGAGGAACGCACCGGGGTCCTGGTCGCCGAAGAAGTGCAGCGCCGAGCTGTCGGAGTCGCTGCCGTTCTCCTGGCGGTCGCGGTACCAGTAGTAGTGGTAGGCGATGCCGGCGTCGACCTCGCCGGAGTCCACTGACTGCATCACGACGAGGTTGTTCTGCACGATGACGCCGTTCTCCTCGAGGCCGGCGAGCCAGTCGGCCGTGGCCTGCTCGCCCTCGAGCTCGAGGACGGCGGACACGATCGCCTGGAAGTCGGCACCGGTCGGGGAGAAGGCCACGCGGCCCTTCCACTCGGGGTCGGCGAAGTCGAGGATCGAGTCGGGCATGTCGGCGTCGGTCATCGTGTCGGTGTTGTACATCGCGACGGTGGAGCGGGCCAGGAAGCCGGTCCACGCGCGGTCCGACGGGACGTACTCGTCGGGGATCGACGCCGTGGCGGCCTCGGGCAGCTCCGCGAACAGGCCGGCGTTGTCGACGATGCTCATCGCGGGCGAGTTCTCGGTGAGGAACACGTCGGCGGGGGAGTCCTTGCCCTCCTCGACGATCTGGTTGGCCATCTCGAGGTCCTTGCCGCTGCGCAGCTCGACGTCGAGACCGGACTGCTCCTCGAACATCGGCACGATCTCGTCGAGGAGCTCCTCGTGCTGGGCGTTGTAGACGACGAGGTCGGGCGACCCGAAGACGCCGCACCCGGACAGGGTGGAGGCCGTCAGGAGGGTCGCGGCCAGGGCCACGCTGGCGCGCTTGGTCGCGCGGCGGGGGGGAGTCGACACGAGGGGGCGTCCTTACTTTGCTTAGGCTGCCCTAACCCTAGACCCGGACCGTGGGGTGCGCGGAATCGCGTCCGTCACACCGCGACGCGGACCTCCATCACGCGGTGGAACGGCGTCTCGGCGGCACTGCGCAGCGAGCCGAAACCGGCCTGCTCGACCACCGCCCGGATCCGCGCCGGCCCAGCCTGCGTGCCGAGCGCCAGGCCCACCTCCTGCGAGAGCGAGGCCGGGGTGCAGAGCAGGGTCGAGAAGCCGTAGTAGGCACGGCCCACGGGCGTGAGGTTGTCCTCGACGTGGTCGCCGGCCATCGGCTCGACGACCATCCACACGCCGTCGTCGGCGAGCGCCGAGCGGACGTGGCGCGCGGCGCCGACCGGGTCGCCCATGTCGTGGAGCGAGTCGAAGGTCGCCACCAGGTCGAAGCCGGTGCCGCTGAACCCGGCCGCGTCGGCGACCTCGAAGCGGACCCGGTCCGCGACGCCGGCCTCCTCGGCCCTTCGGCGCGCGACGTCGATCGACGGGGCGTGCGGGTCGGAGCCGGCGAACCGGGACGCGGGGAACGCCGAGGCCATCAGGATGGTCGACGCGCCGTGCCCACAGCCCACGTCGGCGACGGCGGCACCGGCGCGCAGGCGGTCGGCGACCCCCACGGCCGGGAGCCAGGAGTCGACGAGGTGGGCGCGGTAGGACGGCCGGAAGAACCGCTCGCAGCCCTCGTGCACGTCGCCGCTGTGCTCCGGCCAGCCGATCCCGCCCCCGCGACGTACGGCGTCGACGAGGCGCTGGCTGTCGGCGACGGTGCCGAGGGCGATCTGGAAGAGGCCGGGGAGGTACGCCGGGCTGTCGGCGTCGGTGAGGGCCACGGCGTGCTCCGGCGGGAGGGTGTAGCGACCGGTCGTCGGGTCGTAGTCGACGAACGAGCCGGCGGCCTGCGCGTTGAGCCACTCGCGGGTGTAGGGCAGAGCGGTGCCGGCGGCATCGGCGAGTGCCTCGGCCGTCATCGGGCCGCGCTCGGCGAGCGCCTCGTACCAGCCGAGCTTGTCGCCCAGCACGACGAGCGCCGCGTTGAGGGTCGCGCCGACCTCGTCCACGGCGCGGAACACGAAGGACATCAGGCGCTGCTCGTCGAGAGGCTCCTCGAGCGGCTGCTGGCCGGGCTGGTCGGTGGTGGTCATGGCTGTCTCCTCGATGGGTGTGGACCGCCACGGTCGCCCGGATGTCCCATCAGTGGAGAGGCTGATTGCTATCGTCTGATAAGTGAGGCTGATAGCAGCGGGCCCGCGCCTTCAGGCCCTCGCCGCCGTCGAGGCGGCGGGATCGTTCTCCGGTGCCGCCGCGGCGCTGGGCGTCAGCCAGTCGGCGGTGAGCCAGCACGTGGCCGCGCTGGAGCGCCAGGTCGGGGCGGGCCTCGTGGACCGAGGGGCGCGGCCGGTGCAGCTGACTCCAGCCGGGCATGTGCTGGCCGAGCACGCCCGGGCCGTCGTCGCCCGCCTCGACGCCGCCGAGCGCGACCTCCTCGACGTCCTCGGCCGGCAGGAGCGGCGTCTGCGGCTCGGCAGCGTGCCGACCGCCCTCGCGTCGTTCGTGCCGGGCGCCATCGCCCGGCTGCGCGCGGAGCTCCCGGACGTCGTGCTGACCGTGGTCGACGACCACGTGCAGGGCCTGCTGCCGCGGCTGCGCGAGCGCGAGCTCGACCTGGCCGTGGTGTTCACCTCGACGTCCGCCCCGGACCAGGCGAGCGACCTCGAGGTCGTCCCGCTCTTCGACGACGCGTACCGGGTGGTGCTCCCCAGCGGACACCGGTTCGCGAGGGCCGACCGCGACCCGAGCCTGCGCGACCTTCGTGGCGAGACCTGGGTCGGCGGCGCCGGTGGCAGCACGTGGTTCCGCGTGGTCCGCGACGCCTGTCGGGCGCAGGGCTTCTCGCCCCGCGTGGGCGTGGTGTCGGACGACCACGTCGCCGTGCAGGCGTTGGTGGCCGCCGGCCTGGGCGTGGCCGTCGTACCCGGCCTCGCCGTGTCGGTGCGGGTCCGCGGCGTCACGACGCGCGACCTGCGGGGGCCGGGGCCGGTGCGACAGCTGGCGGTCGCCCTGCCCGCGAGCGACTACCGCACCCACGCGACGACCCGGATGACCGAGCTGCTCCGGCGCGCCACGCGGGCGCGGCGCTGACGGGTCGGTCGGCCTGGGTGCGCCCGCCGCTCGGTCCTTGCGGCCTGCCCTGGCGCGGCTCTCGGCTCAGACGAGCAACCGGGGGAGCACGTCGTCGACGAGGCGCTCGAGCTGGGCGATCTCGTCGCCGAGCGGCCAGACGTGGATCCGCGAGCAACCCGCCGCGGCGTACCGCCCCAGCAGGTCGGCGCAGTGCTCCGGGGTCCCGACGCACACTCGGACACGCAGCTCGCCCGGGTCGCGCCTGACGAGCGGCGCCAGCACGTCGACGAGCACCCGCTCCGCGTCGGCCGGGTCGTCGGTGACCCACGTCCACATCGTCGCCACCGCGGCGGGGAGGTCTGGGCGGTCGAGCCGGGCGCGCGCCTGCGCGAGTCGTCGGCGTCCTTCGGCGAACGCCTCCGGCGAGGTGTTGTACGCCGACGCGAGCCAGCCGTCGCCCCACCGGGCGACGCGCCGCAGTCCGGCCGGCGACCCCCAGCTGGCGACCCAGATCGGAACCGGCGCGGGTGGTTCGACCTGCCTGGAACCGTCGAGGATCTCGACCCACCTGGCCGGCAGCGATCCGCCGCCCAGCAGCCCGCGCAGGACGTGCAGCGACTCCTCGAACTGCGGCCAGCGGTCGTCGAACCGCACCCCGGCCGCGGCGTGGTCCGCCGCCGACGAGCCGGCCCCGACGCCGGCGACGACCCGGCCCGGCGCGAGGGTCGCCAGGGTCGTGAGCGCCGCGGCGAGCTGGGCGGGTCCGCGCAGCGAGGGCAGCGCGACCGTCGTGGCGAGGTCCATCCCGCCGGCGCGGTCCGCGACCGCGGCGAGGAGGGTCGGCCCGTCGAGCCACGGCCGGTGGAAGGTGAGATGGTCGTTGGCGCAGACCGCCGCCAGCCCGAGGTCGCGGGCGGCGTCGACCACGTCCCGCACGCGGCCCACGTCGGGACGGTCGCCGCTCGTCGCGACCTGCGGCAGGTGTGCGGCCACCTCCATCCCGCGAGCGTCCCACAGGAAGCGGTCCTGGGGGTTAGCGATCGCTAACCTCCGGCGCTAGGGTGCGAGGCATGACCTTCGAGCTGTCCCCCGAGCACGAGCAGTTCCGCCGCAGCGTCCGCGACTTCGCCGAGGCGGAGATCGCGCCGCACGCCGCGCAGTGGGACCGTGACCACCACTTCCCGACCGACGTGGTCCAGAAGATGGGCGCGCTCGGCCTGATGGGGCTGACGGCTCCGGAGGAGTTCGGCGGCGCCGGCATGGCGGGCGAGGACGGCGGCTTCACCTCGCTGTGCCTGGCGATCGAGGAGATCGGCCGCGTCGACCAGTCGATGGGCATCACGCTCGAGGCCGCGGTCGGGCTCGGGATCAACCCGATCCTCACCTACGGCACCGACGAGCAGAAGAAGACGTGGCTCCCCGAGCTCGTCGCCGGCGACAAGATCGCCGGCTTCGGACTGACCGAGCCCGGCGCGGGCTCCGACGCCGGTGCGACCAAGACCAAGGCTGTGCTCGACGGCGGCGAGTGGGTCGTCAACGGCTCGAAGCAGTTCATCACCAACTCCGGCTCGGACATCACCTCGCTCGTCACGGTCACCGCCCGCACCGGTGAGCGTGCCGACGGGCGTCCGGAGATCTCGACGATCATCGTCCCGTCCGACACTCCTGGCTTCACCGCGGAGAAGGCGTACGACAAGCTCGGCTGGCACGCCTCCGACACCCACCCGCTGTCCTTCAGCGACGCGCGGGTGCCGGAGTCGCACCTGCTCGGCGAGCGGGGTCGCGGCTACGCACAGTTCCTCGCGACGCTGGACGACGGTCGCGTCGCGATCGCCGCGCTCGCGGTCGGCTGCATCCAGGCGTGCCTCGACATGTCGCTGCAGTACGCCGGTGAGCGGCAGACCTTCGGCGGCCCGATCGGACGCAAGCAGGGTCTCGCCTTCCAGGTCTCGGACCTGCAGGTGATGCTCGACGCCTCGCGGCTGCTGACCTACAAGGCGGCCGCGATGAAGGACGCGATGGACGCCGGCTCGTCCTCGGTCACCACCGCGTCGTTCAAGCAGGCGGCCGCCGTGGCGAAGCTCTACGCCACCGAGTCGGCGGTCACCGCGACCCGCATCGCGACGCAGGTCTTCGGCGGCTACGGCTTCATGGAGGAGTACCCCGTCGTCCGGTTCTACCGCGACGCGAAGGTCCTCGAGATCGGCGAGGGCACGTCCGAGGTCCAGCGGATGCTCATCGCGCGGGGTCTCGGGCTCCCGGTCGAGTAGCGGTCCGTCAGGCGGGTCGCGGTGCGTACATGATCATCGCGACCCCGACCAGGCAGACCAGCGCACCCGTCACGTCGTACCGGTCCGGCCGGAAGCCGTCCACGACCATCCCCCAGGCCAGCGAGCCGGCGACGAACACGCCGCCGTACGCCGCCAGGATCCGTCCGAAGTGGGCGTCGGGCTGGAGCGTGGCGACCAGTCCGTAGAGCCCGAGGGCGATGAAGCCGGCGCCGACCCAGAGCCAGCCGCGGCCCTCGCGGACGCCCTGCCAGACCAGCCAGGCACCGCCGATCTCGGCGAGCGCGGCGAGGACGAAGAGGGCGAGCGACGCGACGACGGTCATGGGCGGGAGTCTCGCAGCCGTCCGGCCTCAGCCGGTCAGGACGTACTCGATGTGCAGCGCCGGCAGGACCCTGCGCCGGATCGTGGCGACCGGCGGCGGCCGGGTGGTGAGGCGGTGGCCGGTCGGCAGGGTGGTGGTCACGCTGCCGTCCGGCTCGGTTCTCGACCGCCAGCGGTGCGCGGTCTTGGCATAGTTGCAGGCCTCGCACAGCCCCTGCCCGTTGCGGGCCGACGTGGGGCCGCCGTCCTCGCGGGACTCGACGTGGTCGACGTGCCGCACGGGGGCATCGCACCAGGAGGTCCGGCAGGTGCGGTCGCGGAGGCGGACGAACCGGGCGAGGTTCCCGCGGAAGGTGCGCGTGCGCGCGTCCATGCTGACGAGCCGCCGAACAGGGCGGCGTCGGTCATCACGACGCCGAGGGCGACAGGGGTGGCGGGAACGTCCGGGGCGGTGTCGGACGCGGGCACCCCGAGCATCGTGGCGACCAGCGCGTCGGCCATCACCTGGCCACGTCCGCGCTCCTCGCCCGCGGCGCGGGCCCGGTCGGCCACCCGGGTGAGCGCGGAGTAGACCGCGACACCTTCCTTGACGGGCAGCAGTGCGGTCAGCCAGGTCATCGAGTCGGGCGCCGGGCGCAGGGTCACACGGCGCTCGGACTCGGCGTGGCGACGGCGGGCCACGCAGGCCGCAGGGTCGAGCCGCTCGGCCTCCGCGCGCAGCCGCGCCAGCAGCCTGCGGGGGCTGAGCCGTTCGAGCGCGTCGGGGTCACCGGCGACGACCTCGTCCACAGCCAGGCGGTGGGCGAGGGGCAGGCAGGCGGTCTCCCGCGCGATCACGGTCGAGGTCCACTCGTCGATGCGCCCGTCCTGCCAGGCCGCCCACGTGTGCGGGAGCTCGGTCTGGACGACCCGGGCGAGGCTGACGTGCCGCCGGCCGCGGTGCGGGGACTCCCGGCGGGCCGCGGCGACCACGTTGCCCACGCCCTTGCCGAGCTCCTCGGGCCTCACCCCGGCGTCGGCCTGCTCCTGCGTGAGCAGCGCGTCCAGGCGAGCCGTCAGCTCGGCCTGCGCGGCGGACACCGTGCGGCCGAGCGTCTCGAGCTCGGCGACGAGGTCGACCAGGACGGCGGCCTCGAGGTCCAACGCTGCCGCGACGATGCCCCGCAGCTCCGAGCGCGTCGCCGCGACGGCGACGGCGGGGGTGCTCGGCAGCGGGCTCGGGGTCATGGCACCACGCAAGCACCGCGCCCCGACAGCCACGGCCGCGCGCGGCGTACGCCTGTGGACGACGACGCGGAACGGCGACCTGTGGACGGTTCGTGGCCCCACATCTCCGCCTCCCGACGGATCCGGGCGCACCGCTCGCCCCCTACGCTCGCTCCATGCCCAGCACGAGCCAGCGCGCCCTGACGTGGTTCGGCGTGGACGACGAGTGGGAGCGGCCCCGGCCGCGGGTCGGTCGGCAGGACGTCGTCCTGGCCGCCAGCGTCGAGGCCGTCAGCCTGCTCGCGCTCGAGCTGGTGCGCAGCGCGGGCGGGCTCGAGCACACCGACGTCCCGGTCTGGACGCAGTGGCTCGCCGTGTCGACGGGCGCGGCGCTCCTCCTGGGCCGACGCCGCTGGCCGCTGGTGGTCGCGAGCCTCGCCGCGCTGCACATGTTCGTCGTCGGGGTGTCGATGCCGGAGGTCATGGGGCAGGTGTCGCTCCAGATCGTCTACTTCGTCGCCCTGCTGTCCGGGGTCGCGTACGCCCGCGACCGGCGCGCGATGGTGGTCGTGATCGGCACGATCGTGCTCTTCATGTTCGCGTGGATCACCTGGCAGTTCGCCGTGGGCTCGGCGGCGCAGGACATGATCGACGAGATGGACCACGCCGACCGTGTCGGGCTCTTCCCGCCGATCCCGTCGGCCGTGGCGATGACGCTGCTGGTCAACGTCATCTACTTCGGCGGGGCGATCGTCGGTGGCGGGGTGTCGTGGCGCGCGGCCCGGCAACGCCTGCGGCTGCAGGAGCAGGCGGCGACCATCACCGCCCAGGCCGGCCGGCTGCGGGAGCAGGCCGTCCTCGACGAGCGGCTGCGCATCGCCCGCGAGCTGCACGACGTGGTCGCGCACGGTGTCTCCGCGATGGGCATCCAGGCAGGTGCCGCCCGCCGGGTCCTCGACCGCGACCCCGACGCGGCGCGTACGGCCCTCGCGAACGTCGAGGACGCCTCCCGCGACGCGCTCGCGCAGATGCGGCGACTCCTCGGCACGCTCCGGGAAGGACCCGCCGACGGCAGCGAGGACGGGACCGACCCGGCCGGCGCGACGCGTACGTCCGAGGCGGGCGTCGGTGACCTGCCCGAGCTGGTCGCCCAGTCGAGCCAGGAGGGTCTCACCGTCCACCTCGACGTCGTCGAGGACCCGACCTGCGCCGCGAGTCGGCTGCCCCGGGGCATCGGGCTCGCGATCTACCGCACGGTGCAGGAGGCGCTGACCAACGTACGTCGCCACAGCACCGCCGACACCGTCTCCGTCGTGGTGCGGGTCGACGAGTCCACGTCGTACGCCGAGGTCGAGGTCGTGGACAACGGCCGGCCGCGGCACGGCACGTCCGGCAGCGGGCTCGGCCAGCTCGGCATCCGCGAGCGGGCCGCCACCCACGACGGGCAGGTCGACATCGGGCCGCGGGTGACGGGCGGCTACCGGGTCCGCGTGCGGTACCCCCTCGGAGCATCGTGATGGAACGCCCGCTCACGGTCCTGCTCGTCGACGACCACGCCATGGTGCGCTCGGGCTTCGCGATGGTCCTCTCGGTCGAGGACGACATCGAGGTCGTGGGCGAGGCCGCCGACGGCCTCGAAGCGATCGAACGGGCCCGCGCGACCCGCCCCGACGTCGTGCTGATGGACGTCCAGATGCCGCGGATGGACGGCATCGAGGCGACGCGCCACCTCGTCGCCGACGACCTCGGGCGCGTGGTCATCGTGACGACCTTCGACCGCGACGACTACCTCTTCGACGCCCTCCAGGCAGGCGCGAGCGGCTTCCTGCTGAAGAACGCCGGTCCGGAGCAGCTCCTCGACGCCGTACGCGCCGCAGGTCGCGGACACGCGCTGCTCGCGCCGGAGGTGACCCGCCGCGTCATCGGCAAGATGGCCGGGGGAGCGGACGCCGGATCGGGGCCGGTGGCGACCGAGCGGGCCGAGCCGAAGGAGCTGGCGCTGCTCACCGCTCGCGAGCGGGAGGTGCTCGTGCTGCTCGGCCGGGGACTGTCGAACGGCGAGATCGCCGGCACGCTCGTGCTCGGCGAGGCGACGGTCAAGACGCACGTGTCCAACGTGCTCGCCAAGCTGCACGTGCGCGACCGCGTGCAGGCGGTCATCTACGCCTACGAGGCCGGCCTCATCCTCCCGACGGAGGAGTGACCCAGGAGGATCGCACCTCCACCCCACAGATCCGTCCCGCGGGGGATCCCCGCCAGGCCGGGCGTCACTAGCGTCGTCGTCATGCTGGAGATCAGGGAGCTGACCAGACGGTTCGGTGAGAACACCGCCGTGGACCACGTGTCGTTCGAGGTGCCGGCCGGGTTGATGACCGGCTTCGTCGGCGGCAACGGTGCGGGCAAGACCACGACCATGCGGATGGTCATGGGGGTGCTCGGCATCGACGAGGGGGAGGTGCTGTGGCAGGGCCGGCCGATCACCCGGCTGGACCGCCGCCGGATCGGCTACATGCCCGAGGAGCGTGGGCTCTACCCCAAGCAGCCGATCCTCGACCAGCTCGTCTACATCGCCCAGCTCAAGGGCATGGACCGCGTCGCGGCCCGTACCCAGGTGACCGAGCTGCTGGAGCGGTTCGGGCTGGGGGAGCGCACCAAGGACAACCTGGAGAAGCTGTCGCTGGGCAACCAGCAGCGGGTGCAGATCATCGCCTCGGTGCTGCCCCGCCCGGCGGCGCTCGTGCTCGACGAGCCCTTCTCGGGCCTCGACCCGAGGGCCGTCGACTCGATGGTCGACCTGCTGCGCGAGTACACCCGCGACGGCGTGCCGGTCCTCTTCTCCAGCCACCAGCTCGACCTCGTCGAGCGACTGTGCGACCGCCTGGTCGTGCTGTCCCAAGGACGCCGGGTCGCCGCCGGGACGGTTGCGGAGCTGCGCGACGCGGGGGTGCCGCGCTTCCGCCTCGTCCTCGGCGGCGACGCCGGTTGGGTCCGTGACCTGCACGGGCTGGAGGTCCTCGACCTCGAGGGGGCCAGCGCCCTCGTCGAAGTGCGCCAGGACGGCGCCGAGCAGCACCTCGTCGCGGAGGCCACCAGACGCGGCGACGTCCACGAGTTCGTCCGGGTCCGCCCGGCCCTCAGCGAGATCTACCGGGAGGCCACCGCATGAGCACCGACACGTCGAGCCCCGACAACCAGAGCCCCGACAACCGGGACACCGACCGGCGCGACGAGCCCCCGTGGCTGCTCGTGACCCGCCGCGAGGTCGTCTCGCGGATCACCGACAAGTCCTTCCTCCTCGGCACGGCGTTCATGGTGGTTCTGATCGCCGGGTTCATCGGCTTCAGCGCCTGGCAGGAGGAGCGGACCGAGACGGTGACCCTGGCCGCCACGCCCGACGCGGCCGCCATGGCCACCGCGGTCGCCGACGCCGCGCCGGGGGTGGACGAGAACGTCGAGGTCACGGTCGTCGAGGTCGACGACCGGGCCGCCGCCGAGTCCGCGCTGCGCGAGGACGAGGTCGACGCCTGGCTGCACCCGACCGACGACGGTTGGCAGCTGACCTCGGAGTCGAGCGAGCAGGGCTCGCTCACGGACGTCGTGGAGGTGGTCGTGCAGCAGCAGGTGCTGGCCGACAACGCCGCGAAGGTCGGCACGACGGTCGAGTCGCTCCAGGCCGGCAGCACGGTGACCACGGTCTTCCTGCGCGGCGACGCCGAGAAGGCGGGCGTGGCCGAGGCCGTCGGCTTCGTGTTCGTCTTCCTCTTCTACTTCGCGGCCCTCGTCTTCGGCATGCAGCTGGCGTCGTCGGTGATCGAGGAGAAGCAGAGCCGCATCGTCGAGATCATCGCCGCCGCGATCCCGGTGCGGCACCTCCTGGCCGGCAAGGTGCTCGGCAACACGGCCCTCGCGGTGATCCAGCTGATGGTCTACCTCGTGGTCGGACTCGTGGGGCTGTCGTTCACGTCCTACAAGTCCTACGTCCCGGCGCTGTCGGGTCCGACGGCGTGGTTCATCGGCTTCTTCCTCGCGGGCTTCATCGCCCTGGCCTGCCTGTGGGCGGTCGCCGGGTCGCTCGCCTCGCGGACCGAGGACCTGCAGGCGACGTCGACGCCGCTGACGATGCTGATGCTCGTGATGTTCTTCGGCGGGCTGTCCCTCGACGGCCGCGCACAGGTGATCGCGTCGTTCGTCCCGCCCGTCTCGGCGGTCGTGATGCCCAAGCGCATCCTGGCCGGCGGCGTGGAGTGGTGGGAGCCGCTGCTGGCCCTGGGCCTGCTGGCCGCGTTCGCCGCGGTCACTGTGTGGATCGGGGAGCGCCTCTACCGCCGGGCGCTGCTGCAGACCGGCGGTCGGGTCAGCCTCCGCCAGGCGTGGTCCGCGGCCGAGTGATCCGGAGGTAGGTGGGTCGACGGGGACCTCAGAACAGCTGCACCAGCGACGAGGTCCCCGTCACCACCGCCCAGAACCGCAGGCCGCGCCCGGCCAGACCGGTCAGCATGAAGATCCAGAACGGCACCCGCAGCGTCCCGGCGAGCACGGCCGTGACGGCGTACGGCGGGATGCCGGTGCTGGCGGAGACGAAGAGCAGGCCGGCCGTGAACCACGGCCGGCCCTCGGCGCGCTCGTGCCACTTGTCCAGCGAGGCTCGCGCCTTGGGCTTCTCGAGCTGGCGGTGGACCCACGGGGCGCGCTCGACGTGCATGCCGCCCCAGTACCAGAGGATCTTGCCGAGCATCTGCCCGATCGTGGCCGCGACGAGGAGCCCCCACATCTGGCCGGGGGCCTGGGTGACCGAGACGACGAGGATGGCCTCGATGTTGATGAGCGGCAGCAGCGCGGAGGCGATCGAGGCGCCCAGGACGCTCCAGAACAGCATCAGCCTGCGGCGCCCGGTACCGGCAGGCCGATCTGCGCGAGGCGGCGCAGCGACACGCACTTGAGGACCAGCAGCGCGGTGGCGATCACGAGCCCCACCCACATCCAGCCGGTGACGAGCAGCAGCACCGCGAAGAGCGCGCTGTTGACCGCCTTGGCGGGCTTGGACCAGTTCCACAGCCAGATGGTGCGGTCGACGACGAAGAAGTAGTTGGGGCTGCGGATCGGCCAGGCGAGGAACGCGATCGACAGGAAGCAGTCGATCACCATGAACTCGGCGAGGTAGACGAAGATCGCCGGAGACAGGTCGGGCTGCAGCCACGCGAGGCCGATGTAGAAAGCGGCGGCGTTGAACCGGTCGCACATGATGTCGAGGACGGCCCCGATGCGGGTCTCGCAGTCGCGCACGCGGGCGTAGAAGCCGTCGAGCATGTCACCGACCCAGTAGACGCCGAGGGCGACGACCAGCAGCGTCAGGCTCTGCTGGTGGGCGGCCATGGCCGCCAGCACGACCGAGGCGATCGTCCGTACGAAGGTGATGACCGTCGCACCGGTCAGCAGCCGTTCCTCGCGCACGCCGTAGCGGTCGACAGGATCAGCCTCTGGCCCTCCCGCCGTGCCCTGCACCCCGCTCCCCACGCCCGGGATGTTAGCGGGTCAGGTCCACAGATCAGGCCACGCGTGGCCGAGCTCGAGGACCAGCTCGCGCAGCAGCGGCAGGCTCACGCCCACCACGTTGTGGTGATCGCCCTCGATGCCGCGCACGAACGCGCCGCCGAAGCCGTCGATCGTGAAGGCGCCGGCGACGTGCAGCGGCTCGCCGGTCGCGACGTAGGCCTCGACCTCGTCGTCGCTCACGTCGGCGAAGTGCACGAGGGTCGAACCGGTCGCCGCGGCCACCCGCCCCGACGCCACCTCACGCAGGCTGTGGCCGCTGTGCAGGACGGCGCTGCGCCCGCGCATGGCACGCCACCGCTCACGGGCCTCGGCAGCGTCGCGGGGCTTGCCGAGCGCTTCGCCGTGCCCGCCCGAACCAGGGGCCGGCGGGAGCTCGAGCACCGAGTCGCAGCCCAGGACGAGAGCGTCGTGAGGTACGTCGTCGCGCGCGGCGACGGCGGCGCACTTGAGCTCGGCGAGCTGCAGCGCGAGCTCGGCCGGCGGCAACCCGTCGACCTGCGTCTCGTCGACCCCGCTCACGATGACCACCGGCTCGATGCCGGCCGCGCGCAGCGTGGCCAGGCGCGCGGGGGAGGCCGAGGCCAGGACCAGCGGCACGCGCGCGGTCGTCACAGGCGCCCCAGCGCCGTGCGCAGCGGGTCGAGCCCGAGCGAGCCGAGGTCGAGCGCGGCGCGGTGGAAGGCCTTGAGGTCGAAGTCGGCGCCGTGGCGCTGCAGGACCTCGGCCCGCGCCTCGAGCCAGATGCGCTCGCCGACCTTGTAGGACGGCGCCTGGCCGGGGAGCCCGAGGTAGCGCTTGACCTCGAACTGGATGACCTCGTCGTCCATGCGGCAGTGCAGCCGCATGAACTCCAGCCCCAGCTCCGGCGTCCACGTCTCGCCGGGGTGGAACGCGGTGCCGCCGGGGCCGAGCCGGTTGTCGTCGGGGATGGTGAGCTCGAGGTGCATGCCGATGTCGACGATCACCCGCGCGGCGCGCAGGGACTGGCCGTCGAGCATCCCGAGGAGGTCGGCGGGGTCGTCGAGGAAGCCGAGCTCCTCCATCAGCCGCTCGGCGTAGAGCGCCCACCCCTCGCCGTGCCCGCTGCACCAGCACATCAGCCGCTGCCAGCGGTTGAGCGTGTCGCTGCGGTAGGCCGTCTGGGCGACCTGGAGGTGGTGTCCGGGCACGCCCTCGTGGAACACGGTGGTGACCTCGCGCCAGGGGTGGAAGTCCTCGATGCCGTCGGGCACCGACCACCACATGCGTCCCGGTCGCTCGAAGTCCTCGGACGGCCCGGTGTAGTAGATGCCGCCGTCGTTGGTCGGGGCGAGCATGCACTCGATGCGCCGGATCGGCGCCGGGATGTCGAAGTGGACGTCGGCCATCGCGGTGATCGTGCGGTCGGCGAGGCCCTGCATCCACTCGCGGAACGCCTCGCGGCCCTGGACCACGCGGGTCGGATCGGCGTCGAGGTGGGCGACCGCCGCGTCGACGCCGGCGCCGGGGAGGATCCGCTCGGCGGTGGCGTCCATCAGGTCGGACAGCCGCTGCAGCTCGGCCCAGCCCCAGGCGTAGGTCTCGTCGAGGTCGACCTCCGCGCCGAGGAAGTAGCGGCTCGCGAGCGCGTAGACCTCCCGCCCGACCCCCTCGCGCTCCGCGCCCTGCGGCTCGAGCTCGTCGGTGAGGTACAGCCCGAACGCCGCGGTGGCGGCGCTCGCGGCACCCGCCAGGGCTCGCAGCTCGGCGCGGTCGCCGCCCTGCAGGCGGTCGACGAGGCCGAGGTAGAAGTCGCCCGCCTCGCCGGACTGCCCGGTCCAGCGGCGCACCTGCTCGGCCACCTCGGCGTACTGCCGTGCCGCGACGACATTGCCCTTGCGCGCCTCGTCGGAGAGCGTCACGCGCAGGCCCTCGAGGGCGGCGGGTACGCCGGCCAGGCGGGACGCGATGGCCGCGACGGCCTCCGCGCCCTCGGTCGGCATCAGGTCGAAGACCCCGCGGATCTCGTGCAGGGGGCTCCACAGCACCGACATGCGCGAGCGGTTGACGCCCGCTTCCTCCAGCTCGATCTCCAGCCGGGTCCGCTCGAGGAACGCGTCCCGCGCCGCCGCCTCGCGGTCGTCGACCGGGGTCGCGGCCTCGACCGCGGCGACCGCGCGCCGGGCCAGCGCCTCCCGGGCGTCGAAGCCGGCGGGGGAGAAGTCGGTCAGCTCGTGCTCGTGCCCGGCCACCCCGATCGAGGTGGCGGTCAGCGGGTCGAGGGCGCAGAAGTCCTCGACGTAGGCGTCGCAGAGGGCATCGATGGTGCGTTCGGTCACGCGGGCGACCCTATGCCCCTCCCGACCACCTGCGGGTCACGGACGCGAGGTCACGGCTGGCGTCACGGCGGCGGCGCGACGGCGATGAGGAAACCCTGCCAGTCGTACCGCGTGCCGTCGGTCGCGGCGACGTCGAACCACCCGTCGCCAGCCTGCGTGGGCGTACCCGACAGCAGGCCGCCGCTGCTCAGGGTCAGCCCCGGTGGCGGTTGGCCCAACGCCGACCACGCGAGGCCGGTGCCACCGCGAGCCGTGAGCTGGTGGCTGTAGGGCTGGCCGACCGTGCCCGCGGGGAGGCGGAAGGTGCGATCGTCATAGTCGATGCGGATGAGGTCGGACGTGGAGGGCACCACCCGTAGCGTGAACTGCTTGCTGCCCGACCTCCCGTCCACGACCCCAGTGACGGTGAACTGGTAGACGCCCGGTTGCGTCGCCGTCCCGTAGACGTAGGAGGCCGGCGGGTCGACGATGTCGTCGCCGTCGACGAAGTCCATCCCCGGCGGCAGCGAGCCGGACGTGACCGCCCACGTCGATCCCCCCGGGCACGGCGTGCAGAACATCTCCTGCCAGCCACCCGAGGTGTAGGGGGTGTGGGGATACAGCACGCCGACGGCGGCGTCGTACAGCCGGCCCGTCGTCACGGTGAGCGACCCCGGCGCGACGGCGAGCGAAACGGTGCGCGTGGTCGTGCCCGCGACGTTCGACGCGCGTACGTCGACCTCCCAGGTCCCGGCCTGGGACGGGGCGCCGGTCAGCAGGCCGTCGGAGGACAGGGTCAGACCGGGTGGCAGCGCGCCGACGGCCGACCACGTGACCTCACCGCCGGTGGCCAGGAACGTCGCCTGGTAGGGCACGTGCACCTCGACCGACGGGAGCGAGGTGGTGGTGATCGACGGCGTCGTGGGCGCTCCCACGGCGCGGGTCGTGATCGACGTGTGCGGCGAGTCGGCGCCGTACATCAGCAGCCCCCCGTCCACGGAGAGCCAGTAGTCGTACCGCCCCACGTCCGTCATGCGGTGAGTGAGCGAGATCGCTCCGCCGGGACCGACGGCGCCGGTCGCGACAGGCGTCGAGATCCGGAACGGGCCGCGGACCACGTGCACGGGTTGGCCCGCGAGCTCGGGTGCGGTGCGGCCGGTGAACGTCCACGGCTCGTTCTTGTAGGCGTCGCGTCCGCCGGGGCCTACGGCGTAGTCGGTGACGAAGGCGAAGGAGTCGACCTGTTGCTTGGCCGCCCTGGACGGGGCGTAGGTCCGCGTGCCTCGGTAGGTCGCCAGGTAGGAGCCCCGGACGCGCACCTGCACGTCCTTGCGCCAGACGCCCTTGCGACGCGTCGTTACGGTGCCGATCCTGGTCCAGGTCTTCGCTCCGCTGACGCGGTGCTTGATGACCACCTTCTGGCCCTTGAGGCCCTTGCCTCGAGAGGTGAGCGTGCCGGACAGCGTGACCGTGGTGCCGTAATCGACCTCGTCCAGGCTGGTCCTGAGAGTCAGCTTCGTCGCTCGGGCCGCCTGCGCGCGCGGTTCCTGGTCCGGAGGTCCCGCCGACGCGGAGGCCGTGACGAGACCGCTCGCGGCGAGGGCGCACGCGAGCAGCAGCAACCACCATCGACGACCAGCCATCGTCCACCCCCAACCGGAGCCTGAGCTGACGGCAACGTACGTCCGGTCGGCCCGGCGGCGGAGGTCGTCGGTCGAACGTCGGGCGAACCTTGACCAACTGGTCCAGTCAGGCGGCCTGCGGGCCTGTCACCGCAGCAGGCCGCTGGCCCGCCAGGCGCCGGGGCCCTGGCGATGCGTGCGTCGTACGCCCCGGGCGGGGCTGCTCCACGACGACCGTGGTCGCTTCGGGGCCTCGCCGCCGCCGGACCCGAGCGCGGAGAACACCGCCACCAGCGCGGCGACCTCCTCCGGCGTCGCGTCGGCGTTGACGATCCGCAGGAGCGGTGCTTGCTGTGGCTGGTCGGCCATCACAGCGGGATGTTCCCGTGCTTCTTGGGCGGGAGGGTCTCCCGCTTGGTGCGCAGCAGGCGGAGGGCGCGGACGACCTCGATGCGGGTCTCGTGCGGGGCGATGACGGCGTCGATGTAGCCCCGCTCGGCCGCGATGTAGGGGTTGGCCAGCGTGGTCTCGTACTCGTCGATGAGCTCGGCGCGCCGGGCCTCGACGTCGCCGCCGTCGTCGGCGACCTTCTTCAGAGTCTTGCGGTGCACGATGTTGGCCGCGCCCTGCGCGCCCATCACGGCGATCTGCGCGGTCGGCCACGCGACGTTGATGTCGGCGCCGAGGTGCTTGGAGCCCATCACGTCGTACGCCCCGCCGTAGGCCTTGCGGGTGATGACCGTGATCAGCGGGACGGTCGCCTCCGCGTAGGCGTAGATCAGCTTCGCGCCGCGGCGGATGATGCCCTGCCACTCCTGGTCGGTGCCGGGCAGGAAGCCCGGCACGTCGACGAACGTCAGGACCGGGATGTTGAACGCGTCGCAGAACCGCACGAACCGCGCGGCCTTCTCGGAGGCGTCGATGTCGAGGGTGCCGGCGAACTGCATCGGCTGGTTGGCCACGATGCCCACCGACTGGCCCTCCACCCGGCCGAAGCCGACGAGGATGTTGGGGGCGAACAGCTCCTGGACCTCGAGGAACTCCTCGTCGTCGAGCACGGCGGTGATCACGTCGTGCATGTCGTAGGGCTGGTTCGGGGAGTCCGGGATGATCGTGTCGAGCGCCCGGTCCAGGTCGGTGAAGTCCATGTCGGGCTGCTCGTCGAGCTCCGGTGCCGGGTCGAGGTTGTTCTGCGGCAGGTAGGACAGCATCGCCTTGACGTACTCGATGGCGTCCTCCTCGTCGGAGGCCATGTAGTGGGCGTTGCCCGACTTGGTGTTGTGGGTCCGGGCGCCGCCGAGGTCCTCCATCGTCACGTCCTCGCCGGTGACGGTCTTGATGACGTCGGGTCCGGTGATGAACATCGCGGAGGTCTGGTCGACCATGACCGTGAAGTCGGTGACGGCGGGGGAGTAGACGTGGCCGCCGGCGCAGTTGCCCATGATCATGCTGATCTGCGGGATGACGCCGGAGGCGTGCACGTTGCGCCGGAAGATCTCGCCGTAGAGGCCGAGGGAGACCACGCCCTCCTGGATCCGCGCGCCGGCGCCCTCGTTGATCCCGATGATCGGGCAGCCGGTCTTGATGGCGAGGTCCATCACCTTGGTGATCTTCTCGCCGTAGACCTCGCCCAGCGAGCCACCGAAGACCGTGAAGTCCTGGCTGAAGACGCACGCCATGCGCCCGTTGACCTCGCCGTAGCCGGTGACGACGCCGTCGCCGTAGGGCCGGTTCTTCTCCAGCCCGAACGCGGTCGAGCGGTGCCGCGCGAGCTCGTCGAGCTCGACGAAGGTGCCCTCGTCGAAGAGCATCTCGATGCGCTCGCGCGCGGTCCGGCGGCCCTTGGCGTGCTGCTTCTCGATCGCCTTCTCCGAGCCGGCGTGCACCGCCTCGTCGAGGCGCCGCTCCAGGTCCGCGAGCTTGCCCGCGGTCGTGTGGACGTCGATCTCCGACTCGGACGGGACGTCGGTGCCTTCACCCGGCTGTGCGCTCACGCCGTGGCCTCCTGTTGGCTGGTCGCGGGGTCCGGTCTGCCGGGGCGTGGTGCCCCGGGCCCGGTCTCTGGGGCAATCTAGACCCATGACGCCCAGCCCGGCACCGCGCCCACCCCTCGACCTCGACCGGCTGGCGACGCCCGCAGGCTGGCGCGTGGAGGTCGTCGAGTCGGCTCCGTCCACCAACGCCGCGGTCGCCGAGCGGGCCCGCGCGGGCGAGGAGCCGGGGCTGGTGCTGGTCACCGAGCACCAGACGGCCGGGCGCGGTCGCCTCGACCGGGCCTGGGAGACGCCGCCCCGCTCGTCGCTGACGTTCTCGGTGCTGCTGCGCCCCGACGTGCCGGCGGCGTCGTGGCCGTGGCTGCCGCTCCTCACCGGGTACGCCGTCCAGGCCGCCCTCGCGGACCGGCTCCCCGACATCGCGCTGAAGTGGCCCAACGACGTCCTCGTCGACGCCGGCTCCGGCCTGGGCCGCAAGGTCTGCGGGATCCTCGTCGAGAGGGTCGAGGCCCCCGACGGCCCGGTGGCGGTCGTCGGCATCGGCATCAACGTCGACCAGACCCTCGACGAGCTCCCGGTCGCGCTCGCCACGTCGGTCTCGCTCGAGACCGGCGAGCCGGTGGAGCGCACCGGCCTCCTCGGCCAGGTGCTCGGCTCCCTCCACGGCCTCCAGGGCCTGCTCGACGACGTCGACTCGCTGCGCCGGGCGTACGCCCACGTGTGCGTGACGCTCGGACGGACCGTCGACGTCCACCTTCCCGCGGGCGACGTACGCCGTGGCGAGGCGCTCGACATCGACGCGACCGGGGCCCTGGTCGTCGGCACCGACGACGGCACGTTCACGGTGGCCGCGGGCGACGTCGTGCACGTCCGTCCCGCCTAGCAGGCCGGGGCACCGGGTGACATGATCGGCGCGTGGCGTTCCCGAGCAAGCTCCTCAACTCCGGTGAGCACGTCGTCGTCTCCACCCGGTCCCACGTCAAGGCGCTGATCGTCCCCGTCCTCGTGGGCGTCCTGCTCGTCGCGGCCGTGGTGGTGCTCAGCACGCTCACCGACTCCACCGTGGCGGGCGGTGCCGCTGGCATCGTGGCGGCCCTGGTGGCCCTCTGGTTCGTGGTGCGCCCCGTCGTGAAGTGGCTGACCACGACCTACACGTTCACCAACCGCCGCTTCATCAAGCGCTCCGGCTTCATCGCCAAGGAGGGCCGCACGATCCCGCTCAACCGGATCAGCGGCGTCGACTTCGAGATCGGCGTGATCGACCGGATCTTCGGCTGCGGCACGCTCGTCGTGTCCGACGCCAGCACCGACGGCAGCGTCCTGCTCCATGACATCCCCGACGTCGAGCAGGTGCAGCTGCAGGTCTCCGACGAGCTCCACCGCCTCGCGAGTGGCGACCGCCGCGACGATGGCGCCTGATCGCAAGCGCCGCGGCGGCCTCCCCGACACCGGCCCGCACGAGGCGCCGGGGGAGCGGCTCGACCACGCGATCCTGCGCAGCGAGCCGGCCTTCAACGCCCTCGAGGTCGCCGCCGAGACCGGCGTGACGATCGAGCAGACCCGCCGACTGTGGCGCGCGCTGGGCTTCCCGGAGTTCAGCGGCGAGAAGGCCTACACGGCCGCCGACATCAAGGCCGTCTCCACCCTCATGGGCTTCGTCGACTCGGGCGCCGTCGACTTCGACACGGCCGTCAACCTCACGCGCGGGGTCGGCCAGACCATGGCCCGTCTCGCCGACTGGGAGGTCTCCACGCTGGTCAGCCGGGTCGAGGAGATGGAGGCGGGCGAGGAGGCCACCGGCTCGCGCATCGGGTCGGCGCTTCGCCTCATCGACGAGGTCAACCCGCCCTTCGAGCGGCTCCTCGTCTACGCCTGGCGCCGCCACCTCGCGGCCGCGGTGGGCCGGATCGAGGCGATGGGAGCCAAGGACGAGGACCTCCACACGATCGACGTCAGCGTCGGTTTCGCCGACCTGGTCTCCTTCACCGCGCTGTCCAACACCCTCGACCGCGACGAGATCGGCGACCTCGTCGAGGTCTTCGAGAGCCGCTGCCAGGACGTCGTGGCCCGCTACGGCGGCCGGATCATCAAGAGCCTCGGCGACTCGGTGCTCTTCGTCACCAACACCGCCGAGGAGGCGGTGGGCGTCGCCGAGGGGATCATCAACGTCATCGGGCGCGACCCGAAGATGCCCGACGTCCGCCTCGGCCTCGCCAGCGGTCCGGTCGTCCAGCGCCTCGGCGACATCTTCGGCCCGCCGGTCAACATGGCCGCCCGGCTGACGCAGGTCGCCCGGCGCAACCGCCTGATCGTGGACCAGAACACCGCCGACCTGCTCCCCGACGAGGAGTGGGAGGACCGGCGGCTGCCCGCCCGCCCGGTCCGCGGCTTCGGCCTCGTGGAGCCCGTGGCCGTACGCCGCCGCTGACGCACCGCACGCCTCGCTCGAGGTGGACCAGACCAGTTCGCCACAATTCACCCATAAGGACCACCTGGGGACCGGGCGGTCCCTACGTTTCACCGCGTGTTGGCTGTGCAGGACGTACGACTCGACCCCACCTCGCGACAGGTGTGGCGTGGCGACCGCGAGATCAGGCTCTCCCGCAAGGAGTTCCAGCTCCTGCACGCCCTGATGGCGCGCCCGGGCGACATCGTCACCCGCGGCGAGCTGATGGCCGACGTGTGGCAGACGTCGTTCTACACCAACTCCAAGACCATAGACGTGCACCTCGGCTGGCTGCGCCGCAAGCTCGGCGACGATCCGCGCAACCCGACGCTGATCACCACCCACCGCGGTCGCGGCCTGCGCTTCGAGCCGGCCGCCGCCCCGGCTCGTCAGCTGAGCAGCTGACCGCAGCCGGGACCGCGGCCGCGACGGCAGCCGGGGTCGCATAGGCTCCGGTCGTGTCCTCGACCGGCTCGCACCGCGCTCCCACGCTCGCCGTCATCGGGGGCGGCCAGCTGGCCCGGATGATGGCCCAGCCCGCCATCGCGCTCGGACTCCCGCTGCGCCTGCTCGCCGAGGCCGAGGGCGTCTCGGCCGCCCAGGTGATCCCCGACCAGCTGGTGGGTGACTACACCGACCTGCCGACGCTCCGGAAGGTCACCGACGGGGCCGCCGTGGTCACCTTCGACCACGAGCACGTCCCGACCGCGCACCTGCACGCGCTCGCCGACGCCGGCGTCGCGGTGCGTCCCGGCCCGGAGGCGCTCGTCCATGCCCAGGACAAGGCGGTGATGCGGCGCCGGCTCGCCGAGCTCGACGTGCCGTGCCCGCGCAACGCGGTGGTCACCTCGACCGCCGACGTGGAGGCCTTCGGCTTCCCGTGCGTGCTCAAGACCACCCGCGGCGGCTACGACGGCAAGGGCGTGTGGGTCGTCCGCACGGCCGACGAGTCCCGGGTCGCCTTCGACGCCGCCGCTGCCGCCGGCGTGGAGGTGCTGGCCGAGGAGCTCGTCGACTTCCGGCGGGAGCTGTCGGCCCTCGTCGCCCGCTCGCCCAGCGGCCAGGCGGCGGCGTACCCCGTCGTTGCCTCCACCCAGCTCGACGGCATCTGCCACGAGGTGGTGGCCCCCGCGCCGGACCTCGCGCCCGCTCTCGCCGGTCAGGCGCAGGAGATCGCCCTGCGGGTCGCCGGTGCGCTCGACGTCACGGGCATCCTCGCCGTCGAGCTCTTCGAGACGACCGACGGCCGGATCCTGGTCAACGAGCTGGCGATGCGCCCCCACAACACCGGCCACTGGTCCCAGGACGGCGCCGTGACGTCCCAGTTCGAGAATCACCTCCGCGCCGTCATGGACCTCCCGCTGGGCTCGCCGGCCCCACGTGAGCGCTGGACCGTGATGGTCAACATCCTCGGCGGGCCCACCGACAGCGGCCACCTGTACGACGGCCTGCCGCACGCGATGGCACGTGACCCGCACCTGCGGGTGCACCTCTACGGCAAGGACCTGCGCCCCGGGCGCAAGGTCGGCCACGTCAACGCCTACGGCGACGACCTCGACGACTGCCTCGAGCGGGCGCGGCACGCCGCCGCCTGGTTCCGCGGCGACCTCGGCAACGAAAGTGAGTGAGCAGATGAGCGAGACGCAGGCGTTGGTCGGCATCGTGATGGGCTCGGACTCCGACTGGCCGGTCATGCAGGCCGCCGGCGAGATCCTCACCGAGCTCGGGGTGGCGTGGGAGGCCGACGTCGTCTCCGCGCACCGGATGCCCACCGAGATGATCGAGTGGGGCCGGCAGGCCCACACCCGCGGGCTGTCGGTGATCATCGCCGGCGCCGGGGGAGCGGCCCACCTGCCGGGCATGCTCGCCTCGGTCACGCCGCTGCCGGTCATCGGCGTGCCGGTGCCGCTGAAGTACCTCGACGGCATGGACTCGCTGCTGTCGATCGTCCAGATGCCCGGCGGCATCCCGGTCGCCACGGTCGCGATCGGCAACGCCAAGAACGCCGGCATCCTCGCCGCGCGCATCCTCGCGACCAGCGACCCCACCCTGCAGCAGCGGCTCGTCGACTACCAGGCGGAGCTCGCCGAGACCGCCCACGCGAAGGGCGACGCCGTACGCCGTGCCGCGGCCGGCGACACCCGCCGCGTCGGCTTCTGAGGATCGCCTAGTCCCGGTCCCGCACCCGGCCGCGGAGGGCCTTGGTCGAGCCGCGCTCCTTCTTCGCCTTGAGCCGCCGCTCCTTGGCCCCGCGTGAGGGTCGCGTGGGCCGGCGCGGCGGCGGGGGCGGTGCCAGCGCCTCGCGCAGCAGGTCGGCGAGGCGCTCGCGCGCGGCGACGCGGTTGCGGTGCTGGGAGCGGTGCTCGGACGCCGCGACCGTGATCCGTCCCGTCGGCCAGCGCCGCAGCGCCCGGGCCCGCTGGGCGTCGGTGAGCGCCGTGGAGGYGGCGACGTCGAGCTCGAGCTCCACCCGCGAGTCGGTGGTGTTGACCGACTGCCCGCCCGGACCCGGCGACTTCGAGAAGCGCTCCACCAGCTCGACGGCGGGCACGACGAGGCCCTCGGGCAGGCCCGGGCCGGCGGGGACGAGGAGGTCGCGCATCCCCCCATTGTGGGATGAACGCCCGTGTTGCTTGACGGCGACCGCGTGAGGCACCAGCGTCTCGACCATGGGGGAGCAGCGCGTCGGCGTCGTGGGCGGAGGCATCCTCGGCGTCGCGATCGCCCGCGAGGTCGTCCGCCGGCGCCCGGGCACCGAGGTCGTGGTGCTCGAGAAGGAGGACCGGCTCGCCGCACACCAGACCGGCCACAACTCCGGTGTCGTGCACGCCGGCATCTACTACAAGCCGGGCAGCCTCAAGGCCCAGCTGTGCGCCCGCGGCCGCGAGCTGCTCCGTGAGTTCTGCGCCGAGCACGCCATCGCGTACGACGCCTGCGGCAAGCTGGTCGTCGCGGTGGACGCCGACGAGATGGGTCGCTTCGACGCCCTCGAGCAGACGGCCCGCGCCAACGGCGTGCCGGGCCTGCRCCGGATCGCGGCCGGGGAGATCGCCGACGTCGAGCCGCACGCCCGCGGTCTGGCAGCGCTCCACTCGCCGGAGACCGCGATCACCGACTACCCGGCGATCACCGAGGCGCTCGCCGACGAGGTCTTCGCGGCCGGGGGCGGCGTACGCCTCGGCGCGCGCGTCGTGGGCATCCGGCGGCAGGGGGACGCGGTCCTCGTGCAGGTCGAGGGCGACGCGACCCCGCTGCGCTTCGACCACGTGGTGGTCGCGGCGGGGCTGCAGGCCGACCGGGTGTCGGCGCTCGTCGACGGCGAGCGCAGCCCGGCGATCCTGCCGTTCCGCGGGGAGTACCTCGGCGTCACCGCCGCCAAGCAGGACCTCGTGCGCGGCATGGTCTACCCGGTGCCCGACCCGCGCTACCCCTTCCTCGGCGTCCACTTCACCCGGCGGGTCGACGGCTCGCTCGAGGTCGGTCCCAACGCGGTGCTGGCCACGCGACGCGAGGGCTACCGGCGCCGCGACGTCTCGGCCGCCGACCTGCGCGACGTGCTGGCGTGGCCGGGCTTCTGGCGCTTGGCCCGCGAGCACTGGCGCACCGGCGTCGACGAGGTCGTCGGCTCGGCGTCCAAGCGGGCGTTCATGCGGTCGGCCTCGCGCTACGTCCCGGACATCGGCGTCGCGGACGTGACGCGGGCCGGCAGCGGCGTACGCGCCCAGGCGGTCGACCGGGACGGCAGCCTCGTCGACGACTTCCGGATCACCCGCGCGGACGGCGTCACCTGCGTGCGCAACGCACCCTCGCCCGGCGCGACCTCCAGCCTGGCGATCGCGGCCCACGTGATGGACGAGGTCTGGCAGCCCCGCGCGTGATCCGGACTGTCTAGGGTCCTGCCATGACCACACGCTGGGGAATCGCCGCGACCGGCGGGATGGCCGCCGCCTTCGCCTCCGACCTCGTCCTCACCGACGACGCGGAGATCGCGTTCGTCGGCAGCCGCACGCCGTCCTCGGCCGCGGCGTTCGCGGAGCGGTTCGGGGCGCCCGGGTCGGGCGCGTACCGCGACCTCGTCGAGGCCGGCCGGCGTGGGGACGTCGACGTCGTCTACCTCGCGACCCCGCACCCCCAGCACCACGACCTCGCCCTCGCCGCCATCGAGGCCGGGACGCCGCTGCTGGTCGAGAAGGCCTTCACGGCCACGCTGGCCGGGACCGAGGAGGTGGTCGCCGCCGCGCGCGCCGCGGAGGTGTTCTGCATGGAGGCCATGTGGACCCGCTTCCAGCCGGCCGTCGCCCACCTCCGTGACCTCGTCGCCGCCGGAGACATCGGGGAGGTGCTGCTGGTGCAGGCCGACTTCGGCGCGCAGCGTGACTTCGACCCCACGAGCCGGCTCTTCGACCTCGCGCTCGGTGGCGGCTCGATCCTCGACCTCGGCGTCTACCCGATCTCCCTGGCCCAGCACCTCCTCGGTCGCCCCGACCGCGTCACGACGACCGGCACGACCTACGCCAACGGCGCCGACCGCTCGGCCGCCATCCAGCTGTCGTACGACGACGGGCGGGCCGCGTCGCTGACCTGCACACTGGCCAGCCAGACGCCCGGCCGGGCGATCGTCGTGGGCACCGAGGGCTCGATCGAGGTGGTCCCGCCGTTCTACCACCCCAGCACCCTCGTCGTACGACGCAACGGGGCGGAGCCCGTCGAGGTGGAGCGGCTGCCCACCGGCCGTGGCTACGTCCACCAGGCCGAGGAGGTGCAGCGCTGCCTCGCCGCCGGTCTCACCGAGAGCCCGCTCATGCCGCTGCAGGACACAATCGACGTGATGTGGGTGCTCGAGGAGGCCCTCGGGCAGCTCGGCATCACGATGGCCGAGGCGACCGTCGAGCTGTGAGCGCGGCTCACGAGGCGGACGCGGCGCGGTACGGGGCGGAGCGGCTGCCTAGGGTGCGGGCGTGACCGACCAGGACTCCCGACTGCACTCGATCTACGACCTCGTCGTCCGGCGCAACCCGGGGGAGGGGGAGTTCCACCAGGCCGTGCGCGAGGTGCTCGACAGCCTCGGTGCGGTCATCACCCGGCACCCGGAGTACGCCGACGCCCGGGTGATCGAGCGGATCTGCGAGCCGGAGCGGCAGATCATCTTCCGGGTGCCGTGGGTCGACGACTCGGGGCGGGTGGAGATCAACCGCGGCTTCCGGGTCGAGTTCAACTCCGCCCTCGGCCCCTACAAGGGCGGCCTGCGGTTCCACCCCAGCGTCTACCTCGGCATCGTGAAGTTCCTCGGCTTCGAGCAGGTCTTCAAGAACGCCCTCACCGGCATGCCGATCGGCGGCGGCAAGGGCGGTGCGGACTTCGACCCCAAGGGCCGCTCCGACGCCGAGGTGATGCGCTTCTGCCAGTCCTTCATGACCGAGCTCTACCGGCACATCGGGGAGTACACCGACGTGCCCGCGGGCGACACCGGTGTGGGCGGCCGCGAGATCGGCTACCTGTTCGGCCAGTACAAGCGGATCACCAACCGCTACGAGTCCGGGGTGCTGACCGGCAAGGGCATCGGGTGGGGCGGATCGGCGGTCCGCAAGGAGGCCACCGGCTACGGCACCGCCTTCTTCGTGCAGGAGATGCTGCGCCAGCGCGGCGACACCCTCGACGGCAAGCGGGTGGTGGTCTCCGGCTCGGGCAACGTGGCCATCTACGCCGTCGAGAAGGTCCACGAGATGGGTGGGACCGTGGTGGCGTGCTCGGACTCCGGCGGCTACGTCGTGGACCAGGCCGGCATCGACCTCGACCTGCTCAAGGAGCTGAAGGAGGTCGAGCGCGCGCGGATCAGCGAGTACGCCGACCGGCGCCCCGGGGCGTCGTACGTCGCGGGCGGATCCATCTGGGACGTGCCCTGCGACGTGGCGCTTCCGTGCGCGACCGAGAACGAGCTCGACGACGCCGCGGCCCGGTCGCTGGTGCAGCACGGCTGCCTCGTCGTGGCCGAGGGCGCCAACATGCCGACGACACCCGCCGGTGTGGCGACCTTCGTGGACGCGGGGGTGCTCTTCGCACCCGGCAAGGCGGCCAACGCGGGCGGCGTCGCGACCAGTGCCCTCGAGATGCAGCAGAACGCGTCCCGCGACTCGTGGACCCACGACCACGCGGAGGCGCGGCTGGCCGAGATCATGGCCGGGATCCACGAGCGGTGCGCCGCCGCGGCCGACGACTACGGCCGCCCGGGCGACTACGTGCTGGGGGCCAACATCGCCGGATTCGTCCGGGTCGCGGACGCCATGCTCGCGATGGGCGTCGTCTGAGCGCTCGCTGCGCGCCAGATCAGCGGCGGCGCCTGCTCCACTCGATCGCGGGGCAGGTGTCCATCACCATCGGCACACCGGCGCCGGTCGTCCGCTCGAACGCGTCGGCGTCGATGACCCCGAGCTGGAACCACACGCCCTTGGCGCCGACGGCGACAGCCTGGTCGGCGAACTCGCCGGCCGCCTCCGAGCGGCGGAAGACGTCGACGACGTCGATCGGCACCGGCACGTCGGCGAGCGTGGCGTAGCCCTGCTCCCCGAGCACCGCGGGAGCGCCGGGGTCGGCGAAGACCGGGTGGACCGGGACGACGCGCTTGCCGCGCTCCTGGAGCAGCGCCGCGATGCTGTACGCCGTCCTGCCGGGGTCGCCCGAGAGGCCCACGACGGCCCACGTCTGCGCCTCGTCGAGCATCCGGTCGATGGTCGCGGGATCCTGCCAGTCGCTGCTCACCGAGGTCTGCGAAGTGGTCATGACCACACGGTAGACCGCTGCCCCAGAAAGCATGGACGTCCTACAATTCGGAGCCATGAGCGAGTTTCCCCTCTACGCCCTCTCCGAGGAGCACCAGGCGATCCGCGAGGCAGTCCGTGCCGTCGCCGACGCGAAGATCGCACCGTTCGCGGCGGCTGTCGACGAGGAGGCGCGCTATCCCCACGAGGCGGCTGCGGCCCTGCTCGCCTCGGACTTCCACGCCCCCCACGTGCCCGAGCAGTACGGCGGTGCCGGCGCCGACGCGCTCGCCACCGTGCTGGTGATCGAGGAGGTCGCCCGCGCGTGCGTCTCGTCCTCGCTCATCCCGGCGGTCAACAAGCTCGGCTCCTTGCCGGTGCAGATCTCCGGCTCCGAGGAGCTCAAGCAGAAGTACCTCGGCGCGCTCGCCCGCGGCGAGGGCGGCTTCTCGTACTGCCTCTCCGAGCCAGACRCCGGCTCCGACGCCGGCGGCATGAAGACCCGCGCGGTGCGCGACGGCGACGAGTGGGTGCTCGACGGCGTCAAGCGCTGGATCACCAACGCGGGGGAGTCCGAGTTCTACACCGTCATGGCCGTCACCGACCCCGAGAAGAAGACCCGCGGCGGCATCTCGGCGTTCGTGGTCGAGAAGTCCGACGAGGGCGTCTCCTTCGGTGCGCCGGAGAAGAAGCTCGGCATCAAGGGCAGCCCCACTCGCGAGGTCTACCTCGACAAGGTCCGCATCCCCGCCTCGCGGATGATCGGCGAGGAGGGCACCGGCTTCGCGACCGCCATGCAGACCCTCGACCACACCCGCGTCACCATCGCCGCGCAGGCCGTGGGCGTCGCGCAGGGGGCGCTCGACTACGCCCTTGAATATGCGAAGTCAAGGAGCCAGTTCGGGAAGGCGATCGCCGACTTCCAGGGCATGCAGTTCATGCTCGCCGACATGGGCATGAAGGTCGAGGCGGCCCGCCAGATGACCTACGCCGCCGCCGGCCGCTCGGAGCGCGGCGACGACGACCTCACCTTCTTCGGCGCCGCGGCCAAGTGCTTCGCCTCCGACGTCGCGATGGAGGTCACGGTCAACGCGGTGCAGGTCCTCGGCGGCTACGGCTTCACCCGCGACTACCCGGTTGAGCGGATGATGCGCGACGCCAAGATCACCCAGATCTACGAGGGCACCAACCAGGTCCAGCGCATCGTGATGGCGCGCCAGCTCCTCGCCGGGGTGCAGTCGGAGCTCTGACCGGCTCCCGACCACCACCCCGGCCACCGCGGCCCCGGGAAGGTCCGGGCAGCGGCCTCGACGACCGCGCTGGGCCCCGTCCAGGGAGGGAGACCGGGGTCGTGAGGTCGAGACCCGGGACAGAGGCCCCCGGCGGGCCGGCCGACCACAGTGGAGCCACGGCCACTCCGGGCCGACCATGCACTGGAAGGCCCCTCATGTCCCACCTCTCCTCGACCCCCACCAGCAGCTGGCTTCGTGGTCCGCGGTGCACGGCGGCGCTGGCTGCCGCCGCCCTGACCGCGGGGCTGGCCCTCACGGCGCCGTCTGCCACGGCCGTCACCGCGGAGCGACCCGCGACACCCGCGTCGGTGCCCACCGACACGGCGCAGATGCAACAGGAGCTCGACCAGATCGTGGCCGCCGGTGTGCCCGGCGCCCTGCTCTACACCTACGACAAGGGCACGGTGACCGAGCTGCAGAGCGGGTTGGCCGACCTCACGACCGGGACGCCCATGGGGCCGTCGACCACCTACCGGATCGGCAGCCAGACGAAGACCTACGTGTCCACCACGGTCCTGCAGCTCGTCGCCCGACACCGGATCCGCCTCGACGCACCCGCGCGCCGCTACCTGCCGGGCCTCCTCGCCCGCGCCCCGCACGTCACGGTGCGCGAGCTGCTCAACCACACGAGCGGCCTCTACGAGTTCAACGAGGACCCCCGGGTGCTGGCCCCGTACTTCGCGGGCCACCTGGGGCACGTCTGGAAGCCTCGTCAGCTGGTGAGGATCGCGCTGAGCCACGAGTCCGTCTCCGCCCCGGGTGCCGAGTACCACTACTCCAACGCGAACTACGTCGTGCTGGGCCTGATGATCCAGGCGGTGACGCACCGCCCGCTGGGCGACGTGCTGCGGACCGGTGTCTTCGCCGAGGCGGGCCTGGACTCCACGACCTTCACCCCCTCACGCACGCTGCCCGCACCGGCGGCGCACGGGTACTACGTGGCGGAGGGTGACGCGGCCGGCGACTTCACCGACCTGACCAGCCTCTACCCCTACCCCTGGGCCTCCGGCGCAGGCGTGTCCACCGCGCCCGACGTCGCGCGGTTCTACCGCCACCTCATGTCCCGCCAGATGCTTCCGCGGAACCTGATGGCCGCCATGATGACGACGAACGACTCGTCCGCCGAGGACGGCCCGGGCACGGCGTACGGCCTCGGGCTGCAGGGCTTCCGTACCCGCTGCGGTACGGCGTGGGGTCACGGTGGGAACTTCCCCGGCTACCTCACCTACGTCTACTCATCGCCCCACGGCGGCCGGCAGGTCGTGCTGACGCTCAACGAGGACCCGATGTCGCTGCCGAAGAAGAAGATCGGCCCGATCTTCATGCAGCTGCTCGACCAGGCCTACTGCGGTTCGGCGGCCGGGTCCTAGGCACGCTCGCCTGACCTGGCAGCTCGCGGCGCTGCCGTCACGGGTTGCGCCCTGAGCAACGCGGTGCGAATGGCGCAACCAAAGCCTTGCCACCCGGAGGGCAGGGCCTCATGATCGGGAGTGCTGCCGACATGGGCGCCGGCGGCGGAGGGAACGCCATGACCATCAGCGTGTTCGACCTGTTCAAGGTGGGCATCGGTCCCTCCAGCTCGCACACGGTCGGGCCGATGAAGGCGGCCCACCTGTTCGCCGACGGGCTGCGCGCCGACGACCTGCTCCCGGGCGTCGCCCGTGTCCACGTCGAGTTGTTCGGCTCGCTGGGTGCCACCGGCCACGGCCACGGCAGCGTCAAGGCGGTCGTCCTCGGTCTCGCCGGTGAGCAGCCGCACCTCGTCGACCCGGTGGCGGCCGACCCGATGGTCCAGGCGGTGCTGTCGTCGGGGAGCATCGAGCTCGCCGGCGAGCACCCGGTGCCCTTCTCGGTCGACGACGTCGTGATGCACCGGCGCAAGCGGCTGGAGCTCCACGTCAACGGCATGGTCTTCCAGGCCTTCGACGCCGGGGGCGCCGAGCTGAGGAGGCGCGAGTACTACTCGGTCGGCGGTGGCTTCGTGCTCGGCGAGGACGACTTCGGCAACCGGCTGCTGGTGGCCGACGAGACGCCCGTTCCCCACCCCTTCACCACGGCCGACGAGCTGCTCGCCATCACCCGGGCGACGGGCCTGCGGGTGAGTGACGTGATGCTCGCCAACGAGGTCGTCCGGAGGCCTGAGGACGAGGTGCGCCGCGACCTGCTGGCGATCTGGCGGGTGATGCAGGAGTGCGTCGAGCGTGGCAGCCGGACGACCGGCGTGCTGCCCGGGGGCTTGAAGGTACGCCGACGTGCGGCAGACCTGCGGGCCACGCTCGAGGTCGAGTGGGCGTCCGGGGTCCCCGACCCGCTGGGCGCGATGGAGTGGGTGACCCTCTACGCGCTCGCGGTCAACGAGGAGAACGCCGCCGGCGGACGGGTGGTGACGGCGCCGACCAACGGCGCCGCCGGGATCGTGCCGGCGGTGCTGCACTACTACCACCACTTCGTCCCGGGGGCCGACGAGGACGGCGTCGTCCGCTTCCTCCTCACGGCGGCGGCCATCGGCCTGCTCTTCAAGGAGAATGCCTCCATCTCCGGCGCCGAGGTCGGCTGCCAGGGAGAGGTCGGCTCGGCCTGCTCGATGGCGGCCGGTGGACTGGCCGAGGTCCTCGGCGGTTCCCCGGAGCAGGTGGAGAACGCCGCCGAGATCGGCATCGAGCACAACCTCGGGCTCACCTGCGACCCGGTGGGCGGGCTCGTGCAGATCCCCTGCATCGAGCGCAACGCCGTGGCCTCGATCAAGGCGATCACGGCTGCCCGGATGGCCGTCCGCGGTGACGGCTCACACGTGGTCTCCCTCGACAAGGCGATCAAGACCATGCGGGAGACGGGGCGCGACATGAAGGACAAGTACAAGGAGACCGCCCGCGGGGGCCTCGCCCTCAACGTCGTGGAGTGCTGAGTCGCGTCGGGGACCAGGGGTGCTGGTGTCACAACCACGGGTGCTGTCCGGTCACCACTGCGGACCCATCCACCCACGTGAAGGACACACCATGAAGATCGTCGTCATCGGCGGAACCGGCCTGATCGGTTCCAAGCTCATCGCCCGCCTCACCGAGCACGGCCACGAAGGCGTCGCCGCCGCACCCAACACGGGGGTCAACACGCTCACCGGCGAGGGCCTCGCGGAGGTGCTGGTCGGCGTGGACGTCGTCGTCGACGTCTCCAACTCGCCGTCGTTCGCCGACGCGGACGTGCTGGACTTCTGGTGGTCGCCGACGCGCGCCTCTTCACCACGACGTACGACGAGTGGCGCGCCGCGCAGGCCGCCGCGGTGTGAGCGACACCTGACCCGGCACGTGGCCCCGGTCAGTCCGGGGTCATGTGCTGCCAGGGGCGCGAGAGCTCGAAGCGTCGTCCGCTGACCTCGGTGACGTCGACCTCGACGACGTTCCACTTCTCCGAGGCCACCCACGGGCGGAGCGGGAGGTTCTCGGCGCGGTGCTCCTCGTCCTCCTCGAGACGGCGGGCTCGCCCGCGCAGCACGATGCTCGTGGCGCTCTCGCCGACGATCTCGTCGACCTCGAAGGCGACGTCCGGGTTCATCACGACCCCGAGCAGCTTCGAGCCCTCGGCGGTCCGGAACAGCAGCGACCGGCGGCCCGTGGCCGGGTCGTGGTCGACGGCGTAGTTGACGGGTGCGATGTGCACCTCGTCGGCGAGGTGGTGGGCCAGCCTGCCGAACTCGTGGCGGCGCAGGAACTCCCAGCACTCCTCGGTGCCCAAGCGGGTGATCGGCTCGTCCACGTCCATACCCGGACCGTACGGCGGGGGAGCCGGCGTCGGCAGGGTCCTTGGACCCCTCCCGCACGGGCCGTCCTCACCTGTTGAGCAGCGGTCCGGCGGCGCACGCTGGAGGCATGGACAGCTCCCGCACCCCCACCCGAAGGATCCTGGTCGCCTACGACGGTTCGGCGGACGCCGAGCTCGCCCTCCGATGGGCGGCCGAGGAGGCTCGCGCCACCGGTCGCGGGCTCCACGTCGTCACCGTCGACGACGCGATCACGTCGCCGTGGGGTGCAGCCGCGGTGCACCGCGGCGAGGACGTGCTGGCCGGCGTGGAGGAGCGGTTCGCCGACCTCGACGTCGAGCTGGAGTCCCGCGTCGGCCACGTGACCGGCGAGCTGCTCCGTGCCTCGGTCTCCGACGACCTCCTGGTGGTCGGCAGCCGGGGGCACGGTCGGGCCGAGGACCTGCTCATCGGCTCGGTCAGCCAGCACCTCGCCCGCCACGCACCCTGCCCCGTGGTCGTCGTGCGCCCCACCCACGACACCGACGCCCGCCGCATCGTGGTCGGGGTCGACGGCTCGGCGACGAGCTCGGCCGCCCTGGAGCACGCGTGCCGTCGGGCCGAGTGGAGCGGCGAGACCGTGGTGGCGCTCCACGCCTGGCGCACGCATGCCCCGTCCACCGACGTGTGGAACAGCGAGCCGAGGGCGCTGGAGGGACTCGCGCACCGGCAGGTCCTGCTGGCCGAGAGCGTCGCCGGGATGCGGGTCGACCACCCGGACGTGGTGATCGAGCAGGAGGCGGTCCCGGTCGCGCCAGTGCGGTGCCTGGTGGACGCCTCGCGCGGTGCCACGCTGGTGGTCGTCGGCTCGCACGGCCTCGGCTTCTTCGGTGGCCTGCTGCTGGGCTCGGTGAGCCAGGCGGTGCTGCAACGCGCGGAGTGCCCGGTGGTGGTGGTGCGCTGAGGGCTAGCCTCGCAGCGTGCCCACCCTCACCCTGACCATGCCCGACGGCGAGGCCGAGGCCTACCTCGCCACCGCACCGGGCGGAGCGCCCGCGCCGGGCGTCCTGTTCGTCATCGACGCGATCGGCCTCCGGCCGCGGATCGAGGAGATGGCCGACCGGATCGCGTCGTGGGGCTACACCGTGCTGGCCCCCAACGTCTTCCACCGCAACGGCACCGCGGCCGACCTGGCTCCCCACACGGACCTGCGGGAGCCCGGTGCCCGCGAGGCGTTCATGCCCGGCGCCATGGAGCGCGTCAAGGGGCTCACCACCGACCTGCTCGCCCGCGACCTGCCGGCGTACCTGTCGGCGCTGCGCTCACGTCCCGAGACCGCGGGGGAGGACGTCGGGGTCACGGGCTACTGCATGGGTGCCCGCATCGCGGTCCGCGCGGCCGGGATGGACCCGCACGTCGTCGCGGTGGGCGGCTGGCACGGCGGCGGCCTGGTGACCGACGGACGCGACAGCCCGCACCTCGCCCTGGACACGGCGCGGGCCGCGTTCGCCTTCGGGCACGCCTCCGACGACCGGTCGATGCCGCCCGAGGCCGTCGCCGCCCTCGGTGCCGCGATGGCAGACGCGGGCCTGACCGCGCTCAACGACGTCTTCCCGGGCCCCCACGGCTACTCCATGGCCGACACGTCGATGTACGACGAGGAGTCGACCGAGCGGCACTTCGAGAGCCTGCGCACGCTCCTGGGCTCCACCCTCGCGGCCCGCTGACCCGGGGTGCGCGCCCGGACCACCCCTAGATGTGCACCGTGGGCGGCGTCCAGTCGCGCCGGTTGGCGACCACGTCGTTGGCGTAGGACTCCAGGCCCTGGTGCGCGAAGGTGCCGGCGTCGGCCGGCGGCTCGGTGCGCAGGCCGTCGAGCGCCTTGCCCATCTCCTCGGCGATCCGCTTGAGGTCGTTGAGGAAGCCGTTGTGGATCTCGGAGGCGGTGGCGGCGCTGAGCACCTCCATCTCGATGCTCTTGTCCGGGATGATGTAGGTGACGAGGCCCGTGACCAGGCTGACTCCGCCGCTCACCGCCGCCGCGGGCGGGAACAGGGCGACCAGCCCGGTGACGGTGCTGACGTGGCCCAGGATGTCCTTGGCGCCGCTGTTGTCCGTCATCGCCCCCGTCGGCCAGGCGCCGCTCCGGTCCTTCCACGCCTGCCACTGCTGGAGCGCCTCCGTGACCCGGTCACGGCACTTCTCGGTCGCCTCGAGCATGTTGGTCTGGTAGTCGGAGAGGCAGGCTCCGACCTGGGCGCTGGAGGACGCGAGACGGGCAGCCGCGTGGAGGTAGAGGCTGCACTTGTCGTTGACGTCGTTCCAGAAGTCGTAGAACGACTCCGAGCTCTGGGAGGTCGCCGGCCAGTGCTGGCGCAGGTCGGCGAGCCACTGCGGCGCCTCGGGGTCGTCGGGGCTGGTCCACCCGGCGCCCGGCTCGAGCTGCCCGGCGAGCCACCGCGTCAGGTCGCTCAGCGCCTGCACGGGTGCTTCCATCGCCGAGGGGTCCGGCTCCCAGACGTCCTGGCTCGCGCTGCGGTAGACCGTGGGCACGGCGCTGTTCACCCAGCTGTCGTGGCTCTGGTTCCACGTCGTCGTGAGGGCCTCCTGCATGAGCCGCTCGCGGTCGGCGTTGGTCACCGTCTGCTCGTACCAGTCGGCGTGCGTGGGGTGCATCGCGACGTAGAGCGCCTGCGTCTCCCACGGGTGCGACCCCGGGATCTTGAAGTAGCCCGGCTCGTGGCACCAGCCGTCCTCGACGTGGCGGTTCTGCTCGCTGTCGAACAGGTCGGCGCAGGACTCGTTGCCCTCCAGCTCGCCGATGCCGTCGACGATCTCCGTGAAGAGGGGGTCCAGCTGCTCGATGAGTCCGCTCACCTCACACCTCCGGAGCGGTGGGCTCGGGGGCGAGCTCGGGGTCGCCGACGTACTGCTGGTGCTGGGCGAACCACGCCTCGGCGTCCGCGTCGACGGCCACGAAGTCGTCGGCGATCGCGTCGAGCGCCGTAGCGCTGTCGTTGAAGGTCCGGACCATCGACCGCAGGTGGACGAAGAGCTCGACCGACAGGTCGGCGAGGTCACCCGCGACCGGGTGGTTGCCGGCGAGCGCGAGCTGGGCAACGATCGGGTCGATCGCCCCCGACGCGGCGTCCGCGCGTGCGGAGAAGTCCGCAGCCTTCGCGGGCAGGACGTCGTGGGCCGCCTGGTAGATGGCGCCCATCTTCATCTCGATCACGGTCATGTGGTCCCCTTCGTCAGTCCCCGGCTGGTACGCCACTGCTACCCAGACGCGACCGGGCGAAACCAGCAGGGCGCCGTGAGGCAGGATCGTGCGCGTGAAGCCCGTCGTCTCCTACGCCCTCCCGCTCGCGCTGGCCGGCGCCCTGCTGGCGGGGTGCAGCTCGGGGGAGAGCGACGACGACGGCCAGGTCGAGGCGGGCCACACCCACGCGCCGGGCCAGGGCCACACGTCGCTGGCCGTCGGCGACGGCACCAGCGTCAGCGAGGTCGGCTACTCGCTCGCCGACCTGCAGGTCCGCGAGCAGCCCGACGGCATCGGGGAGCTGCGCTTCCGCATCGACGACCACGAGGGCGAGCCGGTCACCGACTACGTCGAGGAGCTCACCAAAGAGCTGCACCTCTACGTCGTCAACGACGACCTGACCGTGTTCCGCCACCTGCACCCCACCCGCGACGAGGACGGCAGCTGGACGGCGCCCTTCGACGTGCCGGACGCCGGCGGCTACCGGGTCGTCACGGAGTTCATCGCCGTCGACGAGGGCGGCAACGGCGACCACGTCGTGCTGGGGCGCCGGCTCGCCCTCCCGCCGGGCGACCCGGGCGACACGGCTGCCGAGGACCGGGCGGTCTCGGTGTCGGTGGCCGAGGCCCCCACGACGGGACCCAACGGCGAGCTGCGCCTCGTCGTGCGCGACGCCGCCCGCCGGCCGGTGGAGCTCGGCACCTACCTCGGGGCCTACGCCCACGTCACCGGCTTCCACCGCGAGACCGGCGCGATGGTGCACCTGCACCCGCTCGGTCCGCCCGAGGTCACCCAGGCCGGCTCCGAGCTGACCTTCCACGCCGAGATCCCCGACCCCGGCGACTACCGCCTGTTCGCGCAGGTGCGCGTGGACGGCTTCCTGCACACGGTGCCGGTGGAGCTCACGGTTCGACAGTCAGCGTGACCGTCGTGACCGGGTTGTCGAAGCGGCTGAGCTCGAGACCGACCTGCACCTCCCACTCGCCGGCACGCGGCACCACGACCTCGCCCCGGTAGGTGCCCGCGGCGATCGGCCGCACCACGACCGTGCCGAGGTCGAGGCCGTCGGTGCGCAGCGTGACCACCGGGTTCGCAGGTGGGTCGTACGGCTCGCCCGCGGCGTCCTGCACCTGCACGAGCAGCGTGTTGGAGCCGGTACGCCGTGGGTCCATCACCGCCAGCACGCGGAGGTCGCCGGCCGTGGCGACGCCGACCCCGGTCGTGCCGGACTCGGCCGTGACCGGCGCCGGGCGGGGTGACTGGTTGACCAGGAACCCGGTGACCCCGAGGAGGACGACGAGCAGCACCGCCTCGACCCGGACGGTGCGGGTGACGGCCGCGGCGGCGGCCTCGCGGTCGCCGAAGCCGGCCGCGCGCTCGACGGCCGGAAGGGTGCGCCAGCGGTTCCAGCCACCGAGGGTCGCGACCAGCAGCGCGATCGCGACCTTGGCGAGCAGCAGCCAGCCGTAGCGGGTCTCCACCAGGCCGGACCACGAGCCGACGATGCGCCAGGCGAGGAAGGTGCCGGTGGCGGCGACCGCCAGCAGCAGCCCGCCGGCGAGGGTCGAGAAGCGGGCGAGCGTGGTCGCCGCGAGGACCTCGCGTCCGGCGAGCGCCCGCAGCGACACCACCAGCCCGACGAGACCGCCGAGCCACGTCGCACCCGCCAGCAGGTGGAGGACGTCGGCCGCGACCAGCAGGAGCGAGGGGGAGAAGGCGCGGGTGTGCCCGACCAGGGACGGTCCGACGAGCGCCACCACGGCGCCGCCGACCAGCAGCCAGCCGCGCGTCCGGTCCGGCGGGGCGGTCGAGCACGACCAGGCCGCGACGCCCAGCCCGACCAGCACCAGCAGGGCGCTCAGCAGCTCGTTGCCGACCAGTCCGGGGTCGAACGCCGACACGACGTCGGTGAGCTCGAGCCCCTGGCCGTAGACCGATGCGACGGGGACCTGCAGGACGATGCCGGCGGCTCCGGCCCCGGCGGCGTACCTCAGCAGCCGGCGCAGCCGGGCACGCGTCTCGGTGCCGGCCCAGGTGCGGGGGAGGACCAGGGCGAGGAAGAGGGCAAGACCCGCCGCGAGCAGCAGCCCGACGTAGGTGACGACCGTGACGACGTCGCGGACGACGGTCACCGCGGTCGAGGAGCTCTGTGGCTCGGGCGCAGCCGTCACCGACGCGGAGGGTGCGCCGACCGAGAAGGTCAGCGCGCCCGAGATGGGGTGGCCGTCGCCGGAAAGCACGTTCCACGACACGACGTAGGTGCCGTCGGCGAGGTCGGCCGCGCCGGTGAGGTCGACGGTCACCTCCGTGCCGCTGGAGCCGGCGGTGGCGCCGACCTCGTCGCCCGCCGCGTCGTAGACGGCGATCTCCTGCGACGTCAGCCGCACCGGCTCGTTGAAGGTCAGCGTGACGGTGTCGGGGGCCGTCTCCAGGACGGAGCCCTCGGCCGGGTCGGTGGCGATCAGCTCGGCGTGCGCCGAGGCCGGTGCGGCCCCGAGCACGACGAGCGCGAGCGCGACCAGCGCGACGCCGACCCGCGCCCACCCCGGGGGGAGGGACAGGGGCCGCCGCGCCGGTCGCGCCGCGGAGGTCACGACGACGAGCGGGTCCGGGCCAGGGCGAGACCGCCGGCGGCCAGGCCGAGCAGGCCTGCCACGAGACCGGCCCACCCGAGGGCCGAGGAGGAGTCGCCCGCGTCGTCGGCCGACGCATCGGCGGAGGCGTCGGTGTCGTCCGCCCCGGCGGCGTCGTCCGCGGCGGGCTCGGCGGCCGCGTCGTCATCGTGGCCGCCGGCCTCGGCCGCCACGATCTCGAACGCCGGTGCGGGGCTCTCGAGCTCCTCGGCGTCCTGGCCGTCGGCCGGGACCTCGGTCCAGCCGGTCTCGCCCTTCTCGCAGGTCTGGATCGTCGGGAAGCTCAGGGTCTCGCCCTCGGCGTCCGGCAGCTGGAAGGACAGCTCGAAGGCGTCGCGCTCGCCGTCGGGCAGCGGCGTGCTGGCGGTGTAGACGATCGACGCGGTGCGCTCGGTCACCTCGTTGCCGTGGGCGTCGGCCACCGGCTCGTCGAGCTTCTCGATCGTCTTCTCGACGTCGTAGAACGGGTTGCGGCTCGGGGTCACCGACAGCACCGACTCCGGGACCTGGATCTCGATCTTCGTGGTGGGGGAGCCCTCGCAGCCGTGGCCGACGCTGAACGTGACGACGGTGTAGGCGCCCGCCGCGGCGGTCGACGGCGTGGCAGTGACGTGGGCGCCCGCCGGGGCGGCGAGCGAGAGGGCGATGGCGGCGGTGGCGGCCGGGAAGGCGCCGAGGCGTGCGAGCGTGCGGATGGACATGTCTCTCCTGGGTGTGGTGCGGGTCTGGGGGTCGCGTGACCGCCTGGACCCGGACGGGCTCAGGCGGACAGGACCGCCAGCGGCGGACCGCGCCGCGGGGAGACGAGCAGAAGGACGAGCGAGGAGCGCGTGGTGGCGCCGGACGGCCGCCGTGGCACGCGGGTGCGGACCGGGACGGGCGGGTGCGCGTGGACCGAGACGGCGTACGACGCCGCGAGCCGGCCGGCCCACCACAGCACGGCCGTCAGCAGGGTGACGAAGGCGTGGGCACCGACCATCTGCCACGACCAACCCGGGTCGGGTGCGGCCGCGGCGGCGTGGTCGTGGGACGCCACGAGGCCGAACGACTCGTGGACGCCGAGCTGGGCCGCGGCCACTGCGGGCAGCAGGGCCCACCCAGGCACGCCGCGCCGGAAGACCAGCACGCTCGCGCCAAGGACCACGGCGGCGACCAGCGCCAGGCCGGGTCCGGTGGGCACGGCACCGCCGGCCCAGGTGTGGGCCGTGGTCGCGCCGGTGACGGCGACGGTCGTCGCCGCCACGGCGCGGGCGAGGGCGTACGGCGCATGCGCGCGCACCACCCTCGCCTCCCAGGTCACCGGCCCATCGTCCCAGACGGGACCGCCCAGCGGGTGGCTGGTCTACCAGCCGTGCGGCCGCCCGTGGCGCCGGTAGTCGGCGCGGCCCGGCGGGGGCGGCGCCCACGGACCGCGACGGCGGTGCGCGAACCACATCAGCGGGAAGATCAGCAGGAACAACGGCGCGTCAGCGATCACGCTCAGCACGATCAGGAAGGCCAGCACCGGCAGCAGCGGGAACTTGCGCCGCGAACCAGGCCTGCCGGGTGAACGCGCGATCGTTCGCGGCGGCGGCGCGGCCTGCGGGCGGGGCAGGTCGTTGAAGAGCACCGCCAGGTCGGCGCGGGTCCGTGCCGTCCAGATGGCGTCCAGCCGCTCGTCGTACTCCTCGTGCTCGAGGCGCCCGTCGGCGTAGTGCATCGCGAGGTCGGCCATCGCGCGCTCGCGGTCGCTGTCGGCGATCCGCATGCGCGGATCGGGCGCGTTCATCGCTCGCCGTCCCGTCCGTCCGCGAGGATGCCGTAGAGCCGACGGCGGGTGTCGACGAGCACGTCGAGGGCGGCCTTCTTCTGCTGCTCCGAGCCCTGGGTGGCGAGCTGCCAGACGGCGCTGACGACCTGCCCGATCTCGCTCTTGATGTCGGCGTGGCCGGAGGGCTGCTCCGAGGGGACCTCCTCGGTGCGGGCGAAGGGCGCCCACACGGCGGCGAGGTCGGTGCCGTTCTCCTCGGCCCAGGCGGCGCCCGAGTCGGTGAGCCGGATCGTGCGTCGCCCGCGCTCGTCGTCGGACTCCACGAGGCCCTCGTCCTGCAGCTGCTGGATGGTCGGGTAGACCGAGCCGGGGGAGGGGCGCCACTCGCCGTTGCTGAGCTCGGCGATCTCCTGGATCACCTGGTAGCCGTTGATCGACTCGTCGGCCTTCCGGGCGCGGTGCAGCACGTCGATGATCGCGGTGCGGACGTCACCGCGGCGCACCCGCGGGCCGCGCTGCGTCGGACGCTGCGGGGCGTTCGCAAAGCCGAAGATCTCGCCGAGCCACGGCGGGGGACCGCCGGCGCGGCGGCCGCGGCCGCCTCCGGAGAGGGCCTGGCCCCAGCTGGTCCAGTCGTTGCCGGGCGGGCGGCGGTAGTCGCGCTCGCTCCGGTCGCCGCCGCCGTTGTTCGTGCTGTCGTCGTGACTCTCGGGGTAGTCGGCTCCGGGCCATTGGTGTCCCATGGGGTGCTCCCTTGTGTGGTGGAGATGGTGGGGTGGAGATGTCTGGTGGGGCGGTACGTCGTGGACTATCGGTGACGTATCGCGATATATCGTGATCCTACGCCGGGGTCGACGCCCGGACAAGGGAAATAGTGGTGACGCACGAGCGGTGGCCCAGCCACCCTCCCGGAGCACGGGACGTGGCTGGACCACCGCTGGGGGTCGAGCAGGGGCGACGCCTACTGGCGGGCGCGGCCCGTCGGCGTGCAGGCCTTCTTCGGCACCGTGGAGTCGTCGATGATCGCGTTGAACAGCGCGGGTGCCCGGTCGGGGTCGGCGACGATCCGGTTGGGGTCGCTCGGCGCCGGCAGGTTGGGCATCGTGCAGGTCTGGCTCTCACCCGTCATGGCGAGGGCGAACCTGCCGAGGTCGAACGGGTTCATGTCCTCGTCGATGCGGATCGCGCCGGTCGCGGCGTCGTTGATCTGCCAGTAGCGCACCGGGTTCACGAAGGTCCACGGCGAGAGCGCCTCGTCGCCGATCGCGCTGATCACCTCGCGCTGGCGGGCGACGCGGTCGAGGTCGCTGAGCGCCGTCACGTGCCGCGAGCGCGAGTACGCCAGCGCGGTCTGGCCGTCGACCTCCTGGCACCCCTTCTTGATGTCGAGCCGCGCCATCGGGTCCTTCATGTCCTGCTTCGGGCAGATCTCCACCCCGCCGAAGGCGTCGACGGTGTTGATGACGCTGCCGAACCCGAGCTCGACGTAGTGGTCGATGTGGATGCCGGTCAGGGCCTCCACCCGCTGGACCAGCAGGGGTGCGCCCCCGCTCGCGAAGGCGGCGTTGATCATCTGCGTGCCACCGCCCGGGACGTCGACGAGGGTGTCGCGGGGGATCGACATCATCGTGCGGCCGCCGGAGCCGGTGTGGAGCACGATGATCGTGTCGGTGTTGGTGCCGCCGCGCTCGCCGGTCTGCAGCGCCTTGCGCTGCTCGTCGGTGAGGTCGTCGGCCTTGTCGGAGCCGACGATGAGGTAGTTGGTGCCGGGCTGGTCGCCGGGGCGGTCCCCGCTGGGAGCGGCGTCGACCTTGTCGATCTTCGTCCAGTGGTAGAGCGGGACGCCCAGGAGGTAGACGAGCAGCAGGATCAGCACGAGGGGGATGAGGCCGAGGCCCAGCCGGCGGCCGCGCTTCTTCGTCTTCTTCGGTCGCGGCGGCGGGGCCGGAGCCGGTGTACGAGCGGGGGTGGGCGGCTGGCCTCCCGAGCCGCGTGCCTCGCGGCGGGCGACCGGCATCACCCGGGTCTCGTCGGGGCGGCTGCCCTGGGGCTGCTGCGCCTCGACACGCTGCGTGGCGTCGCTCGGCGGATTCTTGGACTGGCTCCCGTAGAGCCAGTCGTACTCGGGTGTTCCCTTCTCGGGCACCCCGGAGCCCTGCGGACGATCAGCCATGGGCGATGACGCTACCGTGCGGGGCATGAGCGATCCCAGCCAGCGAGGACGCCCCACGTCGTACAGCCGGGTGAGCCTCGGGATCATGGCCCACTCGAGCGAGGCCAACCTGCTGGGCAACGTCCACGGCGGCGAGATCATGAAGCTGGCCGACTCCACGGCAGGCGCCGTGGCGCACCGGCACAGCGGCGGGCCGGCGGTCACCGCCGCGATGGACGAGATGACCTTCCTCGCACCGGTCCACGTCGGCGACATCATCAAGACCTACTCCCAGGTCAACTGGGCCGGGCGCTCCTCGATGGAGATCGGGGTGCGCGTGGAGGCGCAGCCGTGGGGCAATGCGAGCGACGAGCCGGTGCACGTCGCCAGCGCCTACTTCGTCTTCGTCGCCATCGACGAGGAGGGGCACCCGCGCCCCGTGCCGCCCCTGGAGACCGAGACCGCCGGTGACGTACGACGCCAGCGCGAGGCCGAGATCCGCCGCGCGCACCGGCTGGCGCGCAAGACGGAGATCGACCAGGGCCGCGAGGCGTGAGCGGAGGCCAGGGCGACTGGAGCCACGTCCGCACCGAGCGGCTGTGGCTGAGGCGCGGGGATCGACAGTCTGAGGACTGCGGCGAGTCGCGACCGGGTGGGACGGGTGTGACTGGTGATACTGGGCGGGCTGACTTCCCCCAGCAGAGAGAGGCCCCCCGATGCCGTCCGTCCCGCCCCCCGGGTCGCACCAGCAGCGGTTCACCACCGTCGACCGCGCCCAGCGCGTCCGGTTCCGCCGCGCGGTGACGCTGATGCTGATGACCCTGTTCCTCCCGGGATCGGCACAGTTGGTGTCCGGCAACCGCAGGGTGGGCCGCATCGCGCTGTGGACCTGGCTCACGCTGGCCGCCGTCGGCGTGCTCGCGATCGTGACGTCGTACTTCTGGCACGGGCTCGCGTTCTGGGCCGGCACCAGCACGGTGCTGCTGCAGGTCCTTCGGCTCGGCCTGATGGCGCTCGCCGTCGGCTGGGCCTACCTCTTCGTCGACGCCTGGCGCCTCGGCCAGCCCCTGACCCTGCAGCGCCAGCACCGGCTCGCGATCGTGGGCGTCAACGGCTTCCTCTGCTTCAGCGTCGCCGGCGCGCTCCTGTTCGGCGCCCACGTCGTCAGCGTCCAGCGCGACTTCATGATCTCGATGTTCGGCAACGGCGAGGCGGTCGGCGCCCACCACGGCCGCTACAACGTGCTGCTCATGGGCGGCGACGCGGGAGCCGGCCGGTGGGGCCTGCGGCCCGACTCGATGACCGTGGCGAGCATCGACGCCGAGACCGGCAAGACGGTGCTGATCTCGCTGCCGCGCAACATGCAGAACTTCCCGTTCCCCGACGGCTCGGTGATGGAGAAGCAGTTCCCCGACGGCTTCGACGAGGAGGGGATGTACCTCAACGGGCTCGCCACCTGGGCGCTCGACCACGCGTCGCTGTTCGAGGGGTCGAAGAACCCCGGCGTCGACGCGACCATCGAGGGCGTCGAGGGCATCACCGGCCTGAAGATGAACTACTGGGCCATGGTCAACCTCGAGGGTTTCAAGGACCTTGTCGACGCGGTCGGCGGGGTGGAGCTCAACGTGCGCCAGCGGATCCCCGTCGGCCTGCCGAGCGACTCGTTCTTCCGCTACATCGAGCCCGGCACGCGCACGCTGAACGGCATGGACACGCTGTGGTTCGCCCGCGCGCGTCACGACTCCGACGACTACTCGCGCATGGCCCGCCAGAAGTGCGTGATGAGCGCGATGCTCCAGCAGGTCAGCCCGCAGGTGGCGCTGCGCAACTTCGAGAAGATCGCCGGCGCCGGCTCGGCGATGGTCTCCACCAACGTCCCGCGCGGCGAGGTCGACCGCTTCGTCGACCTCGCTCTTAAGGCCAAGAGCCAGAAGATCGCCTCGCTGTCGCTGGTGCCGCCCATGATCAACACGGCGAACCCCGACATCGACCTGGTCCACGCCAAGGTCGCCGCGGCCGTCGCGAAGGCGGAGGGTCGTGCGCCCGAGAAGCCCGTCGAGACCGCCGAGGCCGCGCCGGCCGACACCGAGTCCAGCGAGTCCACCGACACCACGGGGGACGAGGCGACCACGGACGCCGCCGACGGGGCAGCGGACCAGGGCGCTGCCGCGCCGCCGCCCGCCCCGACGTCGCCCAGCACGCCCCCGGCCGTCACCGGCGGGTCGCTCGGCTCGCTGTCCACGGGCTACGCCGCCAACCAGTCGGAGGACGTCGGCGCGGTTTGCTGAGCGCGCCCGTGCCGCCCCTAGTGTGTACGCCGTGACCACCGGACCCCTGCCTCGCATCGTCGCGGTCGTGGTCACCTTCAACCGCCTCGGGCTGCTCCAGAAGCTCGTGGAGCGCCTCGGGCAGGTCGACGGCCTGGCCGAGGTGCTGGTCGTCGACAACGCGTCGTCCGACGGCACGGGGGAGTGGCTCGCGGCCCGCCCGACCACCGGCGAGGTGCCGCTCAGCGGACGCACCCTGACGACCAACCGCGGCGGCGCGGGCGGCTTCCACGACGGGCTCGCGTGGGCGATCGACCGCGACGCCGACCTGGTGTGGCTGATGGACGACGACGGCCTGCCCGACGTCGACTGCCTCGACCAGCTGCTCGTGGAGTCCGACAACCTCGACTTCTGGGGCCCCCTGGTGGTCGACGAGGCCGACCCGGACCGCCTCGTGTTCCCCATCCGCCTGCCCGGCAGCACCCGCGTCGTGCACGCGGTGGACGACGTGCGCCGCGCCGCGACGAAGGACCGGATCGACGGGATCGTGATCCCCTTCAACGGGGTCCTGGTCACCAAGGAGCTCGTCGACCTGATCGGCCTGCCCCGCGAGGAGTTCTTCATCTGGGGCGACGACCACGAGTACCGCCTGCGCGCGGAGGAGGCCGGGGCCCGCGTCGCCACGGTGGTCACCGCGACGGTGCGCCACCCCAGCGTCGGCAACCTCGGCACGCCGATGATGTTCGGCAGCACGACCTACAACGACTCGCCGAGCGACCTCAAGCACTACTGCATGGCCCGCAACAACCTGGTCAACCTCCGCGACTACCGCGGCCCGCTTCACGCGCTGGCCTTCGTCGTGAAGACCGCCTGGTTCTACACCTTCACCCGACCGAGCCTGTCGCGGCTGCGGCTCAGCGTCGGCGCCATGCGGGCCGGCATCGCCGGTGACTTCGACGGCCACCGGAGGTTCCTGTCGTGACGACCCCGACCGCCCGGCCGACGGAGACGGTGGCGGTCGTCGTGGTCACCTTCAACCGCGCCGACCTGCTCGCCCGGCTCCTCGACGGCCTCGCCGCCCAGACGCACCGTCCCGACGCCGTGATCGTGGTCGACAACGCGAGCAGCGACCACACCCGGCAGGTGCTCGAGTCCCGCAACGACCTCCCACTGCACGTCACCTGGAGCGAGGAGAACCTCGGCGGTGCCGGCGGCTTCCACCTCGGCGTGCGAGCGGCGTACGACGCCGGGTGGGACCGCGTCTGGCTCATCGACGACGACGTGGTGCCCGCTGCCGGCTGCCTCGAGGCGCTGATGGCCGTCGACGAGGACTGCCTCATCGCGACCCGCGAGGACCTGTCCGGCGCGCTGGTCGAGAAGGCCGCCGTCGAGTTCGACCTCCGCAACCCGCTGGCGATCAAGCCGAAGCGGTCCACCGTCGACAGCACCTACGCCGACCGTGCGGCGATGCCGGAGCTCGTCGAGGTGCACAACGTCGCCTTCGAGGGCTTCATGGCCCGCCGGAGCGTGGTCGAGGAGGTCGGCTTCCCCGACCCCTCCTTCTTCATCTTCTACGACGACGCGGAGTACGCCGTCCGCGCACGCCGGGCCGGCCACCGGATCTGGGCGGTGCGCGACGCCGTCCTGGTCCGCCAGCTCGACTTCAACCAGCAGCACGACCTGTCGGGCTGGAAGGGCTTCTACATGTACCGCAACCTCTTCGTGGTGCACCTGCGCCACGGGGAGAACGTGCTGGTGCGCCTGAAGCCGTGGCTGATCACCCTCGTCGTGGTGCTGCTCAGCCCGGTGCGGGGCGGGCGGGCCGAGGCCCGCAACGTGATCCGCGCCATGGCCTCGGCGCGGGGGATGCGCCGCCTGACGGCTTCCGCACGCCCCCCTCGATAGACTCACCCCGCGTTTCTCACCCAAGGAGTTCATCCCTTGTCCCAGGGCCCCACGAACGACACAGAGCAGCTTCCCGACCTCGTCATCGTCGGCGCCGGGCTGTTCGGTCTCACGATCGCCGAGCGGTGCGCCGAGGAGCTCGGTCTCCGCGTGCTCATCCTCGAGCGTCGCCACCACCTCGGCGGCAACGCCTACTCCGAGCGTGACCCGGAGACCAACGTGGAGGTGCACAAGTACGGCGCGCACCTCTTCCACACCTCCAACGAGCGGGTGTGGGAGTACGCCAACCGGTTCACGTCCTTCACCGACTACCGGCACAAGGTGTTCGGCAAGTACCAGGGGCAGGTCTACTCCCTGCCGCTCAACCTGGCGCTGATCAACCAGTTCTTCGGCAAGAGCCACACCCCCGACGAGGCGCGCGCGCTGATCGCGGAGCAGTCCGCCGAGTTCGACACCGCCTCGGCGACGAACCTCGAGGAGAAGGCGATCAGCCTGATCGGCCGCCCGCTCTACGAGGCGTTCATCAAGGGCTACACAGGCAAGCAGTGGCAGACCGACCCCACCGAGCTGAGCGCGGACATCATCACCCGGCTCCCGGTGCGCTACACCTTCCAGAACGGCTGGTTCAGCGACACCTACGAGGGCCTGCCCGTCGACGGCTACACCGCGTGGCTGACCCGGATGGCCGACCACCCCAACATCGAGGTCCGCCTCGAGACCGACTTCTTCGAGGTCGCCGACCACTACAAGGGCAAGGTGCCGATCATCTACACCGGCCCGGTCGACGAGTACTTCGGCAACTCCGAGGGCCGGCTGTCGTGGCGCACCGTCGACCTCGAGGAGAGCGTCGTCGAGACCGACGACTTCCAGGGCACCGGCGTCGTCAACTACAACGACCAGGACGTCCCCTACACGCGCATCATCGAGTTCAAGCACTTCCACCCCGAGCGGGAGAAGACCCACCTGCCCGGCAAGAGCGTGATCGTCCACGAGTACAGCCGCTTCGCCGAGGAGGGCGACGAGCCCTACTACCCGGTGAACACCGCCGACGACCGCGCCAAGCTGCTCAAGTACCGCGAGCTGGCCAAGGCCGAGCCGATGGTCCTGTTCGGCGGCCGCCTGGGCACCTACAAGTACCTCGACATGCACATGGCCATCGGGGCCGCCCTGTCGATGTACGACAACAAGCTCAAGCCGCACTTCACCGAGGGCGCCGAGCTGACGAGCGGAGGCATCGACGCATGAGCACCACGTCCACCGTCACCCGGCTGCTGCAGCGGCAGATCATGCCGATCGACCGCGACACCGACGTCTTCCCCCTCTACGTCGACCTCGAGGAGGCCAAGCTCGACACCGACCGCCACGCGGTCGGCGGCGACAAGGCGGCCAAGGACCTCAACAACGCGGCGATCCGCCAGTCGACCTCCACCGGCAAGAAGCTGCACCCCGACCAGATCCGCTCGCGCACCGCGCTGGAGCTCCGGCCGTCGCAGCCGCTGTCGTTCGGCACCTACTTCAACGCCTTCCCGGCCTCCTACTGGCGTCGCCACACCGTCGTCACCGACGTCGACCTGACAGTCGAGGTCGTCGGCGCGGGCTCCGTCGTGACCGTCTACAAGTCGATGGCCCGCGGCCACGCCCAGCGCGTGGAGTCCGCGACCGTCGAGGGGGAGGGGCAGGACGCTCGCGGACTGTTCTCCTTCTCGCTGCCGCTCAAGCCGTTCGTCGACGGCGGCTGGTACTGGTACGACGTCGTCGCCGGCGACCACGGCGCCACCGTCGAGGGGGCCGAGTGGACCGCTCAGGTCCCGGCCGACCGCGCCGAGCACGGCACGGTCGACGTCTGCATCACCACGATGCTGCCCGACATGAGCGCCCAGCTGCTGGGCCAGCTCGGCGACGCGGAGGAGCTCCAGCCCTACCTCGACACCGTGATGGTGATGGACCAGGGCAAGGACAAGGTCACCGACAGCGAGTACTTCCCGGCCGCCGAGGCAGGCCTGGGCGACAAGCTGCGCGTGATCGTGCAGGGCAACCTGGGTGGGTCCGGTGGCTACGCCCGCGGTCAGCTCGAGAGCGTCCGGAAGGGCACCGCGACCTACGCGATGATGATGGACGACGACGTCGTCTGCGAGCCCGAGGGCATCATCCGCGCGGTCACCTTCGGCGACCTGGCCAAGCGGCCGACGATCGTCGGTGGCCACATGTTCAACCTCTTCAGCCGCTCCGAGCTCCACTCGTTCGGCGAGATCGTGCAGCCGTGGCGCTTCTGGTGGCAGACCCGCCTCGACGGCTACAGCCAGTGGGACTTCGCTGCCCGCAACCTGCGCTCCTCGCGCTGGCTCCACAAGCGCGCCGACGTCGACTTCAACGGCTGGTTCATGTGCCTGATCCCGCGGGTCGTGCTGGAGGAGGTCGGCCTGTCGCTGCCGGTCTTCATCAAGTGGGACGACTCCGAGTTCGGCCTGCGCGCCAAGCAGGCCGGCTACCCGACGGTGTCCTTCCCGGGCGCTGCGGTCTGGCACGTGCCGTGGACCGACAAGAACGACGGCGTCGACTGGCAGTCCTACTTCCACCACCGCAACCGGATCATCGCCGCCCTGCTGCACTCGCCCTACGAGCGCGGCGGCCGGATGGTGCGCGAGAGCCTCAACCACCAGGTCAAGCACCTCGCGTCGCTGCAGTACTCCACCGCGGAGCTGCGCCACCTCGCGATGGAGGACGTGCTGCGGGGCCCGCACGCCCTGCACGGCGAGCTCGCCACGAAGCTGGCGGAGATCAACGCGTTCCGCAAGCAGTTCTCCGACGCCCAGCTGCACACCGACCGCGACGAGCTGCCGCCGGTGCGCCGCAAGAAGCCGCCCAAGAAGGGCAAGTCCGACATCGAGATCCCCGGTCGCAAGGCCACGCTGCTGGCTGCCGGCCTCGCGCCGCTGCGCCAGCTGCGCCCGGTGCGCGAGATGGCCGAGGACTACCCGGAGACCGAGCTGACCGCGATGGACGCCGGCTGGTTCAACCTCGCGAAGTACGACTCCGTGGTGGTCTCGATGAACGACGGCTCGTCTGTCGCCCTCTACAAGCGCGACCCGGCCCACTACCGCGACCTGCTCAAGCGCACGATCGAGATCCACAGGCGCTTCCGTCGCGAGTGGCCGGCCCTGGCCCAGCAGTACCGCGACGCCCTCGGCGAGATCACCTCTCCCGAGGCGTGGGAGAAGACCTTCGCCCCCTGGACCGACCCGGCGGACCGCCCTGCGGAGACCCCCGCCGACGGTCCGGCGAGCAAGACCGAGTGAGCCGCCCGTGAGCACGACAGCATCGGGCCCGACTCGGCCCAGCACGTCCGAGCTGGAGGCCCTGCCACTGGCCCCGCCAGCGGCCACGGGCCTCGGCGAGGTCGTGCGCCGCCGCTACCTGCTCAGCATGCTGGTGCGCAACACCATCAAGTCGCGCTACCAGGGCACGGTGCTGGGCTGGTTGTGGAGCTACCTGCAGCCGGCCATCCGGTTCTGCATGTTCTACTTCCTGTTCCAGGTGATGATCGGCCGCGGCGCCGGGATGGAGAACTTCGCCATCCACCTGTTCGCCGGCATGGTGGTCGTGCACTTCTTCACCGAGACGTTCAACGGCGGCACCCAGTCGTTGGTCCAGAACCGGTCGCTGATCACCAAGCTGCCCGTGCCGCGCGAGATGTTCCCGGTAGCGCGGATGCTCGTGGCCGGCTGGCACACGATCCCGATGCTGGTGATCCTCGTGATCCCGTGCCTCTTCCTCGGCTGGACACCCGACCCGGTGGGGATGGCGGCGGCGCTGCTGGGCTTCACGCTCACGGCTGCGCTCGGGCTGGCGCTGGGTCTGCTCTTCAGCGTCGGCAACGTCTTCATGCGCGACATCGGCAAGGTCGCGCAGACCCTCACGCAGTTCGTCACCTTCAGCGTGCCGATGATGTACCCGTACACGCTCGTGCAGGAGCGCTTCGGGGAGCCGATCGCGAGCTACTACCTGCTCAACCCGATGGCGGAGGCGGTCCTGCTCATCCAGCGCGGCTTCTGGACCGGCACGACCAGCGACCCCGAGGCGACGGCGGCGGTGAACCTGCCCGACCACCTGTTCACGCGCGGCCTCGTGATGACGGCCATCGCGCTCGTGCTGCTGGTGATGTCGCAGCGGATCTTCGCCCGCCTCGAGTCCAAGGTCCCGGAGCGTCTTTGATGACCACCATGATCTCGGTGGAGAACGCCACCAAGTCCTTCACGCTGTCCTACCAGCGCTCGCTCAAGCAGACCGTCCTGGCCAAGGCCCGCGGCCGCAAGACGAGTGACAGCTTCAACGCCGTCGACGACGTCAGCTTCAAGGTGCACGAGGGGGAGGCCGTCGGCCTGATGGGCCTCAACGGCTCGGGCAAGTCGACGCTGCTCAAGCTCATCAGCGGCGTGATGCGCCCCGACTCCGGCGCGGTGCTCACCCGCGGCCGCATCGCGGGGCTCATCGCGACCGGCACGGGCTTCGACAACAACCTGAGCGGCCGGGAGAACCTCTACCTCAACGCGGCCATCCTCGGGATGTCGCGGGCCGAGACCGACCGCAAGTTCGACGAGATCGTCGACTTCGCCGACCTGGGCAAGTTCCTCGACACCGACGTGGCCTACTACAGCTCCGGCATGAAGGCCCGCCTCGGCTTCTCGGTCGCGGTCAACGTCGACGCCGACATCTTCATCGCCGACGAGGCGCTGGCGGTGGGGGACCGGCCGTTCAAGCGCAAGTGCAAGCGGCGCATGGACGAGATCGTGAAGTCCGGCGTGACGATGTTCTACGTCTCGCACGCGCCCGGCTCGGTCCGCAACCTGTGCGACCGGGTCCTGGTGATGGAGAACGGTCGGCTCGGCTTCGACGGCGACGTGGAGGAGGGCATCCACTACCTCCACTACGACGAGGGCGACGAGGGCGACGAGGACTCCGGCGAGGACGACGGCCTCGGCGCCGACATCTGACCACCAGCCACCGAGCGGTGCGTGAGCCACATTCCCGGCCTCTTGGGTTCAAGGTCTGGATGCAACACCTCGTGATGAAGGGGTGTTTGTGATGGCGGCTCGGCGGGTGTTTCCGCAGCAGGTTCGTCGTGAGTTCTGGGGTCTTGTACGCGGGGGGCTGACGGTCGCGGAGGCGGCGCAGAGGGTTGGCGCGTCGCGGTTCGCGGGGATGGATTGGTACCGCGAGCGTGGTGGGGTGATGCCCCCGTGCGATCCGCCGGCGAGACTCAGGCCGCGTCTGAGTTTCGAACAGCGTGAAGAGATCGCGGTGCTCCATGCC